>NZ_JACFRV010000001.1:0-390570 GCF_016100775.1 Bifidobacterium sp. W8103
CCCGACCTATTAACAACCACCCAACACGCTTACAGCCACAAGGCCAAACCCCCAACATAAACAACGCGTTTAGTTCCTATAGCCCTATAATGGTGTAACGGTGGTGCTACTGTCACCGTTGATGTAATAACTCAAGAATGATAGTTAGGCCTATCTATCAGTGCAGTATTCCAGTTTTAGCTGGGTTGTCAGAGGTGCCATGGCTGACACCGCTGACTTCGTTATTGGTTATCAAGGATGAATTGACTCAACAAACGGAAAGGGGCTTATGATGAAAGCCCTGAACACTATCAAAAGTAGGTTGCTCGCCAGCGTTGCTGTTCCACTTGCGCTGTCTATGGGAGTCGCCATGGTTCCCAGTCAGGCGATGGCTGCAGAGCCTGTGGATACCGCTTCGACATCTATCGTGAGTCAAGTCACCGATTCGCTGACTCCGAGGGATGTGCTGGAGATAGCGGATACCGCATGGGAAAACGGTGATTATGAAGGTGCTGGCATCCTGACCGAGTATGCATTCTCGATGCATGATGGCACTGCCGGTAATGGCTTCCAATCGAGGAATTGGGCTACGACGATCGCCAAGAAAGCTGTCATTAAGCTTCTGCGCTGGGGAGGTTCCAAGCTTCCTGCCAAGATTGCTCCGTGGGCCGGTCGGATTGCAGACTTCCTGGAAGCCACCGGCGTCTGGACTCATGCCGCTATCGTCTCAGGTTTGATGCAGCTGGGCATCCCTTACGATATTGCTGAATACACGGCGACATGGGTTGATTTGTTCCTCTGATTCATGGAGAGAGGGGTGAGCGATGAGTGACCGTGGACGATCAGACCATGTAACGGTTTCGGATGCGATTACCGGTGTTGGTTTTTTCGGAACTGTGTTGTTGGGTTTTGTCTTTCCTTTTGCGGTCGGCATTGGTGTCACTTATCGCTTGCTCCCTTTCGGTGGCGTTCGTTCCTGGGTGCATGGGTGGCGTGGGGTTTTGGGTACCATCGTTATCTTTCTGTTGTGGTTCTTTGGTACCTACATAACTGATGCGTTGGTGGATGTGTTGTTTAGCATGAGCAGTCACAAGGTCTTGAAGAAGCTTGTTAGCGAAGTTGTGAGTTTTGTGTTTCTCATGGGGTTGATGGCCTTGGCCTTCAGCAGGTGGGAAGCCATGGCGCTCTCATCTTTGATAACTGAGGTTCTCACCATTCTCATCTCCCTACTCGTCATTCATGCCGTTGATGCTGCAGACAAGCATGATTAATCTAAACAACGATCATTCCTAGGGAATGAAGCGGATTCGAGTGCCCCTTTTATGGGGCGGGAGAAACGCATCGGACGCGGAGAGGTCTCCTCCTTGGTTTGGGAGGAGACCTCTTCGGTTTGGTTGTGTGTGGTGTTAGTCGTCGGTGGGGTTGATGTTCTTACTGAGGGCCAGGGCGATGAGCGCTGCGAGGTTGTTGGTTCGGTCGAGGGTGAGGGCTTGGACCATGTATGAGCTGGCTTGGTCGGGGTCGCGGGCGGCCCAGGCCAGGTAGGCTCTGGAGGCGCTGAGGTGTGGGGTGGGGCCGACGGCGGCGGTGAGCTGGTCGAAGAGGTTGTAGGCTCTGTCGGCGCGTTCCTGGTTGACGGGGGTCCGGCCTTCGAAGCAGGTGGTGAGGCTGGTGAAGATGAGTTTGACGGCGGCGGGGTCGTGGGGTTGTTCGGTGATGGTGGTCAGGTCGTCTCGGGTGGTGTCGGGGTTGATGGCGGCGACCAGGAGCGCGTCGCGGTGCGGCAGTGAGGTTTCTATCAGCGCGGCCATGCGGGTGAGCCGGTCGTGTCCTATGGCTTCGGGCTGGTGGGTGCCGTCGAGTATGCGCATGATGCTGTCGAGGGCCTGTCGGCCTGCGGTGAGCATGAGTTGGGGGTCCTGGCTCAGTTGCTTGACGTCGTCCTGGAGGCTGGTTGTGGTGTTCATGGGTGTTCCTTTCCTTGGTGCCGGGACTGTTTGTGCCGACGCCTGGAATGGCGGCCCGGGTATAGCGGAGAGTCAAGCCCCCGCGTGGATCCGAACACTCCCCCGGAGGCCGAGGGGGCATGCTGTTCGGCCCCCTCGGCCGGAGCGGGGTGTGGGCGGAGACGCTCGGGGCTTGAGTCGCAGCGGCCCGGGCCAGAATGGAAGGGGGCGGCACAAACACCACATTCCCAACCCCTTCAGCAGCACGCCGCAGGCGTGCGACAGCGGCGGCCAGACATCAAGGCGCAGCCGCCGATGACCACAACCCCGGCCGAGCCGACCAGTTTTATGTTTGCCGATTGAAGGGTGATCTGCAGTAGCTCATGATAGAAGAAAGACCATCCGATAAGAAATGTGTTTATATTGTGAAGCTTTATCTTGATGAAGCTTTCTAACTGATATCCCGAGTATATTAAAGCTTGTTAGAAGCCGCCACTGCCTCTATCATATTTATATGATATGCACACTAGGGCGGCACTTTTTTATCTAAAGGGGTGTAACTGAGATGGACACCGCTCGTATTCCTTACCCTTCGCATCCTTATCAGAGCTCAGCCAATCTAGCCTCTATGCTGATACAGAACGGTCTCTCCGGCATCAGGGGCTATAGGAACTAAACGCGTTGTTTTAGGTTCTGTGTGTGGGTTTGGTTGTGTGTTGGTCAGAGTGTGGTGTTGGGGTATCTGAATGGTGTGTGGAACTCGTTCCAGTTGATGGCGGTGCCGTAGTGTTCGGGCTCGTCCTGTTCCTGTCTGGTTTCCCGTTTGGGTGCTGGTTGTGGCTGGTGGTGTTCGTCCCTGATCAGGCTGGCGGGGTCGGGGTTGTCGGTTTTCATGTAGCAGTGCCATTCGCAGGCGCGTCTCATGTGGCTCTCGGGTAGGCCGTGGTGTTGCAGGAGGGTGCGTTTGATGGGTGGGTTGACTCCTCCTTCCAGCCGTGGTGGTGCGTTCCACTGGCCCGCCGGCGGTGAGTTCGGGTTCCGGGAAGGCGAAGAGCTGCCTGTCTTGGAAGAGGTGTTCGAGCCTGCGGTAGCAGCGGCGGAGTTCCTGGTGGGTCCACCACCAGGATTGGTGGCTGGCTTTGGGGTTGGCTGGGTCGTCCTTGGCCATGGTGCGTTCGTCGATGAGGGTTTTCCATCTTTCGTGCCAGGCGTTCAAGGCCTCACCCCAACGCACCGCTTCCTCGATGGTATGGACCCGGGTGAGCTGGTCGGAGAGTCGCTTGGGTTCCTTGCCGGCCTGAAGTCGTGGTTTGAGTGTCGGGTCGGTTTTGGTGTTGCGTTGCACGTGCACCAGGCAGCGTTGGATGCGCGTGCCCGGCCAGCAGGCATGGCAGGCTTTCTGCACGCCGCGAAGGCCGTCGGTGATGAGCACGTCGGGCCCGGGGATGCGGGAGGACAGGGCCGTGCAGGCCGCCGTGTTCTCCTGATGGCACCACTGCCGGTCGATGACCTGGCCCGTCTGCCCGTCGATCGCTATCAGGAGGCACCAGCCGTGTGCCATATACGTGCCGTCGGCCATGAGCGTGTGATGGACCACCCCGTCCGGTGTGATTGCCGGCTTGATGTTCCAGCACCAGCCGACCCGTTTACGCCAGGCCCTGGCGCCCATGGCCCCCATCTGTTCCCGGGTCCTGCCCGTCAGCAGCCAGTCCGGGAACTCCCTCAACTGCGCGGCGCGGGCCCGGTCCTGCCTGCGCGCGGTGGACGTGATCGAGCAGGACGGACACATCCAGCGCTGCGTGCCTGATCTGTTGCGCCCATGCTTGCGCATCCGCCCATGGCATATGGGGCAATGCCTGGCCCTCTTCGATCTGGTTCTCATTCCCCGATCGAACAGGAACGGGCACCCCTGCAAGACCCCTATTAACAACCCGACCTATTAACAACCACCCAACACGCTTACAGCCACAAGGCCAAACCCCCAACATAAACAACGCGTTTAGTTCCTATAGCCCTATAATGGTGTAACGGTGGTGCTACTGTCACCGTTGATGTAATAACTCAAGAATGATAGTTAGGCCTATCTATCAGTGCAGTATTCCAGTTTTAGCTGGGTTGTCAGAGGTGCCATGGCTGACACCGCTGACTTCGTTATTGGTTATCAAGGATGAATTGACTCAACAAACGGAAAGGGGCTTATGATGAAAGCCCTGAACACTATCAAAAGTAGGTTGCTCGCCAGCGTTGCTGTTCCACTTGCGCTGTCTATGGGAGTCGCCATGGTTCCCAGTCAGGCGATGGCTGCAGAGCCTGTGGATACCGCTTCGACATCTATCGTGAGTCAAGTCACCGATTCGCTGACTCCGAGGGATGTGCTGGAGATAGCGGATACCGCATGGGAAAACGGTGATTATGAAGGTGCTGGCATCCTGACCGAGTATGCATTCTCGATGCATGATGGCACTGCCGGTAATGGCTTCCAATCGAGGAATTGGGCTACGACGATCGCCAAGAAAGCTGTCATTAAGCTTCTGCGCTGGGGAGGTTCCAAGCTTCCTGCCAAGATTGCTCCGTGGGCCGGTCGGATTGCAGACTTCCTGGAAGCCACCGGCGTCTGGACTCATGCCGCTATCGTCTCAGGTTTGATGCAGCTGGGCATCCCTTACGATATTGCTGAATACACGGCGACATGGGTTGATTTGTTCCTCTGATTCATGGAGAGAGGGGTGAGCGATGAGTGACCGTGGACGATCAGACCATGTAACGGTTTCGGATGCGATTACCGGTGTTGGTTTTTTCGGAACTGTGTTGTTGGGTTTTGTCTTTCCTTTTGCGGTCGGCATTGGTGTCACTTATCGCTTGCTCCCTTTCGGTGGCGTTCGTTCCTGGGTGCATGGGTGGCGTGGGGTTTTGGGTACCATCGTTATCTTTCTGTTGTGGTTCTTTGGTACCTACATAACTGATGCGTTGGTGGATGTGTTGTTTAGCATGAGCAGTCACAAGGTCTTGAAGAAGCTTGTTAGCGAAGTTGTGAGTTTTGTGTTTCTCATGGGGTTGATGGCCTTGGCCTTCAGCAGGTGGGAAGCCATGGCGCTCTCATCTTTGATAACTGAGGTTCTCACCATTCTCATCTCCCTACTCGTCATTCATGCCGTTGATGCTGCAGACAAGCATGATTAATCTAAACAACGATCATTCCTAGGGAATGAAGCGGATTCGAGTGCCCCTTTTATGGGGCGGGAGAAACGCATCGGACGCGGAGAGGTCTCCTCCTTGGTTTGGGAGGAGACCTCTTCGGTTTGGTTGTGTGTGGTGTTAGTCGTCGGTGGGGTTGATGTTCTTACTGAGGGCCAGGGCGATGAGCGCTGCGAGGTTGTTGGTTCGGTCGAGGGTGAGGGCTTGGACCATGTATGAGCTGGCTTGGTCGGGGTCGCGGGCGGCCCAGGCCAGGTAGGCTCTGGAGGCGCTGAGGTGTGGGGTGGGGCCGACGGCGGCGGTGAGCTGGTCGAAGAGGTTGTAGGCTCTGTCGGCGCGTTCCTGGTTGACGGGGGTCCGGCCTTCGAAGCAGGTGGTGAGGCTGGTGAAGATGAGTTTGACGGCGGCGGGGTCGTGGGGTTGTTCGGTGATGGTGGTCAGGTCGTCTCGGGTGGTGTCGGGGTTGATGGCGGCGACCAGGAGCGCGTCGCGGTGCGGCAGTGAGGTTTCTATCAGCGCGGCCATGCGGGTGAGCCGGTCGTGTCCTATGGCTTCGGGCTGGTGGGTGCCGTCGAGTATGCGCATGATGCTGTCGAGGGCCTGTCGGCCTGCGGTGAGCATGAGTTGGGGGTCCTGGCTCAGTTGCTTGACGTCGTCCTGGAGGCTGGTTGTGGTGTTCATGGGTGTTCCTTTCCTTGGTGCCGGGACTGTTTGTGCCGACGCCTGGAATGGCGGCCCGGGTATAGCGGAGAGTCAAGCCCCCGCGTGGATCCGAACACTCCCCCGGAGGCCGAGGGGGCATGCTGTTCGGCCCCCTCGGCCGGAGCGGGGTGTGGGCGGAGACGCTCGGGGCTTGAGTCGCAGCGGCCCGGGCCAGAATGGAAGGGGGCGGCACAAACACCACATTCCCAACCCCTTCAGCAGCACGCCGCAGGCGTGCGACAGCGGCGGCCAGACATCAAGGCGCAGCCGCCGATGACCACAACCCCGGCCGAGCCGACCAGTTTTATGTTTGCCGATTGAAGGGTGATCTGCAGTAGCTCATGATAGAAGAAAGACCATCCGATAAGAAATGTGTTTATATTGTGAAGCTTTATCTTGATGAAGCTTTCTAACTGATATCCCGAGTATATTAAAGCTTGTTAGAAGCCGCCACTGCCTCTATCATATTTATATGATATGCACACTAGGGCGGCACTTTTTTATCTAAAGGGGTGTAACTGAGATGGACACCGCTCGTATTCCTTACCCTTCGCATCCTTATCAGAGCTCAGCCAATCTAGCCTCTATGCTGATACAGAACGGTCTCTCCGGCATCAGGGGCTATAGGAACTAAACGCGTTGTTTTAGGTTCTGTGTGTGGGTTTGGTTGTGTGTTGGTCAGAGTGTGGTGTTGGGGTATCTGAATGGTGTGTGGAACTCGTTCCAGTTGATGGCGGTGCCGTAGTGTTCGGGCTCGTCCTGTTCCTGTCTGGTTTCCCGTTTGGGTGCTGGTTGTGGCTGGTGGTGTTCGTCCCTGATCAGGCTGGCGGGGTCGGGGTTGTCGGTTTTCATGTAGCAGTGCCATTCGCAGGCGCGTCTCATGTGGCTCTCGGGTAGGCCGTGGTGTTGCAGGAGGGTGCGTTTGATGGGTGAGTTGACTCCTCCTTCCAGCCGTGGTGGTGCGTTCCACTGGCCCGCCGGCGGTGAGTTCGGGTTCCAGGAAGGCGAAGAGCTGCCTGTCTTGGAAGAGGTGTTCGGGCCTGCGGTAGCAGCGGCGGAGTTCCTGGTGGGTCCACCACCAGGATTGGTGGCTGGCTTTGGGGTTGGCTGGGTCGTCCTTGGCCATGGTGCGTTCGTCGATGAGGGTTTTCCATCTTTCGTGCCAGGCGTTCAAGGCCTCACCCCAACGCACCGCTTCCTCGATGGTATGGACCCGGGTGAGCTGGTCGGAGAGTCGCTTGGGTTCCTTGCCGGCCTGAAGTCGTGGTTTGAGTGTCAGGTCGGTTTTGGTGTTGCGTTGCACGTGCACCAGGCAGCGTCGGATGCGCGTGCCCGGCCAGCAGGCATGGCAGGCTTTCTGCACGCCGCGAAGGCCGTCGGTGATGAGCACGTCGGGCCCGGGGATGCGGGAGGACAGGGCCGTGCAGGCCGCCGTGTTCTCCTGATGGCACCACTGCCGGTCGATGACCTGGCCCGTCTGCCCGTCGATCGCTATCAGGAGGCACCAGCCGTGTGCCATATACGTGCCGTCGGCCATGAGCGTGTGATGGACCACCCCGTCCGGTGTGATTGCCGGCTTGATGTTCCAGCACCAGCCGACCCGTTTACGCCAGGCCCTGGCGCCCATGGCCCCCATCTGTTCCCGGGTCCTGCCCGTCGCAGCCAGTCCAGGAACTCCCTCAACTGCGCGGCGCGGGCCCGGTCCTGCCTGCGCGCGGTGGACGCGATCGAGCAGGACGGACACATCCAGCGCTGCGTGCCTGATCTGTTGCGCCCATGCTTGCGCATCCGCCCATGGCATATGGGGCAATGCCTGGCCCTCTTCGATCTGGTTCTCATTCCCCAATCGAACAGGAACGGGCACCCCTGCAAGACCCCTATTAACAACCCGACCTATTAACAACCACCCAACACGCTTACAGCCACAAGGCCAAACCCCCAACATAAACAACGCGTTTAGTTCCTATAGCCCACCCATGCCGAAGCCAAGATTAGGACACCCCGACAAACTCCGTTACGGCATCAAGGGATAATCTTCGCCAATCACTGTCGGCAATCTATAGAACCCACACCTCGATCAAATCTTTAACCTCGACTAACCAGCATTGTTTTTATCTCCCACCTAACAGGATAGAGCTCGCTCAGACTCCCATTCTTCATTGTGAATCATGCCTGCCACAACCTTTGTGCCGACAAACCTCCAAGGGCCTTACAATTATTCTGATTAAAAATGTCGCAGTCTATCTGCAAACAGATTCATGGGCTCATCGCAACGACTCTGGAGGCTTGCACAACAATGACCAGAACTGAAAAGGGCGCACTGGGCGCACTTACTGGGCTGTCCTTGGGAGATGCGCTGGGCATGCCCACGCAGAGCATGAGTCCAGCAGCCATCCATGAGGCCTACGGCAGGGTTGACACCCTTCGTGATGCTATTGCGGATCAGCCGATCGCTCCAGGTATACCTGCGGGATCTGTGACCGATGACACCGAGCAGGCACTGATTGTCGCAGAGCTGATCATCGAGGGCAGAGGACACATCGATCCCAAAGAGTTCGCTAAGCGCCTTCTGGCCTGGGAGGACGGCATGAAGTCACGCGGATCACTCGACCTGCTCGGGCCATCCACCAAGCTGGCCCTGGAACAGGTTCGCCATGGCGCGGACATCATGACCACAGGAAGGACCGGCACCACCAATGGGGCGGCCATGCGAGTCGCCCCGGTAGGGATAGCCAACAGGCCCGAAGACACCAGACGGCTGGCCAATCGCATCTACGAGTCCTGCCAGGTCACCCACGACACGGTCACAGGCTTTCAAAGCGCAGCGCTGATCGCTACGACAGTCAGTCTGGGACTTGAGGGAATGACCGTTCGCCAGGCACTGAATGAGTCCTTGCGCCTGGTACCCGCCATGGAAACCGCCGGAGCCTGGACACCCAAGGCATCGGTTCCCGCTCGGGCCCGCCAGGCAATACAAGTGTCCGAAGAATTCAGCGATGAGGACGATTTCGAACGCCACCTCATCGAAGACTGCGGCACTTCGGTGGAGGCCAATGAGTCTGTGGCAGCCGCTTTTGCCCTGGCCTGGAGATTCGCCGACGATCCCCAATCGGCTCTATTCGTCGCAGTCAACCTGGGCGGCGATACGGACACCATCGCTGCCATGACCGGCGCAATGACCGGCGCATGCACCGGCCCCGAGGTGTTCGACCCTGCACTCTGCTCCCAGGTGGCTTCGGTATCTCACCTTGACCTGCAGAAAACTGCCCATGGCCTGATTACTTTAAGGTAAAGCGCAAAACGGATACGACAGAATCCTTCAGGAATACAAGAATGTAAAATCCAGTCAACCCCGAGATCATGGGGTCCACCCAGACCACACCACAGGCCTGACCAGACAATCCATCGCTGCATCCAGTACATCGTGAGTCAAAGGAGACAATCCATGTCAACTGCACCAAAAAAGGGCACCATCCTCTCCAGAGTTGAGCAAAGGGGCATCGAACCCGTACCCGAGGACCAGAGGAACGGGTCGCCCGGCCAGCTCTTCTGGGTCTGGTTCGCCGCCAACATCTCGATCCTGGGAATCCCTCTGGGAGCTACCCTGATTGCCCAGGGCCTCAACCTCTGGCAGGCCGTGCTCGCCACGACCATCGGAGCCTTCGGATCCTTCGCACTGGTCGGCATCATTTCCATAGCCGGCAAAAGAGGCGGCGCCCCCACGCTGACCCTGTCCCGAGCCATTTTCGGCGTCAGAGGCAATGCGGGCCCTACCCTAGTGGCCCTGCTATCCAGGCTGGGCTGGGAGACGGTGAACACGATGACCGGTGCCTTTGCTCTGCTCTCACTGATTGCCATCATCTTCGGCACCTCAGCCGATGCCAAGCGCGCCCCCTTCCTGACCTTTGTCTGCATTGCCGTCTTCGTGGCCTTGACTGTGGTGGTCTCTGCCGCCGGCCACGCTTTCATTCTCACTGTACAGAAATGGGCCACCTGGATATTCGGAGCCCTCACTCTACTGGTGGCCATCTATCTGACCACGACCGTCGACTGGTCCTCCTTCATTGGCAATGCCCCCGGATCAGCCAGCGCCTTCCTGATCGGCGTCGGCACCATAGCCGCGGGGACGGGCATCGGCTGGGTCAACTCCGGCGCAGACATGGCCCGCTACCAGAAGACCTCGGTGAAATCGGGCTCTCTGATCCTGACTGCAGCAGCCGGCGCCGGCATCCCCCTGGTCGTGGTTATCGGCCTGGGATCGGTCCTGACAGCAGGCAACTCCACCATTGCCTCCGCCGCTGATCCGGTCGCCGCGGTTCGAAGCGCCCTGCCCGCCTGGGTTTCGATTCCCTATCTGATTGCCGCCTTCGCTGGGTTGCTCATGTCAAACAACCTGTCCGTATATTCGGCCGGCCTGACCACCATCACCCTGGGCATCAGAATTCCCCGCGTCTATGCGGTCGTCGTCGATGTGGTGGTGACCACCTGCGGAGCCCTGTACTTCACGCTGGGCTCCGACGGATTCTACGGCCCCTTCGTCACCTTTATCTCCTTGCTGGCAGTGCCGCTGAGCACCTGGGCAGGCATCTTCCTGTCAGATATGATCTTCCGCAAGCGCTACGATTCGGACGGCCTTTTGAATCTTCAAGCCGATTCCCCATACTGGTACTGGCACGGCATCAACCTCCCGGCCATCGTCAGCTGGCTGGTGGGGATAGTCGTCGGCTTCCTGTTCGTGACGGCCCAGGTCTCCAAGAACGAGGTCTGGTTCTCAGGGCCGCTGGCCGGCAGCTTCCTGGGCAGGAACGGCCTGGCATGGCTGGTATCCCTCCTGCTGGGAGGAATCCTCTATGCCATTTTGCACCTCCTCTCCAAGGACTCCGTGGCTGTGAGGAGCAGCAGTAATGACTGAACCCAGCATCCTTCATCTCGGTCAGGTGGTGATTGACCTGAGCATGAACATCGACCACCTCCCGGAACGCGGAGGGGACATTTTCGCCAGGCGAACCGCCATAAAGGTCGGCGGCGGATACAACGTGATCCAGGCAGCCAGGCGGATGGGGGCACCCATAGCCTACATGGGGGCGATCGGCACAGGTCCGATGGCGGACATGGCCCGTGGAGCCCTTGCTGCCCTGCAGGTTCCCGCACAAGGGCCTGTGCTGGATAACTGTGATACCGGATACTCGGTAGCCATGATCGAACCCTCGGGTGAACGCACCTTTGTGTCGGCGCCGGGCGCAGAGACCCGGGTGCCGGAGGGCACCTACGAAAGCATGAATCTGGTTCCCGGTGATGTCATCTACCTGAGTGGGTATTCCTTCTGCCACAAGGACAACACCCGAAGCCTGCTCGGTTTTGCTGAGAAACACCAGGGCGAAGGATTTCCGGTGCTCTTCGACCTGGGACCCATGGTGGCAGATATTGCACCGGATGTTCTTGATGCGGTCAACGGTCTGCATCCTATCTGGTCCCTCAACGAACGCGAGGGACCAATCCTGGCGCAACGTCTGGGATGCCAACCCGAAACCGGCGACACAACCGGGCTGGAATCCATCTGCCGTTCACTTTCGCTGAGACTGGACAGTCCGGTGGTTCTCAGGGCCGGCGCCCGTGGTGCCTGGTACTGCCAGCCCAAGGATGCGAGCCAAATCAAGTATATTCCCACCCCACAGGTCCAGGCCATAGACACCAACGGTGCCGGCGATGCACACTCGGGCGTCCTCTGTGCGGGCATATTCCAGGGCCTGCCCATCGAAGAGGCGCTGACACTGGCCAACTGCGCAGGGGCCCTTTCCACTACGCAGCCAGGTCCAGCCACATGCCCAGATGAACAAGCCATACGAAAGGCTGCTGCCTCCCTGCAGGAGGGGCCAATGTAAACCAAGCTAAATACAGGCGACCGCCGACTGCATGCCGACGGTCGCCTGGCATCTCGAAGAGGGATCAGAGCAAGAGAATTCAGATCTGCTTGCCCAGCTGATCGGCTGCACGCAGCGCGTGAGCCACATCGGTAGGAGTCACCTCAAAGGGCATGTTGCCCATGGTCTCGTCAGAACCGCAGGCATGCTCGCCGACCTGGAGCAGATCCTCCTCGCTGGCCTGTCCGATGCCGATCTGCTCCAGGGAGGTGGGCAGACCCACGCTGCGGAAGAAGTCGTAGACCCTGCGGGTCTCCTCCAGGGGCCGATCCTCAAGGACCAGCTGGGCCAGGGTGCCGAAGGCCACCTTTTCGCCGTGCAGCATGGAGTGGGTGCCCTCCAGGGCGGTCATTCCGTCATGAATGGCGTGGGCTGCAGCCAGGCCGGAGCTCTCGAAGCCCAGACCGCTCAGCAGTGTGTTGGCCTCGATGATCTTCTCCAGGGCGGCTGTGCGCACACCGGCCTTGGCAGCGGCCACGGCCTTGACCCCATCCTCCAGCAGGGTGTCGCGGCAGAGACGGGCCAGGGCGAAAGCGGCCATGGTGGCGTGCCCCCCGGTCATGGTCACCGCGTTCGACTGGACGCAGGCGGCTGCCTCATAGTAGGTGGCGAAGGCATCGCCCAGCCCTGATACCAGGAAGCGCACCGGAGCCTTGGTGATCACGTCGGTATCCATAAGGACCACGTTGGGATTGGCGGGCAGGGGCAGGTAACGGTCGAAGACACCCTCAGGCGTGTAGAGTACGGACAGCCTTGAGCAAGGCGCATCCGAGGAGGCCGCCGTGGGCACAATCATGACCGGCAGGTGGGCGAAGTGGGCCACGGCCTTGGCGGTATCCAGGGTCTTGCCGCCGCCGATGCCGATAACCGCGTCACTGCCGCCCAAATGGTCACGATGACGGTCGATCTCCTCCATGGAGCACTCGCCGCCGAATTTCATCAGTTCGTAGGGGATCCCATCGTGCTCAAAGGAGGCGACGATGTCGTCGTGGTAGAGCCCGTCGATGACCGGATCGACGATCAGATGGGCGCCCTTGGTGCCCAGAGCCGCGTATTCTCCGGCCAGCTTTCCCATGGCGCCCTCCTGCTGAACATAGGAGCCTGGAGAGCACAGAACCTTACGCATATACACACCTTTCTCATCGCTGATCCCGCCTTCGGGACCAGATCCTTAGGGACGGGCCTCTTGGACCGCCCGAAAGTGACCCTAGTCACATTACATGGTGGGATGGGTGTGCCGCGCCGACTGACAGGTCAGTTACGAGGAGATGGACTGGTCGTGCTCGTCGGTGACGACTGTGGCGTAGGAGCCGTGCTTGAGGGACTTGGCGTGGAGCTGGTCGCGTCGGCAGACGGCGAAGGCGAGCTCGTGGGGTTCCCTCCCTGCGGTTGACTCTGCCCGGATCCCTGTTCGCTGCCTTGGTTCTGATTCGAGCCAGAGGGCTGGTTCTGAGGGGCACTCGGGGTCGTCTGATATTCAGGCTCCTCTGTGCGCCGCGCTGGCTTGGAGGGGGTCTCCTCCTCGCTGGGGGTTACCGTCTGGCTGGTCGGCGGGCTGACCACGTTGCGAACCACCTTGTCGGTGCCTTCGCCCTTGGTCAGGGCATTTATGGCCAGAGCGGAAAGCAGTACGGCCACCAGGGCGCTGACCACGGAGACAATGATGACATTGCGTCGGCGCTGATCCAGCTTCTTCCTGCTGGTTGCCGTCATGGAGGCCGCATGCGTCCGTGGACCATTGCTGGACGAAACGGTCCTGCCGGTCTTGGCTGCCGACTTTTCGTCATTGACAGGGGGCATGACCTGAGTGGACCCATCCACCGGGGCCATGACCTGGGTGGATCCGTCGGCAGCATCGCTGGATTTGTCCGAATGACCCTTACCCTGGGCAGGCAAGGTGGTGGTCTGCCCATCGGCGCCCGAATCGGCATCCGAGTCAGCCCTGGAGTCGTCATCGTCCTGGTCAGCACCGCCGACCACGGACTCCTGCAGCTTCTGGCCAGAGGCTTCCAGAACATTCTTGTAGATCTGCGAGGCCACGGCAGAGACGATGGAACCGATGGCCACGCCGATGATGGATCCCGCCACGCCGATCTTGGCGGCAAGCCAGAAGGAGGTCATGGCTGCAAGAGCGCCGGCGATGATCTGCGCCCAGGAAATGTCATGAAAGAACTGCTTCACTCCGACCCCTTTTGATCCAACGGCTGGTTGCTGCGCTCTTATGGTAGCTGGTGGTCATGGCGATACTGTGATGGTCGTCCGACCGCCCAAGGACCTCAGTCGGTCTGGACCACCCCCCGGGGATTGTCCCAGTCCCCCCGCATGGCGATGGCCGGACCGCGATTGTAATCAATCATGGACCAGCGCAGACCGCCGTCCGGCAGATCCCGTGGCATCAATCGCGCCCAGTGGGCGTTGCGCATGGTGACCAGGCCCAGATATTCAGGATATGCGTTGGCCATGCCCAGCAAGGCCTGGAGAGCCTCAGCAATGAAGGACCCATGGGTGAAGACCATGAGATCCGTGTCCGGGCCAGCACGGTGGATCCACCGGTTCAGGGCTTCCAGGCCTCGTTTGCCCACCTGGGCCTTGGTCTCGGCACCGTGGAGCAGCTCTCCCCCGGCGCCCCGGGACCAGGATTCGTAATCCTCAGGCCAACGTTGACGAACCTCCTCGGCGCTGGCTCCCTCCCACTCGCCGAAGCCGCGTTCACGCAGCCCGGGATCAAGATGGACCGTCTGGCCCAAGGGGTCGGCGAAGGCATGAGCGGTGGCTGCGGCCCGGCCCAGGTCGGAGGAGACCACCAGCAGGTGACGGTCTTGGGGTGCGCCGTCCACATACTCAGCGCGGAGCTCTTCGGCTGTCCTCTCCACCTGCCAGCGGCCAACGCTGTTCAGGGGGATGTCGATCTGACCCTGCATCCGGTGCCCTGCGTTGTATGAGGTCTGCCCATGGCGGACCACGGTCATGGAGCGCACATGCCGTCCATCCTGCACGGCTGTATCCGAGTCAGTCATGGTTTTCCTGTGGGTCAACGAAACGGCTGCGCAGATCATCCCCATTCAGATCGTCCGCCCTGGAGGCCAGCTGGCCGTCCGGGTCATCATCCTTAAGGGTGAAGGGGTGCTCCAGCTGCAGGTCGATCTGGGGGCAGTCCTTCCAAAGCCGTTCCAGGTCGTAGTAGGCCCGGGCCTGCTTGTGCATGATGTGGATGACGAAGTCACCGTAGTCCAGCAGAACCCACTGGGCCTCCTGGACGCCCTCCCGCGAGCGCGGATCCAGGTTTTTCTGCAGATGGAGCTGCTTCTCCACCTCCTCGGCTATGGCCAGGACCTGGCGTTCGTTGCTGCCCGTGGCCACCATGAAGATGTCGGTGATGGCAATGGGCTGGGAGACGTCGAAGGCCACTACGTCCATGGCCTTGACATCGTTGGCGGCCCGAGCGGCCACCCGGACCGCGTCGATGGATTCCTGCAATGCTGGCACTTGTCACGCCTTTCCTTGTTGTGAAGCAGATGCTGTCAAGGTTACCGCTCCCAGGCGGGCTTCCAGTCCGGAACCTCATGCTGGTCGTTGGTGGAATAGACCATGGCCCCGTCCTCGACCGGATGGCGGATGACCGATCCTGCTCCGGTCGTAACCCCGTCGCCCACCTGGACGGGTGCTACGAAGAGGTTCCCTGCGCCCACATGCACTTCCGAGCCGATCTCGGTGCGGTTCTTGTGCACGCCGTCATAGTTGGCCGTGATGGACCCGCCTCCCACGTTGCTGTCGTGGCCTATATGGGCATCCCCCACATAGGAAAGATGGGGCACCTTGGTCCCATGGTCGATGGTGGCCTTCTTCATCTCCACGAAGGCCCCGGCCTTGGTGTCCTCGGCAAGGATGTTGCCAGCCCTCAGGTAGGTCCAGGGACCGATGTTGGCCCTGGCTCCGATTCGGGTCTCCTGCACGCGGGAACGCTCCACCTTGGCCTGCGGCTCGACGATGGCGTCAATCAGGGTGGTATAGGGGCCGATGACCGCGTCCGAGGCGATCTCGGTATGACCCTGCAGGAAGCATCCGGGCAGAATGACGGCATCCTGCTGGATGACCACGTCGTCCTCGATCCAGGTGGTGGCCGGGTCCAGGATGGTCACGCCCTGGCGCATGAACTCCTGGCAGACCCTCAGGTTGTGGGCCTTGGCCAGATCAGCCAACTGAATCCTGTCGTTGACGCCTTCGACCTTGAGCGGATCAGGCGCGGCGAAGGCCCCCACCCTACCCAGACGGCGGGCCGTCTCCAGGGCATCGGTCAGATAGAACTCCCCCTGGGCGTTGCTGTCGTCCAGACCGCGGACCGCCTGTCGCAGCAGATCAGTCTCGAAGACGTAGACGGAGGTGTTGACCTCCTTGACGGCCAGCTCGGTACCGGTGGCGTCCCGCTGTTCGACGATGCGCAGTACCCGTCCATCCTGGTCACGGATGATGCGGCCATATCCGTTGGGGTCGTCCAGATTGACGGTCAGCACGGTGGCCCCGTCGCCGGAGCTGACATGGTAGTCGAGCAGACTGTGCAGTGTGTCCGCATCCAGCAGGGGCATGTCCGAGGCGACGATCAACACCTGACCGTCGTGCCGGAGCTCCCCGTCCAGCTGATCTACGGCGCACTGGACCGCACGCCCCGTTCCCGGTCGGCTGTCCTGACGCACGATGCGCACCTGGGGATCATAGGAGCGTGCAGCCTGCGCCACCAGATCGGCCTGATGATGAACCACCACGGCCGTCAGTTCGGGATTGAGGGCGGTCACCGAAGTCATGACCCTCTGCAGGAAGGTCTTGCCTGCCAGAGTGTGCAGAACCTTGGGATGGGCCGAGTGCATGCGGGTGCCCTCGCCTGCGGCCAGAATGATGCCAGCGGTCAGCGTCTGCCCGCCGCTCAAAACTCCACCACCCCGCTCTCGGCGATGCCGATCAGGTCCTGAATGGAGTCCACCACCTGGTCAGGACGGTAGGGGAAGGTCTCCACCTCGGGTCGTGTGGTGATGCCGGTCAGCACCAGGAAGGTGTTCAGACCGGCCTCGACTCCGGCCACCACGTCGGTGTCCATCCGATCGCCGATCATGGCCGTTGTCTCGGAGTGGCCGCCCACCCTGTTCAGGGCCGTGCGGAACATGATGGGATTGGGCTTGCCCACAAAGTAGGGCTCGCGGTTGGTGGCCTTGGTCACCAGGGCCGCCACCGCGCCGGCTGCCGGCAGGACGCCGTTCTCGCTGGGACCGGTGGCGTCAGGGTTGGTGCAGATGAAGCGGGCGCCACCCAGAATCAAGCGGATGGCTGTGGTGATGGACTCAAAGGAGTATGTCCGGGTCTCCCCCAGGATCACGTAGTCCGGTTTGATGTCGGAAAGAATGAAGCCGGCCTCGTGCAGGGCCGTGGTCAGTCCGGCCTCGCCGATCACATAGGCCGATCCCCGGGGCATGGTCCGGGATACGAAGTCGGCAGTGGCCAGCGCAGAGGTCCAGATCCGATCCTCGGGCACGTCGATGCCCGAACGGCCAAGGCGGGCCGAAAGGTCACGAGGAGTGTAGATGGGGTTGTTGGTCAGTACCAGATACTGGCGGTTGTTGCGCTTGAGGGTGTCGATGAATTCGGCAGCTCCGGGCAGGGCCGTGTTCTCGTGCACCAGCACGCCGTCCATGTCGGTGAGCCAGGTTTCGATCTTCTTGACTGCCAAGACAGTTCCTTTCGGTTGGTCACCGACCCCAAGGAGGCCGTCTCCGACCGGAATCGGCGAGCGTAAGCTCCCCCACCTGGATTCGAACCAAGACTAAGGGTTCCAAAGACCCGTGTGCTGCCTTTACACCATGGGGGAAAGGCGGAACCCTTCAGGCACCGCCAGGTTCATTATGCCACAGCCGGACGATTACGCCACGCCATGCCGCGCAGGCAGGGCGTCAAGCGAAGAGGAAGCCCTGGCCGTGATGGGCCGGATAGGTGTCGAAGAGCCGGGCCACCGAGCCGTCCTCGAAGACCGCCTTGATGGCCGAGGCCAGCAGGGGCGCGATGGACAGCACGGTCAGGCCATCCCAACGCTTCTCCTGGGGGATGGGGACCGTGTCGGTCAGGATGACCTCCTTGGCCTTGCAGGACTTGAGCCGTTCCACGGCAGGCCCGGACATGACGCCATGGGTGGCCACGATGGTGATGGAGTTGGCGCCGGCCTCATCCAGCACATTGCAGGCCTCGGCAATGGTGCCGCCGGTGTCGATCAGGTCGTCCACCAGCACGCAGTCCAGGCCGCGCACGTCGCCCACCACCCGGTGGGCCACAGCCTTGTTTGGCTGGGTGATGTCACGGGTCTTGTGGATGAAGGCCAGGGGCACGCCTCCCAGGCGCTGGGCCCACTGCTCGGCCACCCGGATGCGGCCGGCATCCGGCGAGACCACGGCCACCTTGGACAGATCCATCCGGTCGCGCACATAGTCCACCAGCACAGGCATGGCGATCAGATGGTCCACAGGCCCGTCGAAGAAGCCCTGGGACTGGGCGGCGTGCAGGTCAACCGACATGATCCGGTCCGCGCCAGCCGTCTTGAGCAGGTCGAACATGAGCCGGCAGGAGATGGGCTCGCGGCCCAGATGCTTCTTGTCCTGACGGGAGTAGCCCAGGAGCGGGCAGACCGCGGTGATGGATCGCGCCGAGGCCCTCTTGAGGGCATCGATCATGATCAGCTGTTCCATGATGGACTTGTTGACCGGGTCCGAGTGGGTCTGCAGGACAAAGACATCCGCACCGCGCACCGACTCCGTATAACGCACATACATCTCGCCGTTGGCAAAGTCGTATGCCGTCGTCTCCAGGACGTCGATACCGAGTTGATCGGCCACGTCCGCCGCGAGTCTGGGATGGGCCCGGCCTGTGACAAGTATGAGATTTTTTCCTGGTCTGCCTTTGAGTATCGCGCTCACCATATCTCCAAACGTTGTTTTCGCTGAAGCGGACAGCCTCCATAATAATGGCGCGCGCTGACACGGCCGGGCTGTCCGTGTTGGCGAGTCCGACAGTATGCGAAGCTCAGGAAGCCGAGCGGTAGAGCCCGTGCTTGTTGATGTACTGCACCACCCCGTCCGGAACCAGGTACCAGACCGGCATGCCCCTGGCCGAACGACGGCGCACATCTGTGGACGAGATGGACAGGGCCGGAATCTCCAGGGTATCCACCCGCTGAGCAGGCACCTGAAGGTCGTCCAGGCTGGAGGAGTAGCCGGGCCGGGAAACGGCCACGAACTTGGCCAGATCCCACATCCGGTTGGCATCCTTCCAGCGCATGATCTCGGCCACGGCGTCCGCCCCGGTGATGAAGAAGAGGTCGCTGTCGGGACGCATCCGCTTGATGTCACGCAGGGTGTCCACCGTGTAGGTGATGCCGGGACGCTCGATATCCACCCTGGAGACCGTGAACTTTGGGTTGGAGGCCGTGGCGATCACTGTCATCAGATAGCGGTCCTCGGCATTGGTCACCGTCTTGTTCAGTTTGAAGGCCGGGCGGCCGGTGGGCACAAAGATGACCTCATCCAGGTCGTAGACCCAGGCCACCTCAGAGGCAGCCACCAAGTGGCCATTGTGAATGGGGTCGAAGGTGCCGCCCATGATTCCCACCCGGGGTCGGCGGTTATGGTGGGCAGGCCCACAGGCCCCGTCAATATCTGATGGCTCCTGCCCGGTTTCTCCCTCCTTGGACAGCTCAGACATCATCCGGTTCACCCCTGCTCGCCCTCCCGTCTGGCTTCCGAGGCATTCTCCTCGTTCTCTGACTTGGCCTCCTGCCGCATCTGCTCGGCACTGGGGTTGACCCGGTCGGGATCTATTCGCTCCATGTCGGCATTCCATTCCTCCTGGACCACGCGGCGGATCTCGGAGTAGGTGGGCAGGGGGAAGCCCGGCTGGTAGGCCCGACGGACCTGGGCCACGCATCCGGTGATGGCTACCAATGAATCGGACAGGTCGGCGATGCGCCCCTCCTGCTCCTGTTTGCGGAAGACCGGCACCCGCTCCTCCATGACGGTGATGTCATGCCTGACCTGGTTGAGCTGGTCCTGGTCCAGGTCATACACATCATCGGCATGTTCGTCAGGCCATCCGATCAGGACCGCATCGGCATACTCCAGGCAGGAGCGCTGGTCGGCATCCGGAATGCCATCCTCTATTTGGACCAGAAAGACGTACCGCAGCAGGCTCAACCGCTCTGAAGCCACCCTCAGCCAGATACGCGGATTGTCGTGCTCGCGCTGGAAGAGCTCTTCGATCTTCTCGTTCACAGCCGCACCTGCCCCCTGCCGTAGCCGATCCATTTGGTGGTGGTCAGCTCCTGCAGACCCATGGGTCCTCGGGCGTGCAGTTTCTGGGTGGAGATGCCCAGCTCCGCGCCCATGCCGAACATGCCTCCATCGGTGAATCTGGTCGAGGCGTTGACCATGATCACGGCCGAATCCACCCGGCGGGAGAACTCTTCGACAGCCTCGTAGTCCCGGGCCAGGATGGCCTCGGTGTGGCCGGTGGAGTGACGATTGATGTGCTCGATGGCCTGATCCAGGGAGTCCACCACGCGCACCCCCATCTTCAGGTCCAGATACTCACGGTCCCAGTCATCCTCTTCTGCGCGGACCAGCAGTTCTTCAGGCAGACCATGCCCGGCAAGGATGTCCATGGACACCGCGTCCAGGTGCAGCTCTACCTGGGCCCGGGTCAGCGCTTGCGCCACACGGGGCAGGAATTCAGCGGCCACATCCCGGTGGACGATCAGTTTTTCGGCGGCGTTGCAGACGCCCACCCGCTGGGTCTTGGCGTTGACGATGATGGGGATGGCCTGATCCATGTCCACCGAACGGTCCACATAGATATGGACATTGCCAGCCCCGGTCTCGATGGTGGGCACGGTGGCCTGCTCGATTACGCTGCGGATCAGACCCCGTCCACCCCTGGGCACCAGCAGATCGATATGACCGCGTGCCTTCATCAGTGCCTGGGCCCCCTCGCGACCGTATCGGTCCACAGAAGCCACCAGAGCCGGATCCAGCCCATGCTCACGAAGCACCCCGCCTATCAGCCCCACCAGGGCGCGATTGGTGCGCTGGGCCGCGTGACCCCCTCGCAGGAGGGCCGCATTGCCGGACTTGAGGCAGAGGGCCACCACATCAATGGTGACATTGGGTCGGGCCTCGTAGATCATGGCCACCACGCCCAGGGGAACCCGCACCTGATTGAGCCGCATGCCGTTGGGCATGTCATGGCCGCGAACCACCTCGCCCAGGGGATCGGTCAGCCCAGCCACCATGCGCACGCCCCGGGCGGCGTCCGCAATACGAACCTTGTCCAGGCGCAGACGGTCGATCAGACCGGCGCTCATTCCTTCTTCAAAAGCCTGCGTGCAGTCCTGCTCATTGACTGCGGCAATCTGATCGGCCTGGTCGATCAGTGCATCGGCCAGGGCGAGCAAGAGATCATTCCTGGCCTGACCGGTCATGCCCGCCAGACCTGCCTGTGCAGCGGCCGCAGCATCGGCCATGGCGCAAACCCGATCGAACACATCCTGACGATCGGAGTTCTCGTTTTCACTCATGTTCGTCAGATCCTTTCGCCCTCGCGGGTCCGCCAGACCCATATTCTGTACCGATTGTAACCCTCAGCGAGGGCAATGATGACAGGAGGAGGGAGGGCATTGCTGCGCCTCCCTCCTTCAAGGGCCGATCAGTGGGTCTGATCCAGCTCAGGATAGAGCGGGAAGGCCTCGACCAGCCGGACCACCCGGGCCTTGAGGGCATCCAGATCCGCCTGGGGACCCTGGGCCAGCGCAGTGCCGATCACGTCGGCCACCTCCTCGTACTGGGCCGGGCCGAATCCGCGTGTGGCCAGGGCGGAGGTTCCGATGCGCAGACCGGAGGCCACAGATGCCGGGCGCGGATCGAAGGGCACCGTATTGCGGTTGACGGTGATGCCGATCCTGGCCAGCAGGTCCTCCCCCTGGCGGCCGTCCATCTCGCTGTTGCGCAGATCCACCATGACCAGGTGGACGTCCGTACCTCCAGTGAGCACGGTGATGCCGTTGTCGGCCACATCCTTGGCCATCAGACGCTCGGCCAGAATCTTGGCGCCCTCCAGGGTGCGCTCCATCCGCTCCTTGAATTCAGGCGTGCCGGCCAGCTTGAAGGCCACAGCCTTGGCGGCGATCACATGCATGAGCGGGCCACCCTGGTTGCCGGGGAAGACCGAGGAGTTGAGCTTCTTGGCATACTCCTGACGGGCCAGGATGAACCCGGACCGGGGTCCGCCCAGGGTCTTGTGGGCCGTGGAGGAGACCACATCGGCATAGGGCACCGGGCTGGGATGCAGACCGGCTGCCACCATACCCGCGAAGTGGGCCATATCCACCCAGAACTTGGCCCCCACCTCGTCGGCGATCTCCTTCATGGCTGCAAAGTCCTCAATACGCGGATAGGCGCTCCATCCGCCGATGATCAGGGCCGGATGGGTCTCCAGGGCCCGCTGGCGGATGATCTCGGGCTCGATGCGGAAGGTGTCCGGATCGACCCCGTAGGATTCGGCATGATAAAAGCGTCCTGAGAAGTTGATCTTCATGCCGTGAGTCAGGTGGCCACCGTGGTCCAGGGCCAGGCCCAGCACGGTGTCGCCGGGCTTGATCAGGGCCTGGTAGACGGCGGCGTTGGCCTGGGCGCCCGAATGCGGCTGGACGTTGGCGTACTCGGCGCCGAAGAGGGCCTTGGCACGGTCCCGGGCCAGGTTCTCGACCTGGTCCACCCACTCGCATCCGCCGTAGTAGCGTCTGCCGGGATAGCCCTCGGCGTACTTGTTGGTCAGCACGGATCCCTGGGCCTGCAGGACGGCCTTGGGCACGAAGTTCTCAGAGGCGATCATCTCCAGGCCGCCGCGCTGACGCTCCAACTCCCCATCCAGCAGTGCGGCGATCTCCGGATCCACCTGCGAGATCGAAGAGTTCAGGACATCGTAGGATTGCTGTACCGGGTTCTCTTCGACCATGGGTCGCTCCTTTGTCTTTGACATACAGCCTCGGATACAGGGCTGGTGGGCAATACTGTACGCCATGCCGGCCCCTGGCAGGCCCTGACGTCCATGGACGGTTTCATCCGCGAGCCGAGCAGTGCAATGGTTCGGACCCCTGCGCGGGGTAGAATGCCCTGGTAATGATCAGTTCGGCGACATGGCGGAGGGGCAGGCAACCATGAGCACATACCACAGCACCCGAGGCGGAAGGGAGCAGCTGCAGTCCAAGCAGGCCATCAGACGGGGCCTGGCTCCTGACGGCGGACTCTACGTCAGCGATGAATTGGACGCTGAGACCATCGACCCTACGTCGGTTGCCGGCCTGGACTACAAGGGCACGGCCAAACTGGTCCTTTCGAGACTGCTGAGTGATTACACTTCCCCAGAGCTGGACTCCTGCCTGGACGCGGCCTACGGAGAACAGTGGTCCGATCCGGCAATCACCCCTCTGGTGGACCTGGGCGGCAACGACTTCGTACTGGAGCTCTTCCGCGGGCCCACTTCGGCATTCAAGGACGTGGCCCTGCAGCTCCTGCCAAGACTGATGGCTCTGGCCGGGGAGGATGGCGAACGGATCATGGTGCTCACCGCCACCTCCGGAGACACGGGCAAGGCGGCGCTGGCCGGATTCGCAGACGCGCCGGGCACGGGCATCACCGTCTTCTACCCGCAGGGCAAGGTCAGTCAGATCCAGCGCCTGCAGATGGTCACCCAGCAAGGCGGCAACCTACAGGTCTGTGCGGTTCGGGGCAATTTCGACGATGCCCAGTCCGCAGTCAAATCCATCTTTGCCGACGCCGACCTGGCTGGTGAACTGGAGGAGAAGGCCTCGACCGTCCTCTCCTCGGCCAACTCCATCAACGTGGGCCGCCTGGCTCCGCAGGTCGTCTACTACTTCCGGGCCTACGGGTCCTTGATGGAACGGGGAGTGATCAGATCTGGGGATCCGGTCGAATTCTGCGTGCCCACCGGCAACTTCGGCGATGTGCTGGCCGGATACTATGCCAAGATGATGGGCCTTCCGGTGGCCCGCCTGACCGTGGCCTCGGACCGCAACCGGGTCCTCAACGACTTCCTGACCACGGGCGTCTATGACCGCAACCGCCCCTTCTACACCACCACCTCCCCCAGCATGGACATTCTGATCTCCTCCAACCTGGAACGGATGCTCTATTACATGGCCGACGGCGACACCAAACTGATTGCCTCGCTTATGGCCGATCTGGAGTCCACTGGACGCTACCAGGTGCCTGAGGCCCTGATGACCAGAATCCGCGGGCTCTTCTCCTGTGGCTGGGCCGACGAGGACCAGGTGGCCTCAGCCATCAGCGGCTGCTGGGAGGACCGTGGATACCTGATCGATCCGCACACGGCCTGTGGCTACCAGGTCATGATCGGCCAGACCGACAGGGATCCTGCCGTGCCCCGGGTGCTGCTGTCCACGGCCAGCCCCTACAAGTTCCCCCGGGTGGTCTGCCAATCCCTGGGCCTGGAGACCCCGGACAGCGACTTCGACTGCATGGACATCCTGGCCGAGTCCACCAACACCAGGCCCCCCAAGGCTCTGCGCACCTTGGAAAACGCGCCTGTGCGCTTCCAGGACTGCATCGATCCCGGGTACATGTCCAACTACGTCCGCCATGCGGTCATGCGGTCCTGAAGCCTGAGCGAATTGACTCAGATCTCCTTCCTGGCGTAGACCTTGCGAGATATGGCTATCGAAACCATATCAGCCGCCAGAATCACCGCCAGCCCGAGGAGCACCGGCCGCCACAGGTCAGAAGTCAAAAATCGCATGATTGAATTCCAGAAGGTCCCCCAGTCCAAGGGCAGCAAACTGCCGATAAGGGCCATGATTGGCACCAAACCAAGAAGCGCCAGGAAGACTATCATTGCCTTAACTGGCTCCAGCCAATAAAACAAGGGTGTAGCTACAGCAAAGAGCAAAGACTCCAACAGGAACAACCCCGAAGCAAACAAGACAGTGTCACGCCAATGGTCCTAATCATGCAAAAATGAATCAGTGGCGTAGAAGAAGAATATTGCATAGCCGCAAGACTGAACTAGGACCAGCAGAATTACAGCAGCATAGCGTCCAAATACCTGGTGATCACGTGTTATGGGCAGCAGACCGTTCAAACGAATTGCCGTATTGCTGAAATCGACGAACATACCGAATACCAGGCCTACAAGCAGTCCGATTCCCATGCTGGTTACTGCTCCCGTCAACGCAGTCCGTGCTTCTTTCCCATCATTGCCTGTCAGGGCCATTACTAGGTTCAGCAGGATTCCGATGAGAGGAACGGACATGAAAATCATCACACCGACCCAGGTTCTCCCTGCTCCTGAGAAACGTTGCATGTCCAACCTGATCTGCTTGGCCATCGCCTTCATGATTCCACCTCCTTATTCTTGCCGGTCGCGGCAAGTGAGCCTGCGGTCAGTCTGATGATGTTGTCAAAGTCGGCCCGCTCAACCAGGTAGCGGTTCTCCGAGGGCTCCACGGCGGCAGGAGAAGCAGATGTCAGAAAATCCTTCAAGTGTTCAGTAGGGACCAAAGCCTCGAAACCGGTGGCGGAACGCTGCAAGCCCATCAGATGCGGCATTTGCGCTCCAGCCAGATCGTCCGGCCCCCCTCTCACAACCTGGAAAGCCTCCATCAACTCGTCCTTGGGGCCGGTGTAGAAGACAGACCCCCGGTTGATATAGGTAACGAAGTCAGCCACCCGTTCGAGATCCGCGGTGATGTGCGTGGAGAAAAGCACCGAGTGACGACCGTCGCCGATGTAGTCCAGCAGAATATCCATGAGCTCGTCCCTGGCCAGGACATCCAGACCACTGGTGGGCTCATCCAGAATCAAGAGCCTTGCATCGTGGCTGAGGGCGACGGCCAGCATCAGTTTCATCTGCATGCCACGGGAAAGCTTGCCGATTCTGCGGTTTTCCTGCAGACCGAACCGACGCAGATAGTCATGATAGCGATCACTGTCCCAAGAGGGATACATGGGTGCCATCACTGGCTCGACGGCCTTGACCTTCCACGCCTCAAGGAAATAAATGGAATCGAAGACCACACCCAGGTCTGCTTTGACCTCCTCCTCCTGACTCAAGGGATCACGGCCCAGAATGCTGATTTCTCCGCTGTCTCGGCGAGTCATATTCAGCAAGAGCCGGATCAGGGTGGATTTACCTGCACCGTTGGGGCCTATCAATCCCATGATGTAGCCCATGGGCAGGTCCATGGTGACCTGGTGCAGGCGGAAACCTGTGCCGTCAGCCTTGACGTAGCTTTTCCCAAGGTCGCTGACGCGCAGGGCATAGTCGACATCTTCACCAGAAGTCATCATCGGCGGTGATGCACACATACTGCTATTCCTTTCCTTCTTCGGACGCTGGCGCAGAACCCTTGTCGCCCAGCAGGATGTCGAGCAGGCCGCGAATCCGGTCCGGGTCCATCCCGGCCCGACGAGCCGTATCGACCGCCTCCCCCAGCAGGGACTGCACGCGGTTCTCCAGATGCTGCCGCATGACCTGGTCGCCACTGTCGGCCACGAAGGTCCCCTTGCCTTGGATGTTCTCCACCAAGCCCTCTTGGGCGAGTTCGGTATAGGCGCGGGTCACGGTCAACACGGAGACCCTGAGCTCTCGCGAGAGATGTCGCAGGGAAGGCAGTCCCTCCCCCGCTTTCAGGTCTCCGGTCAGGATGGCCGAACGTATCTGGTCCTCGATCTGCCGATAAATCGGCTGTCCGGACAGGGATGAGATGATCAGCTTCATCCAAGCCCCTTTCGTTGATTGTCGGCACGACCCTGGCTGAGCTGTACCGGTGTTCATGTATACACTATAACAGTTTAATCATGAAGACAAACTTTGCCGCTGATCTTCTCAGGACGTGATTCACAGATTCCACAGAAACGGCGCTGCAGTGCTGAAATCCCGACCGATCACGACTTCGGACAAAATCCATGTTGACCAGGTCATTGCCGCATTGCACATGCCAAGGGCGGATACGGTGTCATCAACGAAAATCAAGCACGGGTGTTACCGCACGATCGTCTACAGCCAATGGCCTGCTGTCAAAGCAACAGAATGACAGATGTCGCGTACTCAGCGGCACGGCCACAAAAGGCAGCAAAGTCGCCCGCAACAAAGTTGCCGAACCTTGTCAAAGTCGCTGAATCGACGAACTTTGGCATGGCAAGGTTGAGGCTACAACCAGACCTATCGGACCTGGAGTCTGCTGGAGGACAGAAGCTCTCGGGCGTGCTTCAGGGAAGTTGTGGACTCGCTGCCGGCCAGCATCCGGGCAATCTCCCGCTCCCTGTCTTTGCCTTCTACCTGGTGGACCAAGGTCTCTACGGCATCGCCGCCCTCCCGGCCCTTGGCCACGACGAACTGTCGATCGGCCCAGGAAGCCACCTGCGGCAGGTGGGTGACCACAATCACCTGGGCGGTGACGGCCAGCCGGGCCAGACGACGACCTAGTTCTACAGCTGCCCGACCGCCGACGCCCGCATCCACCTCGTCGAAGATGAAGGTCATCGTCGGGTCACCGACCTGGGAATCACGGCCAGCATGTCCATGGTCAGACCCGTCAGGCCGCGATGATGTCCGGCCTTCGGCGGCCACCAGCTCCAGGGCCAGCATGAGTCTGCTGAGTTCGCCGCCCGAGGCGCTCTTGCCCATGGGCAGAAGGTCCGAACCCGGATACGGTCTGAAGAGAAAGTCGATCTGATCCAGACCATGCCCGTCCATGTCCTGGTCCTGGCCTGGTCTGACACGGATCTCCAGCCCAGCGCCCGCCATGGCCAGGGAGTGCAATTCACCGTCGACAAGATCGCTCAACCTTCGTGCAGCCTTGGCCCGTGACGCTGACAGAGTCCGTGCGGCTTTCAGGGCGCTCCCGCGAAGCTGCTCAACCTGACCCTGAAGCTCCTCAAGCTTCTCGGGTGAGGCATCCATGTCCTCAAGCTCAAACGCAGCCTTCTTGCGCCAGGCCAGAACGTCGTCGATGTCCGGCCCCCAGCGTCGGGTCAGCTCATCCAAATCGTGGATGCGGGCGTTGATCTTGTCCAGATCGCCCTCCTGGCCTTCGTCATCCAGCTGGCTGCTCAGGGTGAAGACCAGATCAGACAGATCAGCATTCAGCGACCGCAACCGCTGGGCCGACTCCTGAAAGACCCCCTCCACACCGATGCCTTCCAGGGCGGCGATGGCTCGTTCCACCAAGGCCGTGGCCGATGGTGCGTCGGCATCCGGGTCGATCTGGCCGGAGTCCAAGGCGGACAGCGCGGACATGACGCCCTGACTGATCTGAGCCGCGTGCTCGATCCGGTCCCGTTGGGCCTTGAGTTCACGATCCTCGCCGGAATGGGGGTCGACCCGGTCTATCCGGGCGATGGACTCACGGAGATAATCAGCCTGGGCCATGGCCCCTGACTGCTGGTTGCGCAGCTCCTCAAGATGGTCCTGGGCCTGTCGGTACTGCCTGAAGGCCTTGGAAAAAGCCTCCAGCTGCGGACCGTCACCGGCATAGGCATCCAGAAATTCACGCTGCCGGGCCGGACTGGCCATACGCATCTGATCCGCCTGGCCATGGACGGTGACCAGCATTCCAGCCACCTCCTCCAGCAGGCCCCGAGGTGCTGTCCTGCCATTCAGGGCGGCACGGGAACGCCCCTTGACAGGCATGGTCCTCGCCAGGAAGATCTGTCCTTCATCCTCCAAGGGCAGGCCAGCCTCGCTTATGGCAGCGGTCACTGGATTCTCGGCTCCTGCCGTTCCGGCGTCGAAAATCCCCTGGACCCAGGACTCGTGTGCCCCAGGCGACACGAGTTGCGGACGGGCAGTGGACCCCGAGATCAGCCTGATGGCGTTGAGCAGCATGGACTTGCCAGCCCCGGTCTCCCCAGTGATGGCCGTCATGCCAGCAGCAGGGCGCAGCAGGGCATGGTGGATGGGACCCAGGTCTCGTACTTCCAGCTCTTCCAGCATCAGTGCTCCTTGTTCGACTCCGGCGGCTCCCCCTGGTCCTGCCCGTTCGCAGCCGCCGAGGGACGATGCTGCTCCCTCCAGCCGACCACCGGCAGGTCGAACTTGGAGACCAGCCGTCTGGTGAAGGGCACTCCCGACAGCCTGGCCAAACGCAGGATGTCGTGGGACTGTCGCACCACAATGCGGGACCGCTTGGGCACAGGCCGTTGACGGCGCCCATCGTTGCAGATCCAGCCGGCCGACTGGGAATCACCCAGAATATCCAGGGTGAACTGCGACTTGGGGCCGATGATCAGGGACCTGGCGAAGAGGGCGTGGGCGGCTATGGGCACCATCTGCAGCGACTGCGCATCCGGCCAGACGATGGGCCCGCCCACCGAAAAGGCATAGGCCGTCGATCCGGTCGGGGTGGCCACGATCATGCCGTCGCAGCCGAAGGAGCTCATCTCCACATCGTCCACTCGGACCGATACCTCGATCATCTTGCCCCGATCATATCGTTCCAGGGTCATGTCATTAAGGGCCCAGTCGCTCAGTGGTCGATCGGCTCCGGGTATCCACAGGTCCACATGGGCCACCATCCGCTCGTCGATGGAATAGTCATGATCGGCCACCCGGCGGATGGCCTCCCCTATCTGGAAGCTCTCGAACTCGGCCAGGAACCCCACGTGACCCAGATTGACACCCAGGATGGGCACCTCGGTGCCCTTGACCAGCTCTGCAGCCCGCAGAATGGTCCCGTCGCCGCCCAGGACGATGACGATCTCGGTGTCGTCAGCCACCTTCTGGCTGGGACTGCCGAATTCCGGGGCGGCGATGTTGTCGACAATCGAGACGCGAAATCCGTCCCGGCGCAGCTGCTCCTCGACCTCGTCAACCAGGTGGCCGCTTGCCCGGACCCGGCTGTGCGTGACCACGACAGCGCTACGAGCACCCATGGGGCCTCCCTTCCGGCAACAATGATCATCCTATCGGGCCCGGCCAACAGCGGCGCTCATCGCGGCGGGGTCAGGCCAAACGACGACCAGCAGCCTCTGACATGCCTCGCCCGGTCTCATACCGGGGCGATCCGGTCCCTTCCACGGCATCGGCATCAACCACAACACGGGAGACATCCGTCCTGTCGGGCAGCTCGAACATGGTCGCCTCCAAGGTGTGCTCGATGATTCCACGCAGCCCGCGGGCGCCGACCTTGCGCTCCAGGGCGATGGCGGCAACACGGTCCAGGGCGGCATCGGTGAAGACCAGATCGGCCCCGTCATCCAGGAACATGCGCCGGTACTGGTCGACCAGGGCATTGTCCGGTTCGGTCAGCACCCGCCGCAACTCATCGGCGCCCAGCGGCTCCAGTGTTGAGATGACCGGCAACCGCCCCACGAACTCGGGAAGCAGGCCAAACTGTTCCAGGTCCTCGGACCTGACCTGACTCATGACCCGGTCGTCGGGCACCCTATCGCTGCCCTGAGTAGCCGAGAATCCGCTCTCCCGCAGGCCCAGCCGCCGACGGACGATCTCCTCCAGACCGACGAAGGCGCCGCCGCAGATGAAGAGGATGTTGGCCGTGTCCATGACGACCGTGCGGACATCGCCGTGCCGCCGCGAACCCTGTACCGGCACACGGGCCTGGGTGCCCTCGATGATCTTGAGCAGGGCCTGCTGGACCCCCTCGCCGGACACGTCACGGGTGATGGAGGTGTTCTCCCCGGATTTTCTGGCGATCTTGTCGATCTCGTCGATGTAGATGATCCCACGCTGGGCCAGGTCCATATTGCCGTCGGCGGCCTGGAGCAGCCCCTGCAGGACGGACTCCACGTCCTCGCCCACATAACCCGCCTCGGTCAGGCTGGTGGCATCCACAATGACGAAGGGGACGTTCATGATGGTTGCCAAGGTTCGTGCCAGGTAGGTCTTGCCTACGCCGGTGGGACCCATGAGCAGGATGTTGGACTTGTCCACCTGGACGCGTGGGGCAGCATTCTTTCTCTCTAACGCAGTGTCAGCAACACGGCCACGGTCGCCCAGGTCCATGTTTACACGCTTGTAGTGGTTGTAGACAGCCACCGACAGGGTGCGCTTGGCGGCCTCCTGGCCGATGACATAATGGTTCAGATAGGCGAATATCTTTGAGGGCGCAGGCAGAGACACCCGCTGATCGGCGGCATCCTTGGCCATATCCTCCTGGATGATCTGGGCGCATAGGCGTATGCATTCATCGCAGATTGCGCAGGAAGGTCCCTTGACCAGACGGCGCACCTGATGCTCGTCCTTGCCACAGAACTCGCAGCGATTCAGTCCGTCATTGTAGCTGACCACACGGCCCATGGCTCTCCCTTCCCGGAGAATCCGCAAGGATCGCCGAAATCATATGTGAGCGGCATCGTCCATGATGCCAAAAACGTCCGGAGGCCGTGGACCCCAGGGGCCCGCCGCCATCCGGACGATCAATCATGTGCGCAGTCACCGGAGCTAATCGCGGTGCTCCAGGACCTCGTCCACCATCCCGTAATCCTTGGCCTGCTGGGCGGTCAGAATGGTGTCCACCTCGATATCCTTGCGGATCTTCTCCACATCCTGGCCGGTGTGCTTGGCCAGTGTCTCCTCCAGCCAGGTGCGCATGCGCAGCATCTCCTTGGCCTGGATCTCGATCTCGGTGGCCTTGCCGAAGTCCTGCTCCATGGCCGGCTGGTGAATGAGCACACGGGCGTTGGGCAGGATCAAGCGCTTGCCCTTGGTGCCGGCGGCCAGCAGAACGGCAGCAGCCGAGGCAGCCTGGCCCAGGCACACAGTCTGCACATCGGGCTTGATGTACTGCATGGTGTCGTAGATGGCGGTCATGGCCGTCATGGATCCCCCCGGCGAGTTGATGTAGATGATCACGTCGCGGTTGGGATCCTGGCTCTCCAGAACCAGGAGCTGGGCCATGATGTCATCCGAGGAGGTGTCATCCACCTGGACGCCCATGAAGATGATCCTGTCGTCGAAGAGCCTGGTGTATGGGTCCTGGCGCTTGTAGCCGTAGGGGGTGCGCTCCTCGAACTGCGGCAGCACATAGCGATCAGCGGGCATGGCGGCCAAACCGCGAGGGCCAGCCAGTCGACGGGCCCGTGCTACGAATTGCGCTTCTTCAGATGCCATGTGGAGTGCTCACTTCCCTTGATCCGCGGTCATAGTGCCGTGGGTGGTCACGATCCGGTCGACAAAGCCGTACTCCAGGGCCTGCTGGGCCGTGAACCAATGATCGTATTCGTTGTCCCGGTAGATCTCTTCCAGGGTGTGGCCGGTCTGCTCGGCCGTCAGCTGGGAGAGCGTGCGCTTCATGTCCATGATCAGCTCGGCGTTGATCCTGACATCAGTGGCCGTGCCTCCTACGCCGCCCGAAGGCTGATGCATGAGCACCCGAGCATGGGAGGTGACGAAGCGCTTGCCCTTGGCCCCGCTGGAGAGCAGGAACTGGCCCATGGAGGCAGCCATACCGACCGCGACCGTAGCCACGTCGGGCTCAATCAGCTGCATGGTGTCGTAGATGGCCATGCCCGCCGTGATGGAGCCGCCAGGCGAATTGATGTAGAGCCAGATATCCTTCTTGGGATCCTCGGCCGCCAGCATCAGCATCTGTGCGCAGATAACGTTGGCGTTGGCGTCCTTGACCTCGTCCCCCAGCCAGATGATCCTGTCCTTGAGCAGTCGGTTGAAGATGGGATCGGTCGGCGTAGGGGCCTCCCCCTCCTCCATCACAGGACTGGTTGCCAATGAGTTGTTCACCCTGTCTCCTTCGATAAACGTATCTGTATTGAGAGTAGCCCCCGCAATCGACGCGGCCGTGGTCTTTCCGCTCTTTGCGCAACCGCTACGACAGGGCCGCACCCAGGCTGTTTCGCCACTGGGTGCGGCCCTGTTCGTTGCGATTTGTGAGCTACTCCTGATCCTGGGAGAGCTGGTCGGCCACTTCGGCTGCGGCAGAAGCAGCCTGGACGCTCTCGTCCTGCTCCTCCTGGGCCTGGGGCTCATCTTCGCCCAGGAAGCGGCTCAGGTCCACCTCCTGGCCATCGGGATCCTTGAAGGTGACGGCTCGCATGCCGGCCAGCATGCCCTTGGAGCGGCCAACCTCCTGCACAGCCGAACCCAGCTGGCCGTTGCGGACGATGCCGTTGATGAAGGCGCTGGGATCCATGCCGTACTGCTGGGCGATGGAGGCCAGGAAGTTGGTCACATCGGCCTGGCTGACCGTGATGCCCAGCTTCTCAGCCAGGGCGTCCAGGGTCATCTGGTCGCGCAGTTCCTTCTCCACGCTCTCCTCGGCCTCGGCCTTCTCGTCCTTGCTGGCCTTGTCCGGGTCCTTGCCGGTGTTCTTGAGTTGATCGGTCACCATGGACTGCTTGATGCCCTTGGGCACCGGGATGTCCAGGCCGTCCTGGAGCTTGGCGATGAAGGCGTCGCGGGCGTCAGTGGCCTGCCGACCCTCGGCATCCACCTGGCACTGCTTGCGCACGTCCTCGCGCAGCTCCTTCAGGGTCTCGAACTCCGAAGCCTCCTTGGCGAACTCGTCGTCCAGGTCGGGCAGCTCCTCGGCCTTGACCGAGTTCACCTTGACCTTGATCTGGGCCTTCTCGCCCTGGTGCTCGCCTGCCTCCAGGGTGCCCTCGAAGGTGGTCTCTTCCCCGGCGGACAGCCCGTCAAGGGCCTCATCCAGGCCGTCCAGCATGGTGTTGGAACCCAGCTCGTAGCTGACCCCCTGCTGGGAGTCCACGGACTCGCCGTCGATGACGGCATCCAGGTCGATGTTGGCATAGTCACCCTTGGATGCGGGGCGATCCACGCTGACCAGGGTGCCAAAACGCTGACGCAGGTTATCCAGACGCTTGTCCACATCCTCGTCGGTGACGGCGGGCTTGGGGACCTCGATTTCCATGCCCTCGATGTCGGGCAGCTCGATCTTGGGACGAATCTCCACCTCGGCGGTGAACTTGAGCTTGGTGTCGTCCTTGGCCGAGGAAGGAATGTCCTTGACATCAATCTGCGGCTGCGCCATGGCGTGCAGCTGCTTCTCCTCCAGAGCCTTGGAGTAGAGCTCGGGCACGCCGGCGTTGACGGCCTCGCCCGCCACACTGGCAAAGCCCACGCGCTGATCGATGATGGGTCCAGGGACATGGCCCTTGCGGAAGCCGGGGATGGTCACCTGCTTGCCGATCTCCTTACGGGCCTGATCCAGGTAGGGGTTCAGCTCATCGGGATCGACGGTGATGGTGAGCCTGACCTTGGTGGGCTCGAGGTTTCTGACGCTGATTTTCACGCTGCGCTCCAATTCATCCAAACCGTTTGATCTGCCAGTAAGGCAACCGTTACATGATAGCGCGAGTCAGGGACTCTGACAGGAGTGAAACCTGCCAGGGGCGGGCGCCCTCCTGACGCAGGAAGTCGGCCACATCCCGCTTCTCCGGTTCGTCGGTCCAGCAGAGGTTGCGCAGGTAACGGGGCTTGATCAGAATCTCGTCGGGGGTGTTGGTCCGGCGTCCCACTTCGGCCACCGCCTTGCGTGCTGCCTCCAGCCTGGCGAACCGGTCCGGGTGGCGGTGCCGCCAGACCTGCATGGACTTGGGGGCATTGGTCTCCTCACACCGCGGCTTGGGAGGCACCGGCAACTCTTCGGTAGGCAGACTCAGCGCCTCCAGAATGGCCTGTTTCCAGACCGAGGGCCTCACCCGGCGCTGAATGGGAGCGTAGCGCTCGAACATGCGGTCCTGCTCGCCGCCGGTGTGAATCCTGACCCGCTCGTTCAAGGACCGGATGGCCCGGAACTGAGCGTTGTTGTGCGGCTTGAGCCTGCCGGCCTCGATGATGGCCTTGTCAGGCAGGAGGAGCGTCGGAGCGATGTCGTTGCGGCGGGCCAGCTGGTCTCGAGCGGTCCACAGCGAGCGGGCCACAGCCAGGCCTCGGCGGTCGTTGTGCAGGGCGTTGATATGCGAGATATGCCGCCAGGGCTGTTCAGGCTCTGGCTTGGGGATTTTGCCCTGCTCCAGCAGCCAGGCGAATTCCTGCCTGGCCCATTCATCCTTGCCGTGACGGCGCAGGTCCTCCAGCTCGCGCGACCGCACCTGATCCAGCAGCTCCACGTCCAAGGCAGCGTAATTGCGCCAATCACGCGGCAGTGGGCGGTAGGACCAGTCTGCGGCAGAGTGCTCCTTGGCCAGCGTCAGCCCCAGGTAATGCGCGGTCACTGCAGACAGGCCGTAATGACCCAGGTTGAGCATCCTGGCTGCAAGCTCGGTATCGAAGAGCGATGAGGGCCTCATGCCCAATGCATGGAAGCCAGGCAGATCCTGAGGGGAGTCATGAATGATCCACTGGGCCCCATCAACAGCCTTATTGAATTCCGACCAGTCACAGCCCGCCTGCGTCAAAGCCGGTGGATCCAGCAGGAATATCCCCGCCCCCTGGCGCTTGAACTGGACCAGGTAGTCGTCGTGGCCATAGCGGAAACCAGAGGCCCTTTCAGCATCGGCGGCCAACGCACCGCTCCCTCGGGACAGCATTCGACAGGCCCGGCGATATCCGGCCATATCGTCGATGACCGACGGCACACCCTGGGCGGGCTCTGAAAGCAGCTGCGTCTTAGGTTCCGTGGTCACCTGCGCTCAACCTCTTTTTTAGTTTGTCTTCCATCACGCCACCGGACCGACCGGCCCGGAAAACACACGCCTGAAAGCATAGTCCATGGCCTCAACCCACCGACGATTTCTCACTGTGAATGCCATGTCGGGATTTTATCGATTTTTCAGTGTCGGTCATCCATTGAATCCGTCACCCATTGAACCTGCCAATCATTGAACCTGCCAATCATTAGGCCGGTCATTCGGCGTGCCATTCATCTGATGATTCTGTCATTCAGTGAGTCGGTCACTTGCTGATTGGCCGGCTGGCCTGCGCCCGAGCAAACAAAACTCCCCACGACATCTGCCGTGGGGAGTCACAAGAGAATTATTCGGGTTTCTCCTGGATCCGCCCTGGAACCAAATTGGGTTCCACGCCTCAGTAGACCACGAAGCCGTGGGCCTCCAGCTGCTTCTTGACCCGATCCTTCAGGGCCGCAGAGGGGCCTTTGGCATCCTCCAGCGGGTAGGGGATGCGCAGCTCATGCCACTTGGGCCGTCCAAGCTGATGGAAGGGAAGCACATCAATGTGCTCGATGGCATCCTTGAACTGTTCGCACACCCGAGCCACATTCTCGACGTTCTCCTCGGAGTCGGTCAGTCCCGGCACCAGCACAAAGCGAACCCATATCTTGCTGCCACGGGCTGCCAGACGCTTGCCGAATTCGATTGTGGGGGCCAGCGTGCCGCCGGTCACCTTCTTGTAGGTGGCCTCGTCGCCGGACTTGACATCCAGCAGGCATAGGTCGATATCGTCAATCATGGCATCGGTGTAGTTGCGATTGAGGAAGCCCGAGGTGTCCAGGCAGGTGTGGACGCCCATCTCCTTGGCTGCACGAAAGACGCGTGAGACAAAGGCTGCCTGCATCATGGACTCGCCGCCGCTGAAGGTGATTCCTCCGCCCGTGCTCTTGAAGAGGTCCTGGTAGCGGGCCACCTTGTCGATCATGGCCTGCAGGTATACGGGCTGGCCATCACGCATCTTCCAGGTGTCAGGATTCTGGCAGTACTGGCAACGCAGGGGGCATCCGCTCATGAAGACGGTCATCCTTGTACCCGGCCCGTCCACCGAAGTGTTGATGTCCCAGGAGTGAACAAATCCGATGTCGCCCGTGCGCAGGGCATTCATGCGGTCGTGCCGGTCCAGTCCAATGGGCGATTCAAACCCCGAAAGGCCGCCCATCAGCGTCTGGCTCTGGTAGACCTTGGATTCCTTGAGCATGTGCGGGTGTGTGGTATGGAAGGTGGTGGTCTCCGTCATCGGATCCTCCTGAAAAAGACGAAAAGGGGGCAGGGCCTTGGTGCGCCCCGCCCCATGATTCACCGTCTCATCAACGGTTGACTATCGCACAAGGGCGATCAGTCGGTCACCGCGCCCTGGTGGAAGGTGCGGGAGATTACGTCGAGCTGCTGCTCGCGGGTCAGCTTGACGAAGTTGACGGCGTAGCCCGAGACGCGCACGGTCAGGTGCGGGTACTTCTCGGGGTGCTCGACAGCATCCTCCAGCTGCTCCTTGCGCAGGACGTTGATGTTGGCGTGGTAGAGCCCGTGGCCGTTGCCGGCATCCAGGATACCCACCAGGTTGTTGATACGCTCATCCTCGTCGCGGCCCAGGCCGTCAGGGGTGATTGTGTTGGTCAGCGAGATGCCGTCCAGGGCGTCGTTGTAATCAATCTTGCCCACGGAGAACATGGAGGGCAGCATACCGTGCGAATCCATGCCGTTCTCGGGGTTGGCGCCGGGAGCGTACGGGGTGCCCTTCTTGTGGCCGGAGGGGAAGGACCCGGTGTTCTTGCCATACTCCACGTTGGAGGTGATGGTCAGGATGGACTGGGTCGGCACAGCGCCACGGTAGACAGGCAGGCGCTTGATCTGGCCCATGACGGTGGACACGGTCCACTTGGCCAGATCGTCGGCGCGATCATCGTCGTTGCCGTAGATCGGGAACTCACCGACGGTCTTGTAGTTGACGATCAGGTCGTCGTCAGCGCCCTCGACATACTCAGGGGTGCCCTTGGCATCCTTGTTGTAGATCGGGTAGACCTTGGCGTACTTGATAGCCGACAGGGAGTCAGCGGCGATGGACAGGCCGGACATGCCGCAACCCAGGGTGCGGTAGACCTCCTTGTCGTGCAGGGCCATCTCAATGGACTCGTAGTCGTACTTATCGTGCATGTAGTGGATGATGTTCAGAGCCTCGACGTAGGTCTCGCTCAGCCACTGCAGGGCCTTCTCGTAGTTGTCCTTGACCTCCTGGAAGTCCAGAGAACCGTCTTCCTTGGGGGTGACAGGCTTGATTACGTCCTTGTCGATGACCTGCATACCGGTCATCTCGTCACGGCCGCCGTTCATGGCGTAGAGCAGGGCCTTGGCGGAGTTGACACGAGCGCCGAAGAACTGCATCTGCTTGCCGACCCTCATGGGGGACACGCAGCATGCGATGGCGGCGTCATCGCCCCAGTGGGCGCGAATGTCCTTGTCGGACTCGTACTGGATGGCGGAGGTGTCGATGGAGATACGAGCGCAGAAGCGCTTGTAGCCCTCGGGCAGCTTCGGATCCCAGAAAATGGTGATGTTGGGCTCGGGGCCGGGTCCAAGGTGCTCCAGAGTCAGGGTTGCCAGCAGACGGAAGGAGGTCTTGGTGACCATGGGCCTGCCGTCGTCGCCGAAGCCGGCGTCGGACCAGGTGGCCCAGTAGGGGTCGCCCGAGAAGATGTTGTCGTAGTCCTTGGTCCGCAGGAAGCGCACGATGCGCAGCTTCATCACGATGTTGTCGATGATCTCCTGGGCGTCGGTCTCGTCGATCAGGCCAGCGGCCAAATCACGCTCGAAGTAGACGTCGAAGAAGGCGGACAGACGGCCGATGGACATGGCGGCGCCGTCCTGGCTCTTGACCGAGGCCAGGTAGGCCATGTAAGTCCACTGGACGGCTTCCTTGGCGTTCATGGCAGGACGGCTCAGATCCAGGCCGTACTCCTTGCCCAGGTTCAACAGCTGCTTCAGAGCCTTGATCTGCTCGGCGTGCTCCTCGCGGAAGCGAATCCAGTGCTCGATCTCTTCCTCGGTGAAATCGTTGCGGTAAGGAATCGAATCCTTGTCGGCCTTCTTGCGGGCAATCAGCTCGTCGATGCCGTACAGGGCCACACGACGATAGTCGCCAATGATGCGGCCGCGGCCGTAAGCATCGGGCAGACCGGTCAGAATCTTGTTGTGGCGGGCCAGCTTGATTCTCTTGGTGTAGACGTCGAAGACACCATCGTTGTGGGTCTTGCGATACCGGGTGAAGATCTTCTTGACCTCGGGATCGGGCTCCTTGCCGGCCTCCTTGAGGGCCTGCTCAACCATGCGCCAGCCGCCGTAGGGCATCATCGCGCGCTTGCAGGGCACATCGGTCTGAATGCCGACAATCACGTCGTCCTGAGTTTCGCCGGCAGGCTTGCCGTCGATGTATCCGGCCGGGAAGGCGTCAATGCCCGCCGGAGTGTGGGTGTCCACGTCGTAGACGCGCTGCTTGCGCTCTACGGCAAGGAAATTGTCATCCAGGTAGTTCCACAGGAACTTGGTCTTCTCCGTGGCCGGTGCCAGGAAGGATTCGTCACCGGTGTAGGGAGTGTAGTTCTTTTGAATGAAGTCGCGAACGTCGATGTCTTTCTTCCAGTCCTCGCCCTTGAAGCCCTTCCAAGCCTTGGCTTGCAGCTCTGCGGGAGAGACGGTATTGGTCTCAACTGCTGTCATAGTCAACTCCTTGTTGATATGGTCAATGGCGCTTCCTCACACCACTGTCGCTTTCAAGTATAGGGTGCGCACTACCACGGGAAACCGAATCGCGACGTGAGCTATATCACACTGCGGGCAGACTCGCAATGGGCGCCACGCCCATATCTTGCGAGCTCGCCCGGCACACCGCCTGTGTCCCGATCCGTTCTGATTGCGTGGCCGACTGGTCGCCAACGCCGGCGGGCGATCCAGCGCGAGCTTCATCTGTCAGCTGACGACTGTCCCTGCTCAGGATCTCCCTCCCAGGCCTGCCGCCAACGACGGTCTTCCTCATCCCATTCCTTGTTCCTGCGCTTGGCAATCTTCCAGGCATCGAGGGCTTCCTGCTTGCTGCGGTAGGGGCCCATCCGCCTGTCCTGGGGAGACAGCTTGCCCTGCTCGGGTCTGCCGGTGACCGTGTTGAAGTACCAGGCCGTCCGCTCCTGTTCGGCACCCATGGCGATCACTCCCTGAAGGCGTTGGTGACGGGCAGCCGGCGATCCCGGCCGAAGGCCAGGGAGGTGACCTTGGGCCCCAACGGGTACTGACGCCGCTTCCACTCGGCCCGATCAACCAGACGCATGACCGTGTCGACCGTGTCGGAATCGAAGCCATCGGCCAGAAGGTCGGCCCGACCATGGGCATGCTCGATGTACGCCTCCAGGACTTTGTCAAGCAGGCTGTAGTCGGGCAGGGAATCAGAGTCCTTCTGCCCTTGACGCAGCTCGGCAGAGGGCGGCTTGACAATGGAGTTGACCGGGATGGGCTCACGCTCGCCCTGTGCCTGAGCCTGGGCGTTGCGCCAACGAGCCAGCTGCCATACCCGCGTCTTGAGCAGATCCTTGATGGGCGCGTAGCCACCGACCGCATCGCCATATATGGTTGAGTAGCCGCAGGCCAGCTCGGACTTGTTTCCGGTGGCCAGGGCCAGAAGCCCCTCGGCATTGGCGTAGGCCATGACGAGGACGCCACGAATCCGGGCCTGCAGATTCTCTTCAGCAACCCCCTCCAGGTGCAACTGCCCTTGGAAGGCGTCGAACTCAGGGCCTATCGGCTGGACCACGTAACGCACGCCCAGACGCCGGGCCAGGTCGGCAGCATCATCCCGGGAGCCTTCCGAGGAGTAGCGGCTGGGCATGGAGATGCCCCGCACATGCTTCCCCCCGCAGGCATCGGCGGCCATGGTCGCCACCAGGGCCGAGTCGATCCCGCCTGACAGCCCCAAGCAGACGCCCGTGAAGTGGTTCTTGGCCATATAGTCCTTGAGCCCCAGCACGCAGGCCCGATAGACCTCCTCGTCCCCAGGCATCTCTTCGGCCATGCAGGACTGGCTGGGCAGTGGGCGCTCCCCCCGTGCAGGCAGCGTCCACATGGATAGATCCTGCACGAACCTGGGTGAGCGCTCCAGCAGGGTCCCATCCTGATCCACCACGAAACTGCCGCCATCAAAGACCAGGTCGTCCTGCCCACCCACCTGGTTCAGGTAGAGCAGGGGTGCGCCGACCTGCTTGGCCCGGCGAGCCGCCAGCTCGTAACGGACATGCCCCTTGCCCTCCTCGAAGGGTGAGCCATTGATGGTCACCAAGAGGTCGATGTCCCGTCCAGCCAGGTCGCTGATGGGATCGCCCTCCTGCCAGATGTCCTCGCAGATGGCCAGCCCAATCCGGTGCCCCTGCACCTCCAGGACCACGGTCCTATCGCCCGGGGTGAAAATCCTGTACTCGTCAAAGACACCGTAGTTGGGCAGGAAGTGCTTGTCGTAGCCGGCCTCGACCCGACCCTGGTGCAGGACCACCAGCCGGTTGCGGGGCCGGTCCTGATCCGTATCGGTGCCAACGGTCCCCACGATTACATAGAGATGGCCCAGACCCTGCTCCTCAAGCTCCCCGGCCAGACTGTCGGCCCGAGACCAGGCGGCCCGACGGAAGCTGGCACGAAATGCCAGGTCCTCGATTGGGTAACCGGTCAGGCTCATCTCGGGAAAGACCACCAGGGTCGCCTCCTGCTCAGCGGCCTTTCGGGAGTAGTCCATAATAATGTCGGCGTTGCCGTCAAGATCGCCCACACAGGTGTCGATCTGAGCCAGAGCCACCAGCAGATCGCCATCCCGCCGCGGCTGTTCCTCTTGTATGCCCATACCATGATTCTAAACCGTGCCAGGGCCGGCCCACGGGCAGACAGTCCCGAGTGGGGACCGAAGCAGAAGAAGACGGGATTGCGGATGTCTCAGACCTTATCAGCACCAGCCTTGCGGGCGGCCCGGCGCACCAACACCGAGGCGACCAACCCCAGAAGAAGCAACAGGACTGCGAAGCCCATGGCCCACTGGGCGCCTTGGGTGAATCCCTCGGTCAAGGCATTGGTCACCTGAGGACCCAGTGCTCCCAGCCGGCCGCGGGTACCCTGAGCGCGCAGACCGACGATGGCATTCCCTGCGGAGGACTGGACCGATCTGACCAGGCCATCGGCCATCTGCGCTGAGATTCCCTCGAGGGCCGTCAGATGCCCTGGCAGCACCAGGCTCAAAGCCAGGGAGAGGGCGGAGCCGGATACTGCGGCGCCCAGGGCGGTCCCCCACTGACGGATGGTGGACTGGGTGGCAGAAGCCTGGCCGGACTGGGAAACCGGGACACCGGAGAGCACCAGACTGGTCAGCTGTGCCGAGGCAAAGCCCAGACCAGCACCGTAGATGATCAGAGTCAGGGTCATGGGCCAGACCGGCACCGACCCACGCATGAGCAGAATGGACAGGGCCACACCGACAATCTCCATCAAAAGACCTGTCTGCACCGTGCCGCCGGCTCCCAGACGGGCTGAAACCACCCGGGCCAGACCGCCGGAGACAACCGACCCCAGGGCCATGACACCCAGGATGGATCCGGCCCCCAGGGGACTCAGGCCTCTGGCGTTGATCAGGTAGAGGGGCAGGATGAACATGACCGCGAACTGACCGGCGTTGACGATGGCGGCCGTGAGGTTGCCCCAGCCGAAGGTGCCGATGGCGAACATGGACACGTCCAGGATGACCATCCTGCCCCTGCGAGCCCTGGCCAGCTCGGTCAGCGCAAAGGCGGCCAGCAGGGCCAGCCCCAGGATCAGACTGACCGGAACCGGCGACAGGGGCGCCGATACCGACCAGTGCAGTGGGCCAAGTTCAAGTGCGGCGCGGGGATGCCACCAGCCATAGGTCTGCCCCTCGATCAGCGCAAAGACCACCAGGGCCGAACCCAGGGCCGAAAGGAGTATGCCCTTCCAGTCGGCAAGCATCCCCCACCGGTCGCCGGCCTGCCGGGGAGCGGACTTGGTCTCGGGTACAAAGACTGCGCTGGCCACAAGAACGATCAGCCCCAGGGGCAGATTGACCAGGAAAATCCACCGCCATCCGATGGTGCTGGTGAAGACCCCGCCCAGGAAGGGGCCGACTGCCGCAGCGGATGACATGACAGCCCCCCAGATGCCGAATGCAGTGGCCCGGTGCCGGCCCCGGAAGGTGGCGGACACGGTAGAGAGGGTGGACGGCATGACCAGGGAGCCACCGATTCCCTGCACAAGCCGGGCCAGAAGCAACATTGTGCCGGAGGAAGCCGATGCCGCGAAGACGGAACCCAGTACAAAGATGACCGTACCCACCTGCAGGATCCGTTTGCGTCCGATCATGTCCCCGAGCCGACCGGAAGGCAGGAGCAGGGCTGCCAGCACGATGCTGTAAAGGGCGGTCACCCACTGGGCTTGAGCCAGGTTGATATGGATGGCGGCGATGATGGAGGGTATGGAGACGTTGACAATGGACGAATCCAACACAATCATGGCCAGCCCCAGGGCCAACACCCAGAGGGCACGCCAGGGCGGTGCCGCCTCCTGAGACCCTTGGCCGCCTTTCTGACTGCCCTTCTTCACGTCCATGCTTGCCGATCCGCTCATCAGCTCTCCCCTCGCCCTGGTCTGCAATTTTTTGCGACTATACGTCGCGAAAAATCGTCTCGCAAGTTCACTCTGCGCGGACAAGCCGCAGGCTGAAGAGGCCCGGGCAGCTTGGCTCTGCTGGAAATAGGCCATATCATATGCCCCATGACCGGCCGAGCTCGATTCGTTGTCGCTGCTTCCAGAAGGCCGGACCGAGGAGGACCATGCCCAGGATCCGCGAATCCACGCTCCAGGAGCACCGCGCCAAAACCCTGGACCAGATCATTGCCGCCGCCGAGGCCATCCTTCGGACCGGCGGACGCGACCAGCTGACCATGGCCGAGGTGGCCCGACGCACCAATCTGGCCCGGAACTCCCTCTACCGCTACGCCCGGGATGCCGACCAGCTCTGCGACATGGTCATGGAGCGGCATCTGCCCGACTGGGGTCAGGCCCTGGACCGGGCCCTGGGTAGGACAGACGACCCGAGCCGGAAGATCGAGGTCTGGACCCGCACCAATCTGGAGCAGGCCGGACTGCACGGACACGGTTGGCTGATGAACCTTTACGCCGAGCAGCACGACGAGCAGTTACGCCAGGCCCTGATCTACGGCGGTCCCTCGAATCCCCATGAGCCCGACCTTAGGAGCGATCGGTCCACAGACCGGCAAATCCAAGCCCTGCTGGACTTCCACCGGCAGGTCAACCAGCCGCTGATCCAGGCTTGGACAGCCCTGCGGCCAGCAGATCCGGCCATGGGTGTGGAGGTGACGCGAGGCATCGTCCAATCCGGCATGCGCCTGATTGATGCCATGGACCAGGAGCTTGAGCCCGAGCAACGGCAGAAACGACTGACCATCATCATCGAGAAGGTGACCGCCTGCGCCAAGGCCGTCACCGCCACCCTGACGGAAGGACCTACATGCGCCTGATCGGCAACATCTGCTGGCTGCTGCTGGGAGGACTGGCCATCGCACTGGCCTGGACCCTGGTGGGCATCGTGCTCTGCCTGACCGTGGTAGGCATCCCCCTGGGCGTCCAGGCCTTCAAAATGGCCAGACTGACCCTGACCCCCTTCGGCAGGCAGGTCATCTATGGAGGCGGGTTGGGATCCTGGCTGGCCAATCTGCTCTGGATCATCCTGGGCGGTTGGTGGCTGGCTCTGGCCTATCTGGCGGCCGGGCTGGTCACCATGCTGACCGTGGTGGGCATACCCTTCGGCCTGCAGGCCCTCAAGATGGCCCGCCTGGCCCTGATGCCCTTCGGGTCCTCTGTGCGCGTCGCCGTCTTATGAAAGGATTGGGATATGAGCACAGTCATCATGCATACCTCAGAAGGCGACATTCGCCTGGACCTCTTTGACGACAAGGCCCCTGAAACCGTAGCCAACTTCCTGGATCTGGCCGCCGGCCGCAAGGAATGGACCGATCCCGAGACGGGCCGGAAGCGTCAGGATCCTTTCTATGACGGGCTGACCTTCCACCGGATCATCAAGGACTTCATGATCCAGGGCGGCTGCCCGCTGGGCACCGGCACAGGCGGCCCCGGCTACGAGTTCGACGATGAGATCGACCCCTCCCTGACCTTTGAGGAACCCTACAAGCTGGCCATGGCCAATGCAGGGCTGCGCCGGGACCCCGCCACCGGAAAGACCCACGGCACCAACGGATCGCAGTTCTTCATCACCACCGTGCCCACCCCCTGGCTGAACGGGCATCACACCATCTTCGGCCAGGTCGCCGACGAGGATTCACGGAATGTGGTCGACAAGCTGGATGCCGTGGCCACCGACCCGGGCGACCGTCCCCTCGAGCCGGTCTTCATCAACAGCGTCGAAGTCCTCTGAGCCGTGCCGGGGATGGTTTCGAAAAAGACACCCAGCAGATTCCAGCCCGGCACACGCAGCTACACCATGTCCCGGATCAGGGGCACGGAAACATCAATAGAACGCCAGGTCCGGTCCTACCTCTTTTCGCGAGGTCTGCGTTTTCGCAAAAATGACAAGAGGTATCCGGGCCATCCTGATGTGGTTCTGCCCAAGTGGCGGGCCATGGTATTCGTCAACGGCTGTTTCTGGCACATGCATCAGGGCTGTGCCAAATTCTCCCTTCCCAAATCCAATGTGGAGTTTTGGACCACAAAGCTGACAAGGAACCGTCTGCGGGATCAGGAGCAGGGGGAAAAGCTGAAAGCCATGGGCTGGCGGGTTTTCACAGTCTGGGAGTGCCAGCTGGACGCCCGCCATGCCCAGGAAACCCTGCAGAAATTGTATGAGGCCATCACAGCAGATGGCGATTCGAACGAAGGAGTCAAGAATGAGTAGATTGAACGGCAAGCGGCAAGAAGCTGAGCAGAAGGACATGCGGGTCAACTTCGCCATTCTCGGAGCCGGACGGATAGCCAACGCCCTGGCCAAGACGGTGGTGATGATGGCTGGGGATCAACGGTATAGCCACCTGGTGGCCCCATACGCCGTGGGCGCCAGGGACGGGGACCGCGCAGCCGCCTTCGCTGAAAAATATGGATTCCAGCATTCCTATGGCTCCTACCAGGAACTCTTGGATGATCCCCAAGTGGATCTGGTCTACATCGCCACGCCTCACAGCCTCCACGCCGAGCAGGCCATCGCCTGCATGAAGGCCGGAAAGAACGTGCTGGTCGAGAAGTCCTTCGCCGCCAACGCCGACCAGGCCAGGCAGGTCATGGAGACATCCGAAAGCACCGGCCTGCTCTGCACCGAGGCCATCTGGACCAGGTACATGCCCTCGCGCTCCATCATCGACGACATCATCTCCTCGGGAGAAATCGGCACCGTCAGGACCGTGACCGCCAACCTGGGATATGTAACCGCGGGCAAGGCCAGAATGACCGACCCGGCCCTGGCCGGTGGCGCCCTGCTCGACGTGGGTGTCTACCCTCTCAACTTCATCGACATGGTCATGGGGCCCAAGCCCATTGAACGGGTCTGCACGGATTGGGTACGCAGCCCGGAGGGCGTGGACAGCCAGAACTCCACGACCATTTTCTACCAGGATGGATCCATGGGCGCAGCGGCCAGCTCCATGGTCTCGGACAGCGACCGGACCGGCAACATCTGGGGAGACCGGGGTTACCTACAGTGCGCCAATATCAACAATGTGGAGTCCATCGACCTGTACGACGGGGACCACAAGTTGATGAAGAACTACCCCATTCCCGACCAGCTGACCGGCTATGAGTACGAGGTGGCCAGCTCCGCACAGGCCATCCTGGACGGCAAGACCGAGTGCGCCCAGATGCCCCACAAGGACACCCTGCGCATCATGGAGCTCATGGACTCCCTGCGCCGCCAGTGGGGATTGGTCTTTCCCTTCGAATCATGAACTATCAGATAAAAGCCGTGGTGACCAGCCTGCCTATTTGATGCGGCGAACCCGGCCGTGCTCGACCAAGTAGGCTCTCCGGGCAAGATCGATCATGGGCAGGTCGAAGGCGGAATCGGTATAGAAGGCGTCGATGGCCGTCTCCCGGCCCAGGATCCGCTGAAAATGCAGGGGCTTGTCGGGTCCGAAGTTGAGGTAGCCCACGCTCAGGGACTCCAAATCCAGGGTGGAGCCGATGCAGCGGGTGATGCCCAGTCGTCGGCAGGCCTCCCCCGCCACCAGATCGAAGGAGGCGGTCACCACCACATCGTCGGCCTGGGGGGTGTACCAATCCATGATCTTGTGCATGTTGGCATCCCAGAACTGGCTGACCAGCCGGTCCATGTCAAAGCCTGGACGCGAGGTCAGCCGACGCAGATAGCGCGAGCCCACCCGACGCATGGCCGAGTCCAGCTGCTCCAGGGTGACCCGACCCAGGCGGTAGCGGACGGCATAGAAGAGGGCAATCGGCAGGTAGTGCAGCACCCGCGGATCCCTGCGGGCAGTGAACAGGTAGAAGTCAAGCAGGCTTTCGCCATCGTAGATGGTGCCGTCGAAGTCCAGTACCCGCATGCCAATCCTTTCCAGATTCCGTCGCGAAAGGGGAACATTTTAGCATACAGTGGAGCAACGACGGTGATAATCCCCGACCTTGACCGGCTCTGCCCTGCTGGATGCTGACCTGTCTAGCCTGACCAAGTGAGACATTCTTTTTAGCCCGCAAGCCTGAACACAAGACCGAAGCAGACGGCAAATCCCTGGATAATCGATGGTGAAAGGCTCCAAGCAGGATTGGCACCAGGGAAATCCCGGCTTGTCTCGCCTTTGCCTGAATCGTGGACCATCCCCATGGTGTCGACGGTATTGATATGATGAAAAATGCGTCGTCCGTGCCGGGCCGAGGCTAGGGAGTTGCCGGAAAAAGGCCTGGAAGGGGAAAGGCGCCTAAGGGGTCCATGCGGTCATCGAGCCAACCATGCCTGCAGAACTCTTCGATTTTCCTTACCAGCTAGGGGGCAGCAACGATGTTGAAGAAGAGTCACTACCACAACCTGAGCAGCTGTATAGCCGGAATCTACCGGCATGCACGCAACGATGCCAGCCGGTACATAGGCGAAACCACCTTACGAGGCACCCAGGGTGATCTGATTATATACCTCTATGACCATCCCGGCCTCAGCCAGCGCCAGATAGCCCGGGACCTATGTGTAGACCCCAGTCTGCTGGCCCGGGATCTCAAGGCTTTGAAGGCCCAGGGTCTGGTCAGCCGTGAACAGAACCCCGCCGATCACCGGGTCAACATCATCGCCCTGACCAGGTCGGGCGCGGACATAGCCCGCAGGAGAATCAGGTCGGTCAACAACTGGTGGATCGATCTGTTCAAGCAGAATCCCGATATTGACCCCGAGACCTTCCAGACCGAGCTGCGCTGCGTCTACAACCGGCTGCTGGCCAACCAGCTCTGATCCCTCTTTGCTGACAAGGGACGCTTACCGAGAATGGGACCCGACCGAACCTTTCGCCGCCTCTCGACGGCCCCAGGCTCGTGCCAGGCCCCTTGCTTTTCAGACTCTTTACGACCTTGCGCCGGCTTGTATCAGCCCACCGAACGGCCGGAGGTCTCCCAGCCCATCAGGCCTACAACCAGCATGGAGGCCAAGGCCACCAGGCTGATGGTGACGAAAATCGAGGTGCTCCCCCACTGGCTCAACATGGCCCCGATGAGCACGGGCATGAGCACATTGCAGAGCTTGGCGACGGCATTGGCAATGCCCACGCAGCGGAAGCGGACCGTAGTCGGGAAAAGCTCGGGCGCATAGACGGCCACCACCGAAGACATGAGGACATAGAGGCTGGCCATGAGCAGGATGCCCACCAGGATGGCTGTGACCTGGCTGGTCTGCGCTGCGTAGAGCAGACCGAAGACCGCCGTCAGCAGGAAGGCCGTGACAATGATCCTCTTGCGGCCGACCCGGTCCAGGAGCAGGGATCCGATCAGGCAGCCCAGGGGGGCGCCCAGCATCATCAGGGTGCTGATCCACAGGGATCCGCTCAGATTAATGCCCCGCTTGAGTAGGATGGTGGGCACCCAGGAGGTGAAGGCGTAGGAGCAGACGTTGGTGGCCGAGACCGCCACAGTGGCCACAATCAGGCCGCGAACTACGCTACCTGATGCCTTGGCAGGTGCCTCAACGCCCTCATCCTCGCCAGCAAATGCGGAACCGTTGACGGAATCGGAGCTTGACCCTCCTCGGCCATTGTCGGCCTCCAGAAGCTCGACCACCTGGACAGCCTCGTCCATCCGCCCGTGCAGGGCCAGCCAGCGAGGGGACTCGGGGATGTCACGCCGCAGGTACCAGATCAGCGCCGCCGCCAGACCGATACCCACGAAGAGCGGCCGCCAGGACCAGCGCGGGATGATCCAGGCGCACAGGAGCATGGCCAGGGGCACACCGGTGTTGGCTACCAGCGAGACGATGGCGCTCCAACGGCCGCGATGCCGGATGGGAGCGAATTCGTTGACCATGGAGAATCCGGTGACTATTTCGGCCCCAAGACCCAGACCAGCCCCCAGACGGCAGGCCGAAAGGACGGCCATGTTGGGAGCCAGAGCGCCCAGCAGGGTAAAGCCTCCGAAGAGCAGCAGATTGATCTGATAGGCGGTCTTGCGCCCCCGCAGGTCCCCGACGAACCCGGCCAGCAGCGAGCCGACCAGAAGCCCCAGAAAACCCGCCGACAGGAAGAGGGAATTCTGGGCGACCGTGGACCACCCGGTGCTCAGCGCCGAACTGGCTACTGCGCTGCCCACATAGACATCGATGCTGTCCATGAGCATTCCCGCGGCCACCAGGGCCACGATCTTGTAAAAAGTAGCCGATTCACGAGCATTGTCTACTCGCCGGGTAATCTCCCGGACCGCCAGGCCGTCCCCGGCAAGGCCGGGATTCTTGGATTGCTCGGATATGTCTGCATTGTCAATGACCGCTGTCGACATCGTCACCCTCGCGCCCGTGCATGAGGCAGGCATGCCCCATGTGTCCATGCCAGACCCGCCGACGGCGACACGCTCCTTGTGGGAGCTTGGCGACCGTCAATATGGAAGGCCTGGACCCTGCGGCGTTTCGGTCATTGTGTGGCTACTCAACGTCTATTGGGTGCCAAGTATAGGAGTCCGGACGGTCATTGCCCAGACCCGGCGTTTCCCTCCGGCCCGGCGGCCCTGTCCAGGATGGCCCTGATGGCTTCCAGACGGGGGCCCAGCTGACGCTCATAGCCCCGATCATTGGGGTGGTAGTAGCGTCGTCCGACCAGTTCGTCAGGCATGTACTGCTGAGGCGCCACCGCGTCCGGCGCATCGTGGGCATACTGATAGCCCTCGTGGTTGCCCCAGGCCTTCATCAGCTTGGTGGGAGCGTTGCGCAGATGAAGGGGAACCTGGCCGATATGCCCGGCGTCCACGTCCTCCAGGGCCTGGTTGATGGCCAGGTAAGACGCGTTGGACTTGGGTGCGGTGGCCACGGCAATGACTGCTTCGGCCAGAATCAGCCGGGCCTCCGGCATGCCCACCATGGCCACGGCCTGGGCAGCCGCGACCGTGATCTCCAGCACCTCCGGAGAGGCCATACCCACCTCCTCGGCGGAGGCGATCATGATCCGTCGGGCGATGAAGCGCGGGTCCTCGCCGGCCCGGATCATCCGAGCCAGGTAGTGCAGGGCCGCATCCACGTCGGATCCCCGCATGGACTTGATGAAGGCCGAGGCCACGTCGTAGTGATCGTCACCCTTCTTGTCATAACGGACGGCGGCCACGTCCATGACCGAGGAGACCACCTTGGCACTGACCAGGGGTCGACGCGCACCCTTGGCACGAGGCCCGTCCTCGGTGACCGCCCCGGCCGCAGCCTCCAGAATGGTCAGGGCCCGGCGGGCGTCACCCCCGGCAAAACGCACGATTTGGTCCAAAGCCGCCGAATCCAGCCGCACCTGATCCTTGAGCCCCCGCTGGTCCTTGACAGCCCTGCGGACCAGCTTGGCCAGGTCCTGGTCGTCCAGGGCCTCCAGCTTGACCACCACCGAGCGCGAAAGCAGGGGCGAGATGACCGAAAAGCTAGGATTTTCGGTGGTGGCTGCGATGAAAGTCACATCCCGGTTCTCCACGCTTGGCAGCAGGGCATCCTGCTGAGACTTGGAAAAGCGGTGGACCTCATCGATAAAGAGGACCGTCTCCTGCCCTTGGCTGACCAGCCGCTCCCGGGCCTGGGCGAGGACCTGCCGCACCTCCTTGACCCCCGAGGTGACGGCCGAAAGCTCCTCGAAATGCCGCCCGGACTGTCGGGCCACGATGTAGGCCAAGGTGGTCTTGCCCACCCCGGGAGGGCCGAAAAGAATGACCGAGCTGGGAGCCGTCAGACGGTTGTTCGGGTCCGAACGGGCAAGTCGCTCCAATGGGGTTCCCGGAGCCGTGACCTTGTCCTGGCCGACCACCTCGTCCAGGCTTCTGGGCCGCATCCTGACCGCCAAAGGCAGGGTGTGCTCCTCTGGGGGATCCGCCGCCTGGAAGAGATCATCAACCATCTGCAATACCTCATTCCTAGGGGCCCCTATGGCTCCCTGCCCTCACCAGCATAGGCCTGTGCCTGCCACAAACAGGAAGACGAACGCGCTAGACTGGAAACCCATATGGCCGTATCGCCCAGCGCGTAGTTGGGTCCCGGAAACACGGTTTGTGTACAGTTTACTGGTCATCAGCCTGAATATCTTCAGGTAGGCCCATGGACGGCAGCAAGGCCTGCCGCCTAAAAAAACCGGGACCGCCACAGTCGGAACAATAAGGAGAATCGCCAGTGATCGCCAAGCATGTTCGCCAGGGATGGACATCAGGTCCAGGCAGGTGGGCCATCGGCCTGCTCGTCCTGGTCCTGGGGCTCTCAGCCCTGATCGTCGCCCCCCTGGCCACGCCGGCGCAGGCAGCCGAGGACTCTCCCGCCGCCCAAGCGGTCCAAGGACGCACCTTCCGTGTCGCCACCGACACCACCTTCGCCCCCTTTGAATTCAGGGACTCCTCCGGCAAGCTGGTCGGCATCGATATGGATCTGATCCGCAAGATCGCCGACATCGAGGGGTTCTCGGTGCAGATCCAGTCCTTGGGCTTCAACGCCGCCCTCCAGGCCTTGAACTCCCAGCAGGCCGATGTGGTCATAGCCGGCATGACTATCACCGACCAGCGCAAGCAGGTCTACGACTTCACCGACCCCTATTTCGACTCCGGCGTGCAGATGGCCATCGCCAAGGACAACGACCAGATCCACAGCTACAAGGATCTGCAAGGCACGGTGGTGGCCGTCAAGACGGGCAGCGAGGGCGAGGCTTTCGCCAAGCAGCGTGCGGCCCAATACGGCTTCACGGTCAAGGCGGTGGACCAGTCCTCCACCATGTATGAGATGGTCAAGTCCGGCAATGCCCAGGCGGTCATCGACGACTACCCGGTCCTGGCTTACGGGATCGCCCAGGGCAACGGATTGAAGACCGTGACCAAGAAGGAGCCTGGCGCCTCCTACGGGGCGGCCGTCCGCAAGGGCGAGAACAAGGAGTTCGTGGCCGCCTTCAACGAGGGCCTGGCCAAGATGAAGGCCGACGGCAGCTATAAGAAGCTGGTCGATTCCTATGTGGGCAGCGGCCAGTCCAGCAAGAGTGCCCCCGCCTCCCGGCCAGGATTCTTCGAACTGGTCCGCCAGGCCTTCCCCTCCCTGATGCTGGGCCTGCGCAACACCCTGGCCATCACAGCCATATCTTTCGTCATCGCCTTGGCCATTGGCATCATCCTGGGACTGTGGCGAATCAGCCCCAACCGGATCCTGTCCTGGATTGCCCGCATCTACGTGGCGGTCTTCAGGGGAACACCCGTCCTGGTCTGGGCCTTCTTCTTCTACCTGGGTGTCCCTCAGCTGATCGGCCACCGCATCAGCATCTGGCTGGCCGGCGCGCTGACACTGTCCCTCAACTCCGGAGCCTACCTGGTGGAGATCGTGCGCGGGGCCATCGACTCGGTGGACGTCGGTCAGATGGAGGGGGCCCGCAGCCTGGGACTGACACGACGCATGGCCTTGCGCCGGGTCATCCTGCCCCAGGCCGTAAGGTTCGCCACGCCCTCCATCATCAACCAGCTGGTCATCATGCTCAAGGATTCCTCCCTGCTGCTGGCCATCGGCTTCGGCGAACTGCTCTACCAGGCACAGCAGATCTACGCGGCCAACTTCCGCGTGACCGAAACCCTGTTCATGGTGGGCGTCATCTACTTCGTCGCCATCAGCGCCCTGACCTGGATGGCCAATATGCTCGATAGGAGGCTGCATCGATGAACTTCGAGGACCCGGACATGGACACCGGACGACTGACCCGTCGCATCCGCCAGAACCAAAGTCGCCGCAACCAGGGAGAGTCCCAGATGGCCGTATCCATCCGCGACCTGCACAAGCGCTACGGCGACACCGAGGTCCTCAAGGGGATCGACATGGAGGTCAAGCCGGGCGAGGTCATCTCCATCATCGGCCCCTCCGGCGCGGGCAAGTCCACCCTGCTGCGCTGCATCAACGCCCTGGAGATGCCGACCTCGGGCACCATCAGCGTCTACGGGATCGACATTTCCGATCCAAAGACCAACATCGACAAGCTGCGCGAGCACGTGGGCATGGTCTTCCAGCACTTCAACCTCTTCCCCAACATGAGTGTGGCCGACAACATCATGCTGGCCCCTCATATGCTGCACAAGACGCCCAAGGAGGATGCCCGTCAGCAGGCTCTGGACCTGCTGGAGACCGTAGGGCTTCAGGAGAAGGCGGACGCGCGGCCCACGGATCTGTCAGGCGGGCAGCAGCAGCGTGTGGCCATCGCCCGCGCCCTGGCCATGCACCCGGACATCATGCTCTTCGACGAGGCCACCTCGGCCCTGGATCCGGAGATGGTGGGCGACGTGCTTGAAGTCATCCGCTCCCTGGCTGAGGGCGGCATGACCATGATTCTGGTCACCCACGAGATGGCCTTCGCCCGGGAAGTCTCCTCCAGGGTGATCTTCACCGATGCCGGGATCATCGAGGAGGAGGGCACGCCCGAACAGATCTTCGGCCACCCGCAGAGCCCTCGGCTGCAGTCCTTCCTCTCCAAGGTCCTGTAACGCCTCGGGGCTAGAGGTCCATCAGTTCCTCGATGGGACCCACCCGGTATTCCCTGAAGACCACCTGGCCGCTCTCCTGGGTGGCATCCAGATCCACGATGCCTGCGATGCCCCAGTCGCGCTCCCCTTCGACGTCGTCGAAGATCTGTTGGACCCGCCAGGTGTGCCCCTGGCGCTCGTCACGGTCATCCAGGCTGAAGAAGTCCGAGGACCTGGCCTGGGCATCGGTCAGAATCTGCTCATGAGCCTCGTAGAGGTCGTCCAGTGCGTCGCTCCAGGCCCGCAGGCCGTAGCCCCAGTCCGCATCCAGGTCGGCCAGGACCTCCGGCCGGTCGGCGGCAACCAGCTCCACCCGCTGGAACATGGCGTTGCGCACCAGCAGGGTCAACCCACGCCGGTCCGCCACCACCTGGTTCTCCACCTTGGGCGGAGCGGCATCCAGGCCGCTTGCGACTTCGCCATTTTCAGCCCTGCCCGCGGCCTCCCACTCATCCACCAGGCTGGAATCCACCGAGCGCACAATAAGTCCCAGCCAGGCCAGGATGTCCTCCAGCCGCTCATCCATGAACTCTTCGGGAACCGTCCTGCTGAGCGCCCGATAGGCATCGGACAGATAGCGCAGCAGGGTCCCCTCCGACCGGGATATTCCGTAGCGGGCGATGTAGCCGTTGAAGTCCGAGGCCGTCTCGATCATGTCCCGCAGAACGGACTTGGGGTGGATCTCATAGTCGTTGGCCCAGGGAACATCCCGACGGTAGCGGTCGAAGGCCTCCCCCAGCAGCTCCTCCAGGGGCTTGGGCCAGGTCACCTCCTGCAGACGCTCCATCCGTTCCTCGTACTCCAGGCCATCCTCCTTCATCTGCTGGATGGCCGCGTCACGGGCCTGCCGCTGCTGGGCCTTGAGAATCTGCCGGGGATCCTCCAGGGTGGCCTCGACCATGGAGAGCAGATTCATGTCGTAGTCAGGGTCCTCGGGATCCAGCAGCTCCAGGGCGGCCAGCAGGAAGGGCGAGAGGGGCTGGTCCAGGGCGAAGTCCTCGGGCAGGTCCACGGTCGTGAAGTAGTCCAGGCCGCCGTCGGGGTTCCGTTCGGTCTCGATGACCCCGGTGTCGGTCAGGGTCTGGAAGATCTCGTCGGCCCGGTCCTGCAGATGCTCCTTCTGCTGCGGGGTCTGACGGGAGTCCTCGATCAGGTCCTCGACCCGTCTCCTGGCATCCCCGCCCTGGTCGACCTCGTTGAGCACCATGGCGTGGGAGATCTTCAGGTGCGGCGTCAGGGTCTCGGGACGGGCCTCGATCAGTTTGTCGAAGGTCCCCTTGCCCCAGGTGACGAACCCCTCCTGTGGCTTCTTGCGTTTGATCCGCTTGAGCTTCTTGGGGTCGTTGCCGGCCTTGGCCACGGCCCTGGCGTTCTCAATCTCGTATTCGGGGGCCTCGGCCACGACCAGCCCGCTGGTATCGAAGCCCATGCGTCCGGCCCTGCCTGCGATCTGGTGGAATTCCCGGGCCCGCAGGCGACGCATCCTGTAGCCGTCGAACTTGGTCAGCCCGGTCAGCAGGACCGTGTGGATGGGCACATTGATGCCGACCCCCAGGGTGTCCGTGCCACAGATGACCGGCAGAAGGCCATCCTGGGCCAGCTGCTCCACCAGACGCCGATACCGGGGCAGCATGCCCGCATGGTGGACCCCGACCCCGGTGCGCAACAGCCGTTGCAGAATCCTACCGAAGGCCGTGGTGAAGCGGGTGCCGGCCATGGCCTCCTTGATCCGGTCGCGCTGGCCCCGGTCGGAGACCCCCGTGCTGGACAGGGCCTGGGCCGTCTCCAGGGCGGCATCCTGGGAGAAGTGAACAATGTAGACCGGCGAATCCCCATCGGCCAGCAAGGACTCCACAGTGTTGGGCAATGGGGTGTCCACATAACGGTAGTCCAGAGGCACCGGTCGTGGGGCATCGGCGACGATGTCCACACCCACCCCGGTTTTGCGCTCCAGGTCCACGGCGATCTGATCCACGTCGCCCAGGGTGGCCGACATGAGCAGGAACTGCACATCGGGCAGGGTCAGCAGGGGCACCTGCCAGGCCCAGCCTCGGTCCGGGTCCCCGTAATAGTGGAACTCATCCATGGCCACGCAGCCGATGTCGGCTTGCCTGCCCTCCCTGAGCGCCTGGTTGGCCAGGATCTCGGCAGTGCAGCAGATGACCGGGGCATCCGTGTTGATATGGGTGTCGCCGGTGATCATGCCAACACGGTCGCGACCCAGAACCGAAACCAGGTCGAAGAACTTCTCGGAGACCAGGGCCTTGATGGGAGCCGTGTAATAGGAGCGCCGCCCTGTGCACAGGGCGATGAAATGCATGGCCAGGGCCACCATGGACTTTCCCGAGCCGGTCGGGGTCGACAGGATCACATGGTCGCCAGAAACCAGGGAGAGGACGGCCTCCTCCTGGTGCGGCCAGGGGGTGATGCCCCGGGAAGCCACCCAGGAGAAGAAGCGGTCGTAGATCTGATCCTCGGTCAGGTTGCGGGGGCCTCCCGCCTCGGGGACCAAGTCGCCCAAGGAGACTGGTTGGTCGGTTGAGGCGGTTGAGGAATCAGCATGTTCTTGGACCATGTCCACCAGTCTATCCGGCCAGGCACACAAGTCCGGCCGGAGACCGGCTTGGAATCATGGGAGCTGAGGACCGGTCAGTCCTGGTCTTTGCCCTCTTGCTTCTTGCCCTCGTCCTTCTGATCGCCACCGGAGCGGCCGCCACGTCCAGGCTTGAGGAAGTCCGGAATCTCCAGGCTCGCCTTGTGCGGATCGACCAGCGTGTCGGGCTGGGTACGGTCATAGCCCTGGATGTAGCGGGTCTTCCTCCAGTGCTGGATGGAGGCGTTAGATCCACGGTGGTGGGCGTGGTACTTCAGCGGCGCGCCGCCGTACCGGTCCTCGTCCACCTCCTTGGCCACGGCTATCTGGTTGACATTGGAGGGATCCATGATGGCCACGGGCGCGGCAGGCTCCACGAAGTCGGCGGGGGCGGCGGTGCGCTCCTGCATCTTCTTGGGCAGCCAGCGGGCGAAGTGGGAGAGCAGGAAGCAGACGAAGAAGTAGACCACCGAGGCCACCACCAGGGTCTGCAGGATGTTGAAGTACATGGAACCCAGACGACGGGATTCCTGCAGCAGATCCGTGTACATGATGATGGAACCCAGGGCCGTGTCCTTGAGGACCACGACCAGCTGGGTCACAGCCGCGGGCAGCATGGCGTAGACGGCCTGCGGAACCTCGATCTGCATCAGCGACTGGGTCCTGGTCAGCCCCAGGGCCAGGGAGGCCTCGCGTTGACCGTTGGGCAGGTTGCCCACGCCCGAACGGATCAGCTCGGCCACCACGGAGCCGTTGTAGAGGATCAGCCCCAGCACGACGGCCCAGTAGGAGGCCTGGCTGACTCCGGCAAAGGCGAACCAGCGCCAGAAGAAGATCATCATCATCAACACCGGAACGGCCCGGCAGAACTCCACTATGATGCCTGAGACCGCCCTTACCAGTCCGTTGGGCAACAGACGGCCGATGCCGAAGATGAACCCGAAGACGACCGAGCCGATCACTGCAACAACCGAGGCTTTGATGGTCAGCCAGAGCCCGGGCAGGTAGAAGTCCGACCAGGCTTCATAGTCCAGGGCCGGGCGCCAGAGCTCCCAGCTCAACTGGTTCTCCCCGTCCGGGGGGTTGTGCAGCCGCATCAGCACCAGGATGACCACTACGGCGAAGATGATGGCGGCTATCCAGTTGGCGATTCGTATGGTGCGCCGGCCCTTGGGACCGGGCTGATCGAAGAGCAGCGAGCTCTCATTGTCCTGTGCCATGGCCGCTCACCTCCTCACTGCCAGCTTGTTGGACAGGTACGTGGTCAAAGCCCCGATGGGCAGAACCAGAATCACGTATCCCAAGGCGAAAATCAGGAAGATGGCCACGATGGCGTTGGCGTGGAACTCAATCATCTCACTCATCAGGGAGGAGCTCTCGGAGGCCACGGAGGCCGCTGCGGCAACGGTTGAGTTCTTCAACAGTGCGATGAAGGTGTTGCCCAGGGGCGCCACCGAACCGCGGAAGGCCTGGGGCAGAATGATCTGTGAGGCCGACTGGAAGAAGCTCAGCCCCAGGGCACGGGCCGCCTCGGCCTGGCCCAGAGGCACCGTGTTGATGCCCGAGCGCAGGGACTCGCAGACGAAGGCCGCCGTATACAGGGACAGGCCCGTCACCGCCAGCCAGAAGAAGTTGACGGAGAATTCCGGCGAGAAGCTGATCTTGAGCTGGGCGAAGGCACCCAGGACCATGAAGACCATGATGATGGTCAAAGGCATGTTCTGGAAGAACTCCACGTACCCTCGACCGACGGCCCGCAGGGAGGAGATGGGCGAGATGCGCATGATGACCAGGATGATTCCCAGGATCAGCGAGAAGAGGGCCGACCAGAGGGTCAGCTGGATGTTGACCCAGAAGGCCGCCGGGATGTCGTAGTCGGAAAACAGTTCGATGATGGTTGACATCTCACTCCCCTTCCACGGGCTTGGGCGGGTTGTAGCGCGGGTCGGGTTTGTAGTGGGTGCCCCGGGTGTTGTTCTCCAGTGCCCGCTGCCAGGAGCCGTTGGCCTCCATGTCGGCCAGGGCCGCGTTGATCTTGTGGGCCAGCTCGGTATTGCCCTTCTTGATGCCCACGCCGTAATACTCCTGGGTGAAGGGCTTGCCCACCAGCCGCAACCTTCCACGGGAGGCGGAGGCCAGACCTGCCAGGATGATGTCGTCAGTGGTGACCGCATCGACGATGCCGGAGAAAAGGGCGGTGGCGCATTCGGCGTAGCCCGGCTGCTCCATCAGCTGGACCTCCTTGGCGAACCGTTTCTTGACGGTGACGGCCGAGGTTGATCCGGTCACCGAGCACAGCCGCTTGCCGTTGAGGTCCTCGGGGCCTCGGATATGATGGTCCTCCTTGCGCACCAGCAGGTCCTGGCCGGCCACGATGTAGGGTCCGGCGAAGGAGACTGCCCGCTTGCGCTCGTCAGTTATTGAGTATGAGGCCAGGATCATGTCCACGTCGCCGTTCTGGAGCATGGCCTCACGCTGTTTGGAGGGAGCCTCCTTCCAGACGATGTCGTCGGCGCTGTAGCCCAGCTTGCCGGCGATGTATGTGGCCACGTCCACGTCGAAGCCCACATAGGTCCCGGCCTTCTTGAAGCCCAGGCCGGGCTGGTCGAACTTGATGCCCACCCGGATCTTGCCTGCCTCCTTGTCGGAGCCGCAGGCCGCCAGGGAGACCAGGCAACCCAGAGCGCACAGGATTGCGGTCAGATTCCTGACCAGCCGTTTCAGCGGCCGGCCCATGCCATGCATGCTTGCATTCATGCGGATATGCTTCCCTCCTGCTTCAGTGTGTCAGAATCTTGGACAGGAAGTCGGCGGCCCGCTGGGTCTGGGGGTGGTCGAAGAAGTCGTCGGGGTTGTCCTTCTCCAGGATGCGCCCATCGGCCATGAAGACGATATGATCGGCGGCCTGACGGGCAAAGCCCATCTCGTGTGTCACGCAGATCATGGTCATGCCCTCCTGGGCCAGCTCGATCATGACATCCAGCACCTCGTTGACCATCTCCGGATCCAACGCCGAGGTGGGCTCATCGAAGAGCATGACCTTGGGCTGCATGGCCAGGGCGCGGGCTATGGCCACACGCTGCTGCTGGCCGCCTGAGAGCTGGGAGGGCATCTTGGAGGCCTGGGATTCCACGCCCACCCGGGCCAGGAGGTCCATGGCCAGGTCCTCGGCATCCTTCTTGGGCATGTGGCGCACCTTGATGGGCGCCAGGGTCATGTTCTCCAGGATGGTCTTGTTGGCGAACAGGTTGAAGGACTGGAAGACCATGCCCACCTCGGCCCTGAGCCGAGCCAGGTCGCGTCCCTCCTGGGGCAGGGGCTCCCCCTCGATCCTAATGACACCCGAGTCGATGGACTCCAAACGATTGATGGTCCGGCACATGGTGGACTTGCCCGAGCCGGAGGGTCCGACCACCACCAGCACCTCACCGGTGTCGACCTGCAGGTTGATGTCCTTGAGGACATGCAGGCTGCCAAAATGCTTCTCGACGTGGGCCAGTTCGACCAGCGGCCCGGACTTGTCCTTGACGGGGCGATCCGAGGCCGGTTTCTCCGGCAGAATCCGCTCCGACGGATGTTTGGTTGTTTCGCTCATATTGGGCAGTTTACTCATCCTTTGTTGCGGAACGGCCATAGAAACGGTTCTCCTGGAAAGCAGATGCAAGGGCCAACCCTCCGGCCGGCCGGTCCGCAGCACATTAGAGGTCATAAACAATAAAGGCCGGAACCCCGCAGGATTCCAGCCCTTGTAGTCTCGTCTATCCGTGACGGAATGCGCTCAGTCGGCAACCTCCTGATCCGGCTCCCAATCCACACCGGTCTCGGCGCGTTGCTGGTCGGAGATGGGAGCCGGAGCTCCGGTCATGGGATCCTGGCCGCCGCCGGACTTGGGGAAGGCGATGACATCTCGGATGGAGTCCGCCCCCGTCAGAATCTGTGCGGTCCTGTCCCAGCCGAAGGCGATGCCCGCGTGGGGCGGAGCGCCGTACTTGAAGGCATCCAGCAGGAAGCCGAACTTCTCCTGTGCCTCCTCGGGGCCGATGCCCAGCACCTTGAAGATCCTGTCCTGGATGTCGTCACGGTGGATACGCACCGAGCCGCCGCCCATCTCCTCGCCGTTGCAGACGATGTCGTAGGAGTCGCTCATGGCGTGCTCGGGATCCTTGTCGAAGCGGTCGATCCAGTCGGCCGAGGGCATGGTGAAGGGGTGGTGCATGGAGGTCCACTTGGAATGGCCCACGGCCACATCGTCGTCATCCGGGTCGTCGGTGGGCTTGAAGAGGGGGAAGTCCACCACCCAGGTCAGGGCGAATTCGTCGGGTTTGAGCAGCCCCTGGCGGCGGGCTATCTCCACACGGGCCGCACCCAGCAGGGTCTGCGAGGCCTCGCGGGGTCCGGCTGCGAAGAAGACGGCATCCCCGTCCGAGGCACCCACGGCCTCCTTGAGGCCCTGGCGCTCGGCATCGGACAGGTTCTTGGCCACGGGTCCCTTGAGGGTGCCGTCGCCGGTGAACTGGACGTATGCCAGACCCTTGGCACCCCGCTGGCGGGCCCACTCCTGCCAGGCATCGAACTGCCGGCGGGGCAGGTTGGCCGCGCCCTGGTAGACCACGGCACCCACGTAGGGGGCCTGGAAGACCCGGAAGGGGGTGTCCTTGAAGTACTCGGTCAGCTCGACGATTGGGTTGCCGAAGCGCAGGTCGGGCTTGTCGGAGCCGTACTTGTCCATGGCCTCCTGCCAGCTGATCCTGGGGATGGGCAGGCTGACCTCGAATCCCGCAGCCTTCCAGACCTCGGCGATGACCTGCTCGGCCATGGCCATGACATCCTCCTGGGAGGCGAAGCTCATCTCGATGTCCAGCTGGGTGAACTCGGGCTGCCTGTCGGCACGGAAGTCCTCGTCGCGGTAGCAGCGGGCGATCTGGTAGTAACGCTCGAAGCCGCCCACCATCAGCAGCTGCTTGAGCAGCTGGGGGGACTGAGGCAGGGCGTACCAGGACCCGGGCACCAGGCGGGCCGGCACCAGGAAGTCGCGGGCACCCTCGGGGGTGGACTTGATCAGCGTCGGTGTCTCGATCTCGCAGAAGTCCATCTTGTCCAGGGCGGCACGGGCGGCCCGATTCATGGCGGCCCTCAGACGAATGTTGTGCTGCATGGAGGGGCGGCGCAGGTCCAGATAACGGTAGCGCAGCCGCACATCCTCACCGGGCAGCTTGTTCTCGGCTTCGTTCTCCAGGGCAGTGGACACCTGGAAGGGCAGGGCTGCCGACTTGGCCAGCACTTCAATCTTGTCGGCCACGATCTCGATGTGCCCGGTGGACAGATGCTCGTTGTCATTGCCCTCGGGACGTTCGCGAACCTTGCCGGTGACCTGGATCACGTACTCGCTGCGCAGGGGGCGGGCCTCTTCCTCGTCGTAGATGACAATCTGCACCAGGCCGGAGCGGTCACGCAGATCGATGAAGGCCACGCCTCCGTGATCACGGCGCCGATCCACCCATCCGGCCACGGTCACCTGGCGACCGACCATATCCTGCGTGACATCCGTGGCGTAGCTCGTTCTATAAGCCGACTGGCCCATGCTTTCCTGTACCTCCATAATGCTCGGCCTGCCCCTGCGTCAGGCCTGGTATTCCACACTCTGCCGGGCATACAGGCTATCCGGCGTCCACGACACCAGGTCAGCCGGAACCTGTTCGCCGGTAATGATGTTCTTGACCTGGTCGCCCTCCTGCTGGCCCTCCTTGACCGGGAACCAGACATAGGGGATGCCCAGGTGGTCGGCATAGCGGATCTGCTTGCCGATCTTGGCTGCGGTGGGAGCCACATCGGCAGCGATCCCCCTGGCTCTCAGGTCCTGGGCGATGTGGTTGCTGGCGGTGCGATCCTCCTCGTCCCAGACAGCAACCATGACCGCAGCCGGGGAGACACGGGAGGCCTGGACCCCCTGGGCCAGCAGGTAGGAGAGCAGCCGTGAAAGCCCGATGGACAGCCCCACACCCGGGTAGGTGCGGTTGCCCTGGCTGGCCAGGTTGTCGTAACGACCGCCGGAGCAGATGGAACCCAGGGACTGCGCCCCCTCCAGGAAGGTCTCGTAGACCGAGCCGGTGTAGTAGTCCAGACCACGGGCGATCTTCAGATCGGCGATGACCGAGCCCGGCCGGATGCGGGCTGCCTCGTCGATGATCATAGCCAGCGTCTCCAGCCCCTCAATGGCCAGAGAATAAGAAGGAGACTGCTTGTCGATGCCGACCTTGTCTACCAGGGCATCGAACCGCCGGCGCAGCTGCTTGCCATCGTCGGCGGTCAGCTCGGCCAGATCCAGGCAGGCCCTGGCCTGGTCCTGGTTGGCGCCGCACTCACTGACCAGCAGGTTGGCCACCTCGTCAGGGCCGATCTTGTCAAGCTTGTCGATCTCGCGCAGGACGCCTTCGATGTCCTCCAGGCCCAGACCCCGGTAAAATCCCTCGGAGAGCTTGCGGTTGTTGGCGTGCACGGTGGGCTTGGGCAGGCCGAAGGCCCGCAGCTCCTCCAGGGCGCTCAGCATGACCAGGGGCACCTCGACCTCGTAGTGGTCGGGCAGCTCCCCGTTGCCGATCACATCAATATCGGCCTGGACGAACTCCCTGAACCGTCCCTCCTGGGGGCGCTCCCCTCGCCAGACTTTCTGAATCTGCCAGCGCTTGAAGGGGAAGGTCAAGTCGTTGCTGTGCTCCACCACATAGCGGCTCAGCGGCACGGTCAGATCAAAATGCAGGCCCAGCCTGCGCTCCACCGGTACATCCTTCTCCTGACCCAGGTCCTGCAGTCGGGAGAGCAGGTAGATCTCCTTGCTGGTCTCCCCCTTCTTGAGCAGGCTGGAGCCCTCTTCCACGGCCCTTGTCTCAATGCCGATGTAGCCATTCAATTCAAAGACCTTGCGAAGCGTGTCGATGATGCGCTGCTCCACCACTCTTTGTGAAGGAAGCCATTCAGGGAAACCGGATAGAGATGTGCCTTTTGCCATAAGAACCTATACTATAGGAGGTCAAGGAAAATGGTATTGCCATATTTTGCGATCTCTCCAACACACAAGCCTAAGGAGCTGGCCATGGCCGACAACACCGCCATCACACCCGAGAACACCTCGACACCGCAGGAGGAGCACACCGCGGACGCGGAGGGCCAGGTCGCCGCTGCGACGGCGCCCGAAGCCGGACGGACCGCTTCTGCTGAGGATGCGGCGACCCAGAACGCACCGGTACCGGCTGAGCCAAAGCCTGCAACTGCCGAAGCGCCTGCTGCACCCAAGCCCAAGGCGGTTCCCTCCCCTGCTGCTCTGGCCCACAAGGCCCCACACGTCAAGGCTGCTCCAGCCGCCCCCACTTACAGCCAGGAGGAGATCGACAAGGCTGAATCCTTCGGCCGGGTGGACGAGCAGGGCAACGTCTTCGTCCGCGAGGGCGACCAGGAGCGCCAGGTGGGTCAGTTCCCCAACGCCGATGCCAAGGAGGCCCTGAACCTCTACGCCCGCCGATACCTGGACCTCAAGGAGAAGCTCAACCTCTTCGCATCCCGGCTGCGCAGCCCCAAGATCAAGGCCCACGAAATCGACGAGTCCATAGCCTCGCTCAAGGATGAGACCAGCCAGCCCGAGGCCGTCGGCGACTTGGGCGCCCTGCGCACGCAGCTGGACCAGCTGGCCGAACAGGGCCAGGCCCGTAAGGCCGAGCTGGCGCAGGCCCGCAAGGACGCCATGGCCAAGGCCATCAAGGAGCGGACCGCTATCGTGGAGAAGGCCGAGGGACTGGCCGCCTCCCTGGGCGACTCCACCAACTGGCGTTCCACAGCGGACAAGTTCGGTTCACTTTTCGAGCAGTGGCAGCACCACCAGCGCACCACCATCCGCATCGACAAGGCCGACGCGGACGCGCTCTGGAAGCGCTTCTCCTCCGCCCGCACCACCTTCAACCAGGCCCGCCGCAAGTGGGCCCAGCAGCGTGACGCCCAGCGGTCCGAGACCAAGCGGATCAAGGAGGAGATCATCGCTGAGGCCGACCAGATCAAGGACTCCACCGACTGGGGACCCACCTCCCGCCAGTTCAACGAGCTCATGGACCGTTGGAAGCAGGCCGGACGGGCGGGCCGTCAGGATGACGATGCCCTCTGGGCCCGGTTCCGTCAGGCCGCGGATGTCTTCTTCAACGCCCGTCAGGCCGACCGTGACAAGACCTCGGTCAACGAGCGCGAGAACCTGACCAAGAAGGAGGCCCTGGTGGCCAAGGCCGAGGCCCTGCTACCCGTCAAGGACACCAAGGCAGCCAAGCAGGCCCGGCAGGAACTGGCCAGGATCCAGGAGGAATGGGACGCCATCGGCTTCGTCCCCCGTGACGACGTGCGCCGGATCGAGGGCAGGATGGATGCCGTCGACCGGCAGATCAAGGCCGTGGAGGATGCGGCTTGGAACCAGTCCGACCCAGAGGCCGATGCCCGAGTCTCCAGCTTCGAGCAGCAGCTGGCCGCCCAGCTTGAGGACCTGGATCGTCGTATCGCCGCCGAACCGGATCCGGCCAAGAAGCAGGAACTGGAGGCCGAGAAGGCCACCAAGGAGCAGTGGATGAACGCCGTGCGCTGACCGCAGCCGTTTACGCTAGGACCCCCGGCCTGGTCATTGACCACCGGGGGTCCTTCTGTAACCTCCGTTGATAACCATCTTTGAGACTTTGGCCAGACAAATTTCCGAGGTATGAAGGATGCTCTCGCAAGAGTGTAGAGGAAAGCAGGACATAGCTGTGGTTGGCTGCAGGGGAAAGGTCAGATGGCCCGCATATGGGGGCTGGCCGAACCCTTGGCTCCGGTCAGCCGGTAGGCATCGAAGACCCCGTCAATCTTCCTGACAGCCGACAGGAGGGTGTTCAGATGCTGGGGGTCGCCCATCTCAAAGACGAACTGGCTGACCGCCACCCGGTCCCGGCCTGTGGACTGGCTGCCCGACAGGATATTGACGCCATGGTCGGACAGCACCTGGGTGATGTCCGAGAGCAGATGGGGCCGGTCCAGGGCCTCCACCTGAATCTGGACCATGAAGGTGCCCTGCTTGCCCGTCCAGGAGACCTCGATGATCCGTTCGGGCTGCTTCTTGCGCAGGTCCAAGAGGTTCTGGCAGTCGGACCGGTGGACCGAGACACCCTGATTGCGTGTGATGAATCCGGTGATGGGGTCTCCCGGCACTGGGGTGCAGCAGCGTGCCAGCTTGACCCAGACATCGTCCACACCCTTGACCGAGATCCCCTGGGAGGTCTCCGGCCGGCTGGACTTGGCGACCCGTTGCAGGGGAATGGCCTCCTGCTCCACCTCGTCCTCAAGGGCTGACCGGCCTGCGTCATGGACCAGCCGGGAGATCACGTTCTGGGTGGAGACCTGTCCGTCGCCGATGGCGGCGTAGACGGCATTCTCATTGGGATAGTTGAGCTCGTCGGCGGCCCCCACCATGGCTTCGGGAGTCAGCAGGGTGGCCACGGGCAGGTTCCGCTTGCGCATGGCGCGGATCAGCTCGTCCTTGCCCTCCTCGATGGTCTCCGAACGGCGCTCCTTGCTGAACCACTGACGGATCTTGCTGCGGGCGCGGGGGCTCTTTGCGAAGCTGAGCCAGTCGCGCGAGGGCCCATCGGTGTCCGACTTGCTGGTCAGAATCTCAACCGTGTCCCCGTTGCGCAGCTTGGTATCCAGGGGGACCAGACGGCCGTTGACACGCGCACCCATGGTTCTGTGGCCGACCTCGGTGTGGACGGCATAGGCGAAGTCCACCGGCGTGGAATCGGCGGGCAGGGAGATGATCTTGCCCTTGGGCGTGAACACGTAGACCTCGGCCGAGCCCAGATCGTCCTTCAAGGAGCCCAGGAATTCATTGGAGTCCGGGGTCTCGCTGGTCCAGTCGGCCAGCTGCTGGATCCAGGTCAGGTTGTCCTCCTGGCTCAGCTCCCCCTCCTGGCGCTCACGCTTGACATCGGACTTGTCAGGCTGGGAGAGCTCGCGGCCGGCGGAACCATTCTCCTTGTACTTCCAGTGGGCGGCGATGCCGAACTCGGCGCGACGGTGCATCTGCCAGGTGCGGATCTGAATCTCGACCGGCTTGCCGCCCGGACCCACCACCGTGGTGTGCAGGGACTGGTAGCGGTTGGTCTTGGGCATGGCTATGTAGTCCTTGAACCGCCCCGGCACCGGGCTCCAGCGGGCATGGACGGCGCCCAGGGCCGCATAGCAGTCGCGGATGGTGTCCACGATGATGCGCACGCCGACCAGGTCGTAGATGTTGGCGAAATCGTGCCCGCGCACAATCATCTTCTGGTAGATGCTGAAGTAGTCCTTGGGCCGACCCGTCACCTGGGCCTTGATGCCCTGGGCGTCCAGATCCTCGTGAATCTCGTCCAGGATCTGCTTCAGGTAGACCTCGCGCTGGCCGGCCCTGCGGGAGACCAGGACCACGATCTCGTTGTAGATCTTGGGATAGAGGGTCTTGAAGCTGAGCTCCTCCAGCTCGGTCTTGATGGCGTTCATACCCAGCCGGTTGGCAAGGGGCGCATAGACATCCAGGGTCTCGCGGGCCTTGCGCTGGGCCGATGAAGCCTTGACGTAGCGCCAGGTGCGTGCGTTGTGGACCCGGTCGGCCAGCTTGACCACCAGAACGCGCACATCCCGGCTCATGGCCACGATCATCTTGCGGATGGTCTCGGCCTGGGCCGAATCGCCGTAGTCCATCTTCGATATTTTGGTGACCCCGTCCACCAGACCGGCCACCGTGTCGCCGAACTCGTCCCTGCACTGCTCCAGGGTGTAGTCGGTGTCCTCCACGGTGTCGTGCAACAGACCGGCCGAAACCACTGTGGGCCCCATGCCCAGGTCTGCCAGAATCTGGGCCACAGCCAGTGGGTGGATGATGTAGGGCTCGCCGGACTTGCGCCTCTGGTCGGCATGCTGAACCACGGCCCGGTCATAGGCGCGCTGAAGCATGGACAGATCTTCATCGGGATGATGAGCGGAGCAAATCTCCCAGATGGGCATCAGGGGGTTGAGCGGGTCGTCGCTGACCTCGCAGCCCAAGGCTCTGGAGGACAGGCCGGAAGGGGCCTGATCGCCGACATCATTGCTACAGACGCTGCCCTCCTGAGTGACCATTCAAGCCTCCAATGTCCTGATATAATGCACCAATCCTACACTTGCGCCTGGCCCATTCAGGCCGCCCGTGTCCGAAGGGTGCCTCAGCGGCCGGTCGAGCCGAATCCGCCATCCGAACGCACCGAGCCGGGCAGGCGTTCGGCGGGCACGAAACGGGCCTGCACGTAGCGCTGGATGACCAGCTGGGCGATGCGCTCCCCAGGCTCGAAGTGGACCGACTCATGCGGATCCAGGTTGATCAGCGGCACCTTGATTTCGCCCCGGTAGCCGGCATCGATGGTCCCGGGCGCGTTGAGCACGGTCACCCCCATTTTGACCGCCAGCCCAGAGCGTGGATGAACCAGGCCGACGTAGCCGTTGGGCAGGGCCAGTGCCACTCCCGTGGGCACCAAGGCCCGCTGGAAGGGGGCCAGATCCACAGCCACACTGGCTCGCAGATCGGCCCCCGCATCGCCGGGCATGGCGTATTCCGGCACCTCGGCCCCATCCAGGGACTGGAACAGGACCTCGACCGTTTCAGGCTCGTTGTAGGACTCGTCATAGGCCATCAGGCGGCGCACTCCTTGCAGACGGGCTTGCCGTCGGGGGTGGTGTAGGCCAGCTGGCTCCGGTGCTTGACCAGGAAGCAGTTGGAGCAGATGAATTCATCGCCCTGCATGGGGATGACGGTCACCGAAGAGTCCTCATTGCTCAGGTCGGCGCCAGGCAGCTCGTAGTCCTCGGCGATGGCGTTCTCGTCGTCGTCAAGGTCAGCCCCGGCATCCTGGCCGTTTTTGCCAAGCTCCTGCAGGGATTCCTCGTCTTCGTCCTTGTCGCGCGGGGTATCGTAATCCTGTGCCATCGTGTACCCTTTCCTTGTTCGACCAGCCACCTCGTATGCCGGTCATTTCACACGATATGTACTGCGCATAGGATACACGATTTCAAAAGCACGTAAAATACCAACCGTAGGGCACAATGGAAATACCTAAGGCCGTGTAAAGGAACCGTAAGAGGATAGGGGCGTGCATGTCTGAGAATGGGACCAGGGTGGCCAGCTTTGACCATGTCGACGACAGGGGCGATCTGGTCTTCGTCTGTGACCACCGGCACTTCGCCGTAAGGGTCGACGATGCGCTTGATCGCGCCATTCTTGAGGCCAAGCAGGTCAAGGAGGAAGAGGACGTGGACCCCCAGACCGGCAAGTCCAAGCCACTGCCTGTCTCAGCCATTCAGGCTGCTGTGCGCGCAGGCGCCCGCCCAGAGCAGGTGGCTCAGCAATACGCTGTCAACGAAGCGCTGGTACGGCGTTTCGCGGCCCCGGTGGAGACCGAAAAGAAGTACGCCATCGAGCAGTTCCTGACCATGCCGGCCCCCAAGGGATCGGGCGGGCGAAACTACCAGGAACTGATCGGCAAGGTGCTGGCCCGTGCCGGGGTCAGCCTGTCACAGGTTTCCTGGCAGGCCACCAGACGAGGGTACGAACCCTGGAACATCAACGGCGTGTTTACGCTGGACAAGCGGATCTTCAACGCCCGCTGGGCCTGGAACATGCATGACAACACCGTGACCTGCATGAACGGGGCGGCCAGGATGCTGCTGGACGATTCCGAAGACGACCATGGCCAGGGGCGTCCCGGCTGGGACCAGGGTCCCGCCGAAGAGATCGACGACCAGACCGACAGGCGACCTCCAAACCAGGAGGATGCCCTTGCCCGAATCGAGGAAGAGGACCGTAGCTCGGACGACCAGGAGGACGGCGAGCGCCAAGCGGCACTCACAGCCTGGCTCTATGGCAAGCCCAAGGAAGGCCAGGAGCGGACAGCCGAGCGAAAGCCCAGCCACCCCAGTGCGGAACTGACCGAGGACCCCGACACGGCCGAGCATCCTCCCATCCGAGACAATGAATCCACCATGGTCCTGCCCATACAGAACCATGGGCAGAGCCAGGAGCCGGAACAAGGCGATGATGCCGGTCAGGATGAGCAGGAGGACGAGACCAGGGAGGGCCGCCGCGGCAAGCGGGCCAAAAAGCACTCCGGGCGGTCGGCCGTACCCAGCTGGGACGAGATCCTCTTCGGCAAGTAGTCAGAGGCAAGTAGTCAGACCAGATCGATCAGACAGGGGATCTGCGTCTCCAGACGGGTCCATGAGCCATGCACACCAGGTAGTCTGGTCGCGGCATCAGTCTGATCTGCAGAATTCACCAGGGTGACCCGGTCGCCGGCCAGAACCAGAAGGTCGCCGATCATGGGTCGAACCCGGGTGTCCACAGGGCCGAAGATGCCCCCTTGGATGGCCTGATCCCGGGTCAGCACCCAGGCCCGCTCCCCCAGACGCTGGTGCCAGCGTGCAGCCACCACCTGGGGATCCGCCCCCTGGTCCAGATAGAGCATGACCGCCCTGGGCTCACCGCCCACCAGTCGCACATCCCGGTTCAGCTCCGGGTCCTGGGCGATGTCGATGCGCTGGTCCGGATCAGCCTCGACCATGCCGTGATCGGCCACGATCACCGTCAGCGTCCCGGCGGGCAGGCGGCGATGAAGCTCGGCCAGCTGTGCATCGGTCGCTTCGAGGACGGCCACCCACTCCTCGCCCTCCCAACCGCTGTGGTGGCCCACCTTGTCCACATCGCGGATATAGAGGTAGGTCAGCCCCGGCTTGCGGGCAGCCTCGCAGGCGGCCAGGAGACGCTGACGGGAGTGGTTGTGGGCCAGGTACTCCCCGCCGCGCAGAGCCGCGCGGGTCAGGGCGGAGTTACGAAAACGCGGCATACCCGACGAGGTCACCCGGACACCCTGCGCCTGGAGGGTCTCGAAGACCGTGGGGCGGCGCTGCAGACGCTCGGGATCCTGAGCCCCCCTGAACTGGATCATCTGGCCCAGCTGGCCGGTGTCCGGATTCAGCTGGGTGTAGCCGGTCATGCCGGTCAGTCCAGGGCTGGTTCCGGTGCCGAAGACCCCCATGGCCGCCACGGTCGTCGAGGGCAGGCTGGTGTAGAGGGGACGCTGGTTGATGGGTTCGGACAGCAGCGAGCGCAGGTAGGGAACATGGCCCTGGCGGCTGACCAGGTTCCAGAATCCCAGGCCGTCCACCAGGACGACAACCACCGACTGGGCTTCCGGCAGTCCCAGGGCCTCCTGGAGGGTCTTGGCAGACGGATGGACGTCAGTGGACACGGGCATTCCCAGACAGGCGCTCAGGGCGGGCAGGACGGCGGACAGATGCCTGGCCCCGCCGACTTGCCTGTCCCCCGCCCGGTCCCCGTATCGGATAGGCGGACTTGGCTGCAGCAGTTCCTTCATGTCAGGTGTATCCAGACCCATGCCTTCCATTCAAGCACGGTCAGACCCCAGGCCGACACTGCATCCCTGCTGTGAATGCTTTGGCGGACCGTCCGGTTATCATAAGGCGGAACGTGAAGGAGCAGGAGCTGGAGCATGGCAACTCATCGCAGGAGCAAGGCGGCGGGGTACGACCCCAGGCAGGTCAAGGAACACATCGTCGAAACCCCTCTGAACGAGGAGATGAGCAAGTCCTTCCTGGAATACGCCTACTCGGTCATCTACGCCAGGGCCCTGCCCGACGCCCGTGACGGACTCAAGCCGGTCCAGCGGCGGATCATCTACCAGATGGGTCAGATGAACCTCAACCCCGACCGCCCCTACATGAAGTCCGCCAGGGCCGTGGGCGAGGTCATGGGCAAGCTGCACCCCCATGGCGACTCATCCATCTACGAGGCCATGGTCCGCCTGGCCCAGCCCTTCGCCATGCGCCTGCCCCTGGTCGACGGCCACGGCAACTTCGGATCCCTGGACGACGGACCGGCGGCCTCCCGCTACACCGAGGCCAGGCTGGCCCCGGCGGCTCTGGGCATGAACGCCGACATCGACCAGGACACGGTGGACTTCTCCCCCAACTACGACAACAAGCTCAAGGAACCCCAGGTCCTGCCCTCGGCCATCCCCAACCTGCTGGTCAACGGGGCCTCGGGCATCGCCGTGGGCATGGCCACCAACATGATCACCCACAACCTGGGCGAGGTGGTGGCCGCCGCCAAGTATCTGATGGCCCACCCGGACGCAAGCCTGGACGAGCTCATGCGCTACGTACCCGGTCCGGATCTGCCCGGCGGCGGAATCATCGTGGGACGGGACGGCATCCGCAAGGCCTACGAGCACGGCCGGGGTGCCTTCGTGACCAGGTCCGTCACCCACCTGGAGAACGTGACCGCCCGCAAGAAGGCCATCGTGGTCACCGAACTGCCCTTCATGGTGGGCCCAGAGCGGGTTCTGGAACGCATCTCGGATGGGGTGCGCAACCACAAGCTGGAGGGCATCTCCAGCGCCATCGACCTGACCGATCGGCACAACGGGACCCGCCTGGTCATCGAGATCAAGACGGGATTCGACCCGGGCAAGGTCCTGGGCAAGCTCTACAAGTACACGCCCCTGGAGGACTCCTTCACCATCAACAACGTGGCCCTGGTCCATGGACGGCCCAGAACCATGGGGCTCAAGGAGCTGTTGGAGGTCTGGGTGGAGCACCGGCGCACGGTCATCCATCGGCGCAGCGAGTTCCGCCGCAAAAAGGCCCTGGAGCGCCTGCACCTGGTCGAGGGGCTCCTGCTGGCCCTGGTCGACATCGACGAGGTCATCCAGGTCATCCGCAGCTCGGACGATGCGGATGCGGCCAAGACCAGGCTGATGGCGGTCTTCGACCTGGATCAGATCCAGGCCCAGTACATTCTTGACCTGCGGCTGCGGCGGCTGACCAAGATGAGCCGGATCGAGCTGGAGGGCGAGCGCGACGACCTGAACAAGCAGCTGGAGGAACTGGAGCGGATTCTGGGCTCCTCGTCCGAGCTGGACCGGGTGGTCATCCAGGAGATGGATCAGGCGGTGGCCCAGTGGGGCACGCCCAGGCGCACGGTCATCCTGGACCAGGAGCCCTCCGGTGACCTGGCCCCCGTGCAGTCGGCGGTCGGCGATAAGCAGACCACTCAGCAAACCTCAGGCAAAGTGGGTGCTGGCTCCCAGGCTGCGCTGCTGGCCGGCGGAGGAAGCGGCAGCGGTGGCGACGGCGGCGACCTGCACATGGAGGACAAGCCCTGCACGGTCATGATGAGTGCCACCGGCCTGCTGGCACGCAGCACCCCGGGCGCCCTGGATGCCTGGCGGTCCCGCCCGCGCAACCAGGACCGGGGGCGCGACGACCAGATCATCGCCATATTCGCCACCACCACCCTGGCCACCTATGGCCTGGTCACCACGGCTGGACGGCTGATCACCGCACCTGTGGCCGACCTGCCGCTGATCCCGGCCACCGCCAACCCCAACCTGAGCGGGGGCATCGTGGCTGACGAGCTCCTTGGCGGAACCGCCAGCACCGAACCCCAGGCCGACGAGCACGCCGTCACCGTCATCGACATGGCCGACTCCCGACCTCTGGCCCTGGGCACACGCCTGGGCACGGTCAAGCGCTGGAACCGCGAGTCGCCGACCACCATGGACTCCTGGTCGGTCATCGACCTGAAGGATGACGACCAGGTGGTCTTCGCAGCCCCCTGCCAGGACGGGGACCGCATGGTGCTCATCTCCTCGGATTCCAGCCTATTGACCTTCACAGGGGACAAGGTCCGACCCCAGGGCCGCAATGCCGCCGGCATGGCGGGCATCCGTCTGGCCCAGGGCTGCCAGGTCGCCACCTTCGCGGTCGTGCCAGCCGGGGAGATCGGTTGGACCTACCAGGAGACCGGCGAGGATGGCATGAGCACCCAGGCCGGGGCCGTGGTCCTGACCGTGGCCGGCGACTCCGAGGCCCTGCCCGGCACCGAGAACGGCTCGGCCAAGCTGACCCCGCTGGAGATGTATCCGGTCAAGGGCCGCGGAACAGGCGGCGTGCGCTCCCAGCGCTTCCTGAAGGGACAGGACACCCTGCTGCTGGCCCGGGTGGGCGCCTGGCCCCTGCACGCCAGCACCGCTGCCGGTTCCCCGGTCGAACTGCCCGATGTGGACATGCGTCGGGATGCCTCCGGCCAGGAGCTGGCAGCGCCCATCGCCTTCGTGGCCTGAGGGCGCTCAGCAAAGACTCAGTAGAGGGCCATGCCGCCCGGTCCGGCCGTGAATCCGGCGGCGGCCAGGGCCATGCCCACCGGTTCGCGCATGGTCAGGGGCCGGCCATTGGCATCACTGAAGAGGATGCGCCCCTGCCCGCCCCGCCTCAGCCATGAGGCCAGCTGGGCGAAGGCGGCCTCCAGCAATCCCCGCTCGGGCTCACCGAAGACCAGCAGATGATGACCCTTGGGCGCCGCATAGACCAGGGCGCGGCCTCGATTCTGCACCAGGAGGTTCCCCATCCGCCGAATGGGACGACCGCCGGCATCCCCTGATGTGGTCGGCCAGGCAAGGGCCGTGCCATAGAGGTTGGCGGGATCGGTCACATCCATGACCACGGGTTCGGGCGGCCGCTGCTTCGATCCGCCTTCACCATCATCATTGCGCTCACCTTCTTGGAAGTCCCTGAGCTGGTCGATCACCTCCCGGGGGGCGAACTGGGCGCCGCCGAAACCGTCCACGATGACCCCACGCGTCAGCTGGCCGGCCTCCTCCATGCGTCTGCAGACCTGATAGAGGGCCGAGAATCCACCAGGGAGTGACCGCACTTCGGGCAGGACCGGGGCCAGGAGCCCATAACGGTCCAGGATGGCCCGCCCCTGGTGGACCAGGCGGACGGTCCGCTGCCGGTCATCGTCCTGGCTGCTTCTGGGCTTGTCGCTTGAATCGGCCATGCCAATCCCCGCTGCTCTGCGCTCATCCGCAACCAGGGTCCAGAATCCCTCCGTCGCCGCTGACAGCGCTGATGAGCCGGCCGTCCGTGTCAAGGCCGCGCGACCCAAGGGCCTGCCGCGTCCACGCAGACCATGGGGCAAACGGCGCGTCCTACCCGAGGTCTGTGAGCCTGATCCTCGGACCAGGCGCCGAACCGGAGCCAGGGAGGCGTTGGTGACCAGTCCACGCCTGACCAGGCCCCAGAGCGACCGGGCCATGGCCTCCTGGTCGGGGGCCTCAGAAACAGGGGGCTCAAGGTCATCCCCACTCCGACCGGCACAGGCGCGCAGAAGCCGATCGAAGCGGTAGGCTCCCCCATCGGCCAAAACATCCAGCAGGGCCTCTTCCCTATCGCCCGGGTTGTCCAGGTTGCCCGACTTGCCGATCTCATCCGTGGCCGACGGGGAATCGGCGGACCGTGTTGGAAGCTCCTCATCCAAATCCTCTGCCAGATAAAAAGTCATGGCGCCCAGCGGGCCCTCCCCCTGGTCGGACCCCACCCAGACCACCTGACCCGAGGCCAGCAGATCGTCCATCAATGCCGGACCGTAATCACGCACCCTGGCCGGGAAGATAGCCGACTCCCAGAGTTCGGGCGGCAGAGCCAGCCCTTCCAGCTGCGCAACGACCTCCAGCAGTCCCTCGGTGCCCATCAAAGGCTCCTGGCCCAGGGGTGCCAGACCCTGCCGGTGAAGAAGAAAGTCACCGTAGACATGACCGGGGACCGGCCTGGCGGCCTTACTGGCCTTGGCCAGGGACCGCGAGCGCAGCCGACGGAAGACCTCAGGATCCAGCCATCCTCGGCGGGGTTCGCCTCCCTCCCATCCGGGCTCGCCATAGGCTCTCAGGTCGGGACGGGGGAAGACCCCGGTCATGAGCAGCTCGCGTGCGACCAAGGAACGCAGCTTATCCTCCAAGAGAGCACTGCCCAGGCCCAGGTGACCGGCCAGGTCCTCGGTGGTGAACGGCCCATGGACTGCGGCGTATTGCCTGACCAGCTGGTCGAAGGCCTCGCTGTCCGATTCCGATTGCTTTGTCGGCCGGGAGGATGGATGGTTGATGCCTGGGCCCAGGACCGCCGTCAACCTTCCTACCTGACCGGCCCATACCCAGCAGTCGCGGGTGCCCAGTCTGACCTGGACCACCCTGGACTGGTCCTGCAGCTGCTTGAGCATGGCCTGAACCTGTGCCTCCGTCACCGGCTGGTCCTCCTGACCGCGCATGCGCCGACGAATCCCGGCCGGATCCATGGGGCCCAGGGTCCGCAAGAGGTCGGCCAGCCCTTCGGCACCCCTGGCCCGGGTCTTGGGCGAAAGCCGCTGCAGGTCAGCAGTCACCTGATCGACGGTCTCCTGGTCCAGGAGGTCAGCCATGTCCACCTGCCCGACCATCTGCTCCAGCAGGTCGGAATCGATGGCCAGCATGGCAGCGTCGCGCTCGGCCTTGGGCATGTCGTACTGGTACATGAAGGTCCCCAGGTAGCCGAAGAGCATCCCTGAGGCCATGGGCGAGGGAGTCTTGGTGGAGGCCGGGACCAGACGGACGCTCCCCTGCTCCAGGTCGGCCATGAGCTCGCACAGGGCAGGCATGTCGTAGACGTCCTGCAGGCACTCACGCATGGTCTCCAGAACCAGGGGGAAGTCATTCTCCTTCAGGGCCGCGTCCAGCAGACGGGAGGCCCGCAGACGCTGCTGCCAAAGTGGAACCCTGCGGCCCGGCTCCATCCTGGGCATATAGAGCGAGCGGGCTGCGCACTGGCGGAAGCGGGCCTGGAAGAGCGCAGAGCCAACCAGATGCCGTCGGACCTCGCGCTCCACCTGATCGGGGGTGAATCCGAATATTCGCTGATCATCCAGGAAGGTGTCGGTGCCCGGGATCTGCACGACGATGCCATCCTCCCCCGCCCAGACGGAACCGTCATAGCCGCGCTCGCGGGAGAGCCGGGCGGCGATGGCCAGGGCCCAGGGCTCGTTGACCCTGCGGCCGTATGGCGAATGGAGGATCAGCCTCAGGTCGCCCTCCTCGTTGGGACAACGCTCGACCACCAGGTGTCGATCGTCGGGCACCCGGCCGGTGGAGGCCTGCTGCTCGGCCAGAAAGGCGGCCAGATTGTTGATGGCAGGACGGTCCAGGCCGTCCTCCAACAGACGAGAACAGACGGATTGAGTGAAGCCCGGCCGACCGGAGGCAGTCTGGACCGCCGGTATCAGGCCCTGCGACAACTCCCTGGCAAGCCTGCCCAGACGACGGCCGAAGGCGGGGTCACGACCGGTGCCCTCCCCGTGCCAGAAGGGCAGTCTGGCTGAGCGTCCCGGAGCGGGCACCACCACCACACGGTCGCGGGTGATCTGCTGGATCCTCCAGGAGGTGGTGCCCAGGGTGATCACATCCCCCTTGCGGGACTCGTAGACCATCTCCTCGTCCAGCTCTCCTACTCGACGGGGTTTGCCGCCGGCGGCCTCTGAAGGCATGACCACACTGTAGGAGCCACGGTCGGGAATGGTGCCTCCTGAGGTAACCGCAAGTCGCTGCGCGCCGGGGCGGGCCGTCAGCGTGCCTGTCTGTTGGTCCCAGACCAGGATGGGGCGGAAGGCGGTGAAGTCCTGCGAGGTGTAGGCGCCGCTGAGCATGCCCAGCACCGCCCGGTAGACCTGCTGGTCCAGGTGGGCGAAGGGCGCGGCCCGTCTGACCGTGGCCAGCCAATCCTGCTCCTTGAGCGGTCCCATGGCGGCCGCGGCCACCGTCTGCTGGGCCAGAACATCCAAAGGACTGCTGGGCATGATGGTGGGTTCGATATCACCTTGGACCATACTTTCCATGCTGGCTGTACACTCCAGGATCTGCTCGCGGGTCAGGGGGAAAAGCCTGGCTTGCGACACCCGTCCCACCTGGTGGTCGGCTCGTCCCACCCTCTGCAGCCCCGAGGCGGTCGACAGCGGGGCATTGACCTGGATGACCAGATCGACCGAGCCCATATCGATGCCCAGTTCCAGGCTGGAGGTGGCCACCACGCACTGCAGCCTGCCGGCCTTGAGGTCGTCCTCCACCTGGCGTCGGCGCTCCTTGGACACCGAACCATGGTGGGCCATGGCAATGGGTTGGTCGACACTAAGGCCGGAAGTTCTCTCGGAGGTGGACCCGGTGGCCGAATCGTAGTGAGCGGGCTCCCTGGCCTGCGCAACCCTGCCCGTGGGCTGGTCTGTTTCAGGATGTGACCCTGGCTGGTCCCCACTGTTGCCTCGGCTACGGTGGTTGGACGCTTGCAGATCGGACTGGTGCAGGTCGTTCAACCGGGCGGTTAGACGCTCGGCAAGACCTCGTGAGTTGACGAAGACCAGGGTGGTTTGGTGGGACAGGACCTGGTCCAGAATGGCCCGCTCGACGGCTGGCCAGATAGATCCGCTTCTTTGGTCGCCCCCCTGACCCTCTTCGCCGGATTCGCCGGGTGGCGCTGTCAGATCGCCCATGTCCTCCAGGGGCTCGATCAGCCGTAAGTCCATGGCTGTGGCCGACTTGGGCTGGATCAGGCTGACCGGACGGCTGCCACCCAGGAAACGTGCCACCTGTTCGGGCGGCCGGACCGTAGCCGACAGGCCGATCCGCTGCACGGGCCCTCCGACCAGGTCGTCCAGCCGCTCCAGGCTCAGGGCCAGATGGGCACCGCGCTTGTTGCCCGCCAGAACGTGGATTTCGTCCACAATAACGGTCTGCACATTCTTCAACGTGCTGGCTGCCTTGGAGGTCAGCATCAGATAGAGGGATTCAGGGGTGGTGACCAGAATATCCGGGGGATGGGCGGTCAGGGCCCTGCGGCCGCGGGCGTCGGTGTCCCCGGTGCGGATGCCCGTCCGGACCTTGGGCGCTTTGTGTCCCTGCTGTCCGAATCGCTCGGCTATGCCGTCCAGCGGAGCCTGCAGGTTGCGGGCCACATCCGTCCCCAGGGCCTTCATGGGCGAAATGTAAAGCACGGCGACCCCAGGCTTCCGGGAGCGCCGAGGCATGGTCATGAGCTCGTCGATGGCCCAAAGAAAGGCGGCCAGGGTCTTGCCCGACCCGGTGGGCGAAATGATCAGCGCATCGCCGCCTGAGCGGATGGCCGGCCAGGCCTGCATCTGGGTCGGCGTGGGCCCGTCGGGAAAGGCCTGGCGGAACCAGCCGGCCGTCTGCGGGGAGAAATTACCCAGGGGATCGCCCATATGCGCCATACTCCTCTCCCCCATTTTGGGCCTTGCTGAAGGTCGATCAGGTGTCGATCTTGCTCCGGTCGAAGTCATCGGCATTGTCCACGATGAACTGCTTGCGGGGCGGCACGTCGTCGCCCATGAGCAGGGGGAAGATGCCGGCCGCCTGAGCGGCATCCTCCATGCGGATGCGGCGCAGCATGCGGGTCCGGGGATCCATGGTGGTGTCGGCCAGCTGGTCGGCATCCATCTCGCCCAGACCCTTGTAGCGCTGCACATCGGGATTGTAGTCGATGTGCTTGGCCTGCAGGTCGGCCAGCTTGCCCTCCAGCTCATCGTCCGAATAGGTGTAGATGAACTTCCCCTTGTTCTTGCCTGCCAGGGCGATTCGATGCAGGGGCGGCACGGCTGCGTAGACCCGTCCGTTCTCGATCAGGGGGCGCATGTAACGGTAGAAGAGGGTCAGCAGCAGGATGCGGATGTGGGCGCCGTCAACATCGGCGTCTGTCATCATGATGACCTTGTTGTAGCGGGCCTGGTCGATGTCGAAGCTGGCTCCCGAGCCGGCGCCGACCACCTGGATGATGGAGGCGCACTCCTTGTTGGTCAGCATCTGGGACAGGGAGGCCTTCTGCACGTTGAGTATCTTGCCGCGGATGGGCAGCAGGGCCTGGAACATGGAGTTTCGGGCTGCCTTGGCCGTGCCCAGGGCGGAGTCGCCCTCGACGATGAACAGTTCGGCGATGTCGTCATTGCCGGGCATGGAGTCCGAGAGCTTGGAGGGCATGGAGGCCGATTCCAGGGCGTTCTTGCGCCTGGTGACCTCCTTGGTCTTGCGTGCCTGGACGCGGGCGTGCATCTCGCCCACGATCTTCTCCAGCACCTGGCTGGACTGCTCCTTGAAGCCGCGCTTGGAGCCGCTGATCATCTGGCCGAACTGGTCGTCGGTCATCCGGGTGACGATGGGTTTGACCTGGGCCGTACCCAGCACGTCCTTGGTCTGACCCTGGAACTGCGGCTCGGCGATGCGCACGGTGACCACAGCCACCAGACCGGCCAGGACGTCGTCACGTTCCACCTTGTTGTGGGAGTCCTTGAGGTTGACCTTGAGGCGGCGGGCGTTGGCCTCCACGGCCTTGCGCACCTGACGGGTCATGGCGTTCATGAACCCGTCCACGTGCATGCCTCCGCCGGGCGTCTCCACCACATTGACGAAGCTGCGGACGACCGAATCGTAGTCATTGACCCAGCGCAGGGCTATATCTACCCCGCAGACACGTTCCACCTGCTCGGCGTGCAGTTCGCCGTCCGAGCCCACCCGCTGGGTCTCCTCCTGATAGGTGTCCTGACCGCTGATCCGCCAGATGTCGCTGACCGGCTCGCCCTTGGACAGGAAGTCCACGAAGTCCGTCACTCCGCCGGTGTGCAGGAACTCCTCCACACGCTGATGACCGGACTCGTCCTCCGGCTGCAGCATGGCCCGGTCGGCCCGCTCTGTGGCCGAAAGCTCGGCATCATCCACCTGCGCGTCCCCGGCACGTTCGCCTTCGGCACCTTCTTCTGAAGAGTCGCCGCTGTCAGACGGTTCACGAAGGTTCCCCTGAGTCTCCTGAACGTCCTGATCGTCCGGTTCCGCGCCAGGCCCGCCGTCGACCTCCAGGCGCAGGTCCTGATCGGCGCTTCCTGTGGCGGGGATGCGATCGTCGATCACGGTGATCTTGAGACCGGGCACAAGAAAGCTGGTCTGGCGCACCCGATCGATCAGCTGGTCGTAGCTGAACCGGGCCGTTGTGTTGAAGATTTCCGGGTCGGCCCAGTAGCGCACCCTGGTACCGGTCCGGGACTTGGGCACCCTGCCCACCACCTCCAGGGGCGTAGGCCGGTTCTTCCTGGTGCGTTTGAAGGGCGAGTCAGGCGAGGGATGCTCCGGATCTGGGTCCTGGTAGGTGCCGGGATGGCCCTGGTGGAAGCGCATCCGGTGGGTCTTGCCGTCCCTGTCAACCTCCACCTCCAGCCGGGAGCTCAGGGCGTTGACCACCGAAGAGCCCACGCCGTGCAGGCCGCCAACAGCCGTGTATGAAGAGTTGCCGAACTTGGCGCCTGCGTGGAGCTTGGTCAGGACCACCTCCACGCCGGTCAGCCCGGTTCGAGGCTCAATATCGACGGGGATGCCCCGGCCGTTGTCGTCCACCTCGATGGAGCCGTCCTTGTGCAGGATGACCTTGATGTGGTCGCACTGGCCGGCCAGGGCCTCGTCCACGGCGTTGTCGATGATCTCCCAAAGGCAGTGCATGAGCCCCTGGCTGTCCGTGGTCCCGATGTACATGCCTGGACGCTTGCGCACTGCGTCCAGGCCATCCAGGACCGTCAGACTGCCGGCACCATAGGACTTTCCCTTTTCAGGCTTTTTCGCCACCATTTACCTCGCCGTTCACCTCTAGGCGCCCAGGGGACACGGGTCCTCGCATGGGCGGTCGCTTACGCACCGATGACCATTTCTAGCAAGGAGGCCTCGACAGCATCCGGACCTCCCCGCCGGGCGCAGAGGTCACTGATCCAGGAAGTCACGCAGGGTCTGCGAGCGCGAAGGATGCCGCAGCTTGGACATGGTCTTGGACTCAATCTGGCGGATGCGCTCACGGGTGACCCCGTATACGCGGCCGATGTCGTCCAGGGTCTTGGGCTGCCCATCCTCCAGGCCGTAACGCATCTTGATGACGCCGGCCTCGCGGGGACTCAGGGTCTCAAGCACCTGCTGGAACTGCTCCTGCAGCAGGGAGAAGGCCACGGCATCCGAGGGGGCGATGGCGTCGGTGTCCTCGATCAGATCGCCGAACTCCGAGTCGCCGTCCTCGCCCAGAGGGGTGTGCAGGGAGATGGGCTCGCGCCCGTACTTCTGGACCTCCTGGACCTTCTCGACGGGCATATCCAACTCCCGGGCCAGCTCGTCGGGGGTTGGCTCGCGGCCAAGATCCTGCAGCATCTGACGCTGGACGCGGGAGAGCTTGTTGATGACCTCGACCATGTGGACAGGCACACGGATGGTGCGGGCCTGGTCGGCCATGGCGCGGGTGATGGCCTGACGGATCCACCAGGTGGCGTAGGTGGAGAACTTGTAGCCCTTGGTGTAGTCGAACTTCTCCACCGCGCGGATCAGACCCAGGTTGCCTTCCTGGATCAGATCCAGGAAGAGCATGCCCCTGCCGGTGTAGCGCTTGGCCAGGGAGACCACCAGTCGCAGGTTGGCCTCCAGCAGGTGGTCCTTGGCCTTCTTCCCGTCGTTGGCGGCCCACTTGAGCTCGCGGCGGCGCTTGAAGTCCATGCCTTCGCCCTCGGTGTCCAGCAGATGCTGGGCATAGAGGCCGGCCTCGATACGCTCGGAAAGGTCCACCTCCTGCTCGGCGTTCAGCAGGCTGACGCGTCCGATCTGCTTGAGGTAGTCCTTGACGGGATCGGCAGTGGCACCGGCGGTGACCACACGACGCTTGGGGTTACCAGAAGGGGTGACATTCTCATCGTCATCGGAATCGTCGACGACGAAGGCGCCCTTGACCTTGGCGGCGAGGGCATGGGCGGCCTTGCGGTCCTCTTCGGCCTCATCCTCGACCTGAGAGGCCTCGTCCTCCTCCTGATCGTCCTCATCGGGCTCGTCCTCCAGCTGATCCTCGCTCTTGTCCAGCTGGTCGTCGTCCTCCTGGTCCTCGAGCAGGTCCTCGTCGGGCTCCTGATCCTCCTGCTGCAGGATGGGCTCCTCTTCGACCTTCTTCGTGGTGTTGGAGGCCGGGCGGCGGTTCGTCTTGGCCGTCGAAGTGCTGGCAGTGGCGGTCTTGCGGGACGAGGTCTTGCGGGACGCCTTGCTGCTGCTGGTCTTGGACCTGGTGGCGGTCTTGGTCTTGCCGGCGGTTGAACTGGTCCGGCCCTTTCCGGTATCCACTGCGGCTGTCTTGGCTGACTTGGTGTCCTTCGTGGCCAAATTCTCCTCCTGGATCATCCCACCCGCCGACACTGCTTTTGAGGCGCAGGTATGGCAAGGTCAAATCTTAGACTCACTAAGTGAACCACCCCAGGGGGACGATTATTCCCGATTCAGCCCGATTGCCTCCAAGCCGGGTCGATGCCGCGACCGATCAGTGCCAGGACAATGGCGGCCAGGCTGCAGGAACGGTCGTCGTCCAAGGCTTCCTCGGCAAGCCCGGATGCCCGGGATCCCCCGCTCCACCAATCGACGTAGGCAGCAACCGCCAGAGGCTGGGAGCGGAACCCCGGCGGAACCTTGTCCGCTATGGCTTCAAGCATGGCCAGCCCAGCCCGACAACGGGGTTCGTCCGGCCGTGTAGCAGGATCCTTGAAGACCGCATCCAGAATGCTGCAGAGCGCCGTCACGTTGGATGCATCGTTGGGACGCACACACAGGTCCAGCAGCCGGTCAGCGTCCAGACCAGGCTCAGGCGCCAGGATGGACAGGATAAGCCCATCGCGTATGGCCAGGGTCTCCTTGATGGCCACAGCCAGACGGTCAGCCGAATCGGAGTCCAAGGGCGGGTGCCGCCCTCTCAAGCCGGCAGTCCAGTCTGTCAAGGGTTGCCGGAGCCAGCGCCTGTCAGCATCTTCAACACCCCATCGTCGTCGGCCCTCTCGATAGTTCCCCACTAGTTTTGTCATGCCGTCTTCGTGCGCATCGTTCATGCCGTCATCGCCTCCCATCCGCTCCCGGTCTGTGGTCCGGGGAGCCTTGGCTCCATCCTGAACCAGTTGGAACCGTTAGGAGGGCCGCAGCCGATCATGTGGTCAAGTGGGGTCATCCATCCACCATGGTCCTTGCAGCCATGGGCCTTGCAGCCTGCCTGCTGGGCAGATATGCGGATAGGCTCTAAGGCATGAAGAGCGTGACTGCAGCACGGGTCGAACAGCGCATGGAGGAACTGCTCCAGAGCCATTGCGACCACCTGACTGCTCCAGAGCCCGGACCGGACCATCACCTGGACCAGGACCCCTCCCGGGAGGCCCTGCAGGAGGTCATCCTCCAGGCAATCGAGGCTGGCCGAGGAGGCAAACGGCTGCGTGCCCTGCTGCTCTGCGATGTCTGGCGGGCTCTGGAGTCCGAGCCGAATCCGGACCGTGAACAGGCGGTAGTGGACCTTGCCTGTGCCTTGGAGGTCTACCAGACCAGTGCCCTGGTCCATGACGACATCATCGACGGTTCCCCACGCCGTCGGGGCCGCCCCGCCGCCCATCTGGCCCTGAGCCGGTCAGTTGCTGGAAATGATCTGGGCAACCAAGCCTGCGCAAGACCCGATGCCCGTGGGACAGGCCTGGGCATCCTCCTTGGCGACCTGTTGGCATCGCTGAGCACGGATATGGCCCTCCAGGCGGCTGGCCACCTGCCTCAGGGACCGGCCATCGGCAGAGTCTTTCAAGCCATGCAGACGGCAGTGGTCACCGGCCAGGTCCTGGACATGGGCATGGAAGAGGCCCGCTTGGACGATCCGGAACGTCTGCGCAGCCAGGCCCTGCACACCATGGCTTGGAAGACCGCCTCCTACACCACCTTGGCCCCGCTGGCTCTGGGGCTGTTGGCGGCCGGGGCAAACCTTGAAGAGCGCAAAGAGTCAGTGCGCGCCCTGGGTCTGGACCTGGGACTGGCCTTCCAGCTGGCGGACGATCTGCTGGATGTTACAGGCGACGACCGCCACACCGGCAAACCCGTTGGCGGCGATATACGCGAGGGCAAGCGAACCGTCCTCCTGGCCGACACCCTGGCCATGGCCGATCCCGATCAGGCCAAGGAGGTCCGCCGGCTCTACGATTCCCCGACCCAACGCCGCAAGAATGCCCATGTGAATAGGGTCCGTAACCTGATGCGCTCCTGCGGGGCCGTGGAGGCCAGCCAACGACGTATGGCCGACCTGTCCTCCCGAGCCCAGGCCCGAGCCCAGGCCCTGGCCGATGATTTGCAGCTGTCGACAGAGGGCCGAGCCATCTTCCTCAAGGCCTGCCGACGCTTCCTCCCGCTTGCCACCACCGCCGGGTATCATAAACGTGTATCTTCCATTGATGCCGAGGCCGGTCAGGCCTCCGAGGTGCAGAGGGCCGGACAAGACGAGCATGAGTGAAGCGGACGAGAGGACCAGCGACCGGATCATTGACGGGCGCTACCGCATTCTGCGCGAGATTGCGCAAGGTGGCATGGCCACGGTCTACGAGGCCCTGGATCTGCGGCTGTCCAGGCATGTGGCGGTCAAGATCATGCACACCATGCTGGCCCAGGGGCCGCACAGGGTCCAGTTCGAGGAGCGCTTCCGCCGGGAGGCCAGGTCAGCCGCCGCCATCGCCAACCCCCACATCGTCCAGGTCTACGACACCGGCGTCGATCAGGGGCTGGACTACCTGGTCATGGAGTATGTCCACGGCATCAGCCTGCGGCGGGACATGGCCCGGCAGGGCGTCTATCCCCTGAAGGAGACCCTGCGCATTATAGGCGAAATACTGGACGGCCTGGCCTCCGCCCACCGAGCCGGCGTCATCCACCGCGACATCAAGCCGGAAAACATCCTCATCAACGACCGCGGCCACGTGGAGATCACCGACTTCGGCCTGGCCCGCGCCGCCGCCCAGGCCACCCTGTCCTCCACGGGCATGCTCATGGGCACGGCCGCCTACCTGGCCCCCGAAACCATCGAGAACAATGAGGCCTCCCCCCAGAGCGACCTCTATGCCGTGGGCATCATCGCCTACGAGATGCTGACCGGCACGGTCCCCTTCGCCAGCGACAACCCGGTGACCATCGTCTTCAAACACGTCCACGAGGACGTCCCCTCCCTGGCCAGCGTCTGCCCGGGAATCGACCCATCCGTGGCCGCACTGGTCTCCGGGTTGACCGACCGCTCCCCCGAAAACCGCCCGGACGACGCAGGCAAGGCCCTGGAAGGCCTGAGGAAAGTGGTCAGGGGACTGGACCGGCAGGCCATGGACTACGTGCTGCCTGCGACAGGCACAGCGGACGCAGCAGCCGCAGCCAGCGGACAGCCCGGGTCCGCCAACCCTGAGATGCCCGAACCGCCAAGGCAGGCAGCCACGGCACCCAGCGACGATGCCGAAGACGCAGCCACACAGACCATCGCTGCAGCACCCGAACCGGAGGATTCGGACACGGTCCTGAATGTGCCCGCCCCGCCCGAAACCGATGCGGACGCAGCGACCAGGCGCTATCGGCTCAACGACGTGGACACCCCCTCACGGGCAGAAACCACAACCGTCCTGCAGCCTCAGGACCCGACAGCATCCCCCGCCGATACAGACCTCGTTCCGGCTTCCGCCCAGACCATGCAGCAAGGTGCCGAAACAGCCAAACCCAAGCACCGGCATCGGGGCCTGATCATCGCGCTGGTGGTTCTGCTTGTGCTGGCCCTGGCCGGAGGCGGCGGTGGCGCCTGGTGGTACTACCTGGGTCCGGGCAGCTATGTCGCCCTGCCCAAGCCGGATGACATCTCCTGCCCAGAGAATCAGGAGTGCAGGGTCATCGGCGCCGACTACACCACGTACGCCAGCACGCTCAAGGTCGCAGGCATCGATGTCCACACCGACTACGACTTCAGCGACCAGGTACCCAAGGGGGCCATCATGGCCGCGGATCCCGACACCGTCGGAGCCCATATCAGCAAGCGGGGCGGCAGCCTCAGCCTGACGGTCTCCAAGGGGATTCGCCAAGCCACAGTGCCCAAGGACATCCTCATGCCGGACACCTCCAACGGCAAGGACCCCCTGCAAGCCCTGAAGGCGGCCGGATTCGACAGAGTCGACCATGACTCCTCCAAGGACCAGTACTCCATGGATATTCCCGAGGGAGCGGCGATTTCGGTAGAACCGGCCCCAGGAACCAGGACCCGGCATGATACCAAGGTCAGCCTGGTCCTTTCCAAGGGGCGGATGCCGGTGGCCATGCCCGACATCATCGGCAAGGCCAGGGACGAGGCCAAGGCGGCCCTGGAGGCGCTCCGGCTCAAGGTCAATTACAGCGAGGACTGGTCGGACACGGTGCCCCGCAACCAGGTGATTTCCGCCTCCCACCAGGCCCAGGAGCAGCTGCACTGGGGCGATGCGGTCAACGTGGTCATCTCCAAGGGGCCGCAATTCATCAGCATGCCCGACGTGAAGGGCAAGAGCCAGGACGAGGCCACCCAGATCCTGCAGGGATACGGACTCAAGGTCAACATCTCCGCGCCGCTGGGCAACCTGACCCACACGGTGCGAATCCAGGACCCCAACCCCGGTACCCAGGTCAAGGTGGTCAATGATGACGGTTCACTGGCCGTCGTGACCCTGACTGTGGTCTGAAGTCGTCAGCTCGGTTCTTCCTTGCTCTCATGAGCCTTGATGACCTGGGCGTACACGTCCACGTAGCGCTGCCCGCTCATCTCCTGGATCTCCTGCATGATCCTGTCGGTCAGGTTGCGGATCTCCTCATGGGTGAGGCTGTTGACCGGCACGCAGGGCACGGTGATGGGCTTGCCGAAGATGACCTTGGTCCTGCCCTTATGCGGAAGCACATGCCCGGGCTCCTGAAGCTGCCGGGTGCCGATGATGGCGGTGGGCACCACTGTCGTTCCGGTCTCGAAGGCCAGCCGCGCCGCCCCGGTGTGCCCCCGGTAGAGCCTGCCGTCAGGGCTGCGCGTGCCCTCCGGATGGATGCCGAAGATGTGCCCGTGCTCAAGGATGGAGCGCGCCGTTTCCATGGCTCCCAGCGACTTGGAGCCGCCCGACCTGTCCACGGGGAAGACTCCGACCGAGCTGAACCACCACTTCTTGAACTTGCCCTTTATCCCCTTGCCGTTGAAGTACTCGGCCTTGCCCATGAAGTGGATCATCCTGGGGCAGGTGATGGGCAGGAGGGCGTCGTCGATGACGGCCAGATGGTTGGAGGCGATGATGGCAGCCCCCTGCTTGGGAATGTTCCCCGTGCCTTCAACGGTCGGTTTGAACCAGGTACGCGCCAACGGACCGAGCAGTTTGACGAAGAACCAGTACAGCACAGAGACTCCTTGGTAGCGAATGCGTGCGGCCGAGGTTACGATGGTTCTATGACCGAGCACAAGCATAACGACGCCGGGAATCAGTATAACAGCGAGGCGGGAACCGGGCCCTCACAGGGGGACGAGGAGTGGGCGGACTTCCTGAATTCGCACGCTGACGAGCTGGGTTCCCTGGAATCGTCCAGGACGGCCAAGGAATTCGAAAAGAAGGTTCGAAAGTCCGAGAAGAAGGCGGCGCTGAGGGCCGAGGACTTGAAGCGGGACTCCTTCGTCGGCGGCTCCGGGCCGCGCGATTTCCAAGGCAGCAGCTGGCTGGACACCGACGAGGTCATGGACCAGTCGTCGAACTTTGTGCCGCCCAACCCCGATCTGAGCGACCTGGGCGGAAGGCATGCGGCCTTCATGATCATGACGGTGCTGGGCCTGATCTGCTTCTTCCTGACCATATTGATCCCCCGCTGGTCCGGCTTGACCGGCCTGCTGGCGGGACTGCTCCTGCTGATAGGCATCGCAGGACTGATCATCGACCGGAAGAACTTCCGCGACGATTCAAGCGGGCTCTTCGATGACGACGAACGGCACTACCGGCGATAATGCCGAGTGCCGCCATATCCAGGCCGCCAATACGTTCGGACCCCACTGGCAGGAACATCAGCCAGCGGGGTCCGAACAGGTTTGGCAGCCGCGAACCTAGACCAGGACAGGACGGCGTGTCCGTTCCTCTTGCCGGCAGCGGGACTGCGCTTCCTGGGCTCCGTGGATCCAGGCTGCCAGCAGGTCGGCCGCCCTCCCCTGGTCCACAACCTGGGTAGCCAGTTGGTAGGCCTGGGCAAACCGCACGCTCAGGTCGGCCTCGGGACCGGCATCGATCTGTGTGCCGTCGGCCACGATGGCCGAGGCCGCATTGAGCAGGGCCGTGGAACGCGAAGGAACCGACTTGCCGGCCAGGAAGTCCCTGACGACGCTGGCGTTGAAGGCGGGATCGCCACCGCGTAGGTCTTCCGGATTGACCGGGTCGAGACCCAGTTCGCGAGTCGGGTCGAAGGTTCGCTCCTCCACCTTGCCCTGGTGGATCTCCCAGATGGAGACCGGGCCGGTCGGGGCCATCTCGTCAAGGCCTTCGACCGAGGTGTAGACCATGCCCTCCTGACCGCGAGAGGCATAGACCTGGGCCATCATGGGGCTCAGTTGGCGCTGGGCGCATCCGATGGCCACATATCGCGGGTTGACCGGGTTGGTCAGGGGTCCCAGCAGGTTGAAGACGGTCGGAATACCCAGCGACGAGCGGACAGGCCCTGCAAACCGCATGGCGGGGTGGAAGGTCTTGGCGAAGACGAAGGTGATGCCGTAGCGATCCGCCATGGCAGCCACCTCCTTGGGCGGCAGATCCAGGGGAAGACCCAGCTGTTCCAGACAGTCGGCAGTGCCGCTCTTGCTGGATGCGGCCCGGTTGCCGTGCTTGACAATCCTGACCCCCGCAGCCGCAGCCACGATGGCACCCATCGTAGACAGGTTGACCGTCGCTGCCCCATCGCCGCCGGTGCCGACGATGTCGGTCACGTCGCCGCTGACCTTCAGCGGCACCGCATGGCCCACCATGGCCTTGGCAGCCCCCTCGACCTCCGGGCTGGTCAGTCCCAGGGCGGACTGCATGGACAGGGCGGCTCCCACCTGGACAGGGTCGGCATGCCCGTCCATCAAATCGTTCATGCACCACTCGGCCTCATCCGCGCTCAGGTGTCGACCGGACACCAAGGAGTTCAGGACGGATTTCCAGCTAAGTGGCCGCATGATGACTCTTTTCCTTTGAAGAAGCGGGGCTGGATGCCCCGCTGTTTGCTCTAGGTTTACTGCCCTGCCCCTCCCCTGCACAAGGCAATCCCATATTCTGGTCACTTTGCTACCAATATATGAAAGTAGGCAATCCAATATATGGAAACGGCCACCGCCCTGGTGAGCGATGGCCGTCAGTCAGATCGGCAACCCTAAATGTATCGGCAACCTTATCTGCAGAAGCCTCTAGTGATTATGCGAACCTGTCATTTCTTCTCGTTCTGGCCGTGGCACATCTTGTACTTGCGTCCGGAACCACAGGGGCAGGGGGCGTTGCGCGGCGTGCCCGGGAAGGTGCGGCCATCAGACCAAGGCGAGTGATCCTCTACGGCCTTGGGCCTCTTGTTGGCAGGGACCTTGCCCTCGGCATGGCTGATAGGGGCAGGCCCGACCGGGGCCGGAGCACCCTCGTCAGCGGCATCCTCAGAGGCATCCTCCTCTGAATCCTCCTGGATGCTGCCAGCCGGAGCACCCTCGTCATGTTCCTCGGCAGTCTCGTCGATGTCGGTGGTCTCGTCCTCGGCATCAGGCTCTTCAGGCGCCTGGTAGTTGACCGGCTCGGACTGGCTCTCCTCGTTCTCCTTGCGCTCCTCGCGGGCCCTCCGCTCGTTCTCCTGGCTGGCCGCGATCTGCTTGAGGTCCACGTTGAAGAGCAGCTGCACGGTCTGCTCCTTGATGGCGTCGATCATGGAGTTGTACATCTGGTAGCCCTCGCGCTGGTACTCGACCAGGGGGTCACGCTGACCCATGCCGCGCAGGCCGATGCCGTCCTTCAGGTAGTCCATCTCGTAGAGGTGCTCACGCCACTTGCTGTCCAGGACGGAGAGGACCACCTGGCGCTCCAGCTGCCTGGAGCCCTTCTCGCCCAGCTCGTCCTCACGCTGCTGGTAGATGGAATCGGCATCCTCCACCAACTTGTCCGCCAGAGCCTTGACGGCCTTGTCACCCTTCAGACCCTCCAGGGAGTCCATGGTCTCATCCTGGTCAAGACTGACCGGGTAGACGGAGGCCAGCGCCTTCCAAAGCCCGTCGGCATCCCAGTCCTCGGGCTTGTCCGAGCCCTTCTGTGCACCCCGGATGTATGAGGTGATGGTCTCGCTGATGAAGCGGAGGATGTCCTTGTGGATGTCCTCGCCCTTGAGCACCGCCTGACGCTCACCGTAGATGACCTGACGCTGCTTGTTCATCACGTCGTCGTACTTCAACACGTTCTTGCGAATCTCATAGTTGCGGGATTCGACGGACTTCTGTGCGTTGCGCACGCCCTTGGTGACGGTCTTGGACTCGATGGGCTCCCCCTCCGGCATGCTCTTGGAGGACATCATCCGAGCCACCAGCTGAGAATTGAACAGACGCATCAGGTCGTCCTCCAGGCTCAGGTAGAACCTGGACTCGCCGGGATCGCCCTGACGGCCTGAACGGCCGCGCAACTGGTTGTCGATACGGCGGGATTCGTGCCGCTCGGTGCCCAGTACGTACAGGCCTCCCAGCTTGACGACCTCCTCGTGCTCGTCCTTGACCTGCTCCTTGACGGAGTCCAGCATCTTTGGCCAGCGCTTCTCATACTCCTCAGGAGTGTCGTCGGAGGAGTAACCCTGCTCCTTGAGCTTCTGATCGGCGAGGAACTCCACATTCCCGCCCAGCATGATGTCGGTGCCACGCCCGGCCATGTTGGTGGCCACGGTCACGGCCCCCTTGCGCCCTGCCACGGCCACGACCGCAGCCTCACGCGCATGCTGCTTGGCGTTGAGGACCTGGTGGTCGATGCCGGCCACGTCCAGCAGGGAGGAGACCACCTCGGAGGACTCCACCGAGGCGGTGCCCAGCAGGATGGGCTGGCCCTTGGCATGCCGCTTGGCCACATCGCGGACGATGGCAGTCAGCTTCTCCTTCTTGGTGCGGTAGATCAGATCCGGCTGATCCTTGCGGATCATGGGCTTGTTGGTGGGAATGGGCAGCACGCCCAGCTTGTAGGTGTTCATGAACTCGGCGGCCTCGGTCTCGGCCGTTCCGGTCATGCCCGCCAGCTTGTCATACATGCGGAAGTAATTCTGCAGGGTGATGGTGGCGAAGGTCTGGTTCTCGGCCTTGATCTCCACACCCTCCTTGGCCTCGATGGCCTGGTGGAGGCCCTCGTTGTAGCGGCGACCCTTGAGCAGACGACCGGTATGCTCGTCCACAATCAGGACCTCGCCGTTCTGGACCACGTAGTCGCGGTCGCGCAGGAAGAGCTCCTTGGCCTTGATGGCGTTGTTCAGGTATCCAATAAGGGCGGTGTTAGCGGGCTCGTAGAGGTTGTCGATGCCCAGGTAATCCTCCACCTTGGTGATGCCGGGATCCAGGATGCCGACGACCTTCTTCTTCTCGTCGACCTCGTAGTCCTCATCCCTGGTGAGCCTGGGGACCAGCTTGGCGAACTGCCTGTACCATCGGGTCACGTCGCCCTCAGCGGGTCCGGAGATGATCAGAGGAGTTCGTGCCTCGTCGATCAGGATGGAGTCCACCTCGTCCACGATGGCGAAGTGGTGGCCACGCTGGACCAGCTCGTCCTTGTCCCAGGCCATGTTGTCGCGCAGGTAGTCGAAGCCGAATTCGTTGTTGGTGCCGTAGGTGATGTCCGCCTGGTACTGCTTGCGGCGCTCGGCAGGACGCTGGTCGGTGATGATGCAGCCCACGCTCATGCCCAGGAAGCGGAAGATGCGTCCCATGAGCTCGCTCTGGTAGGAGGCCAGGTAGTCGTTGACCGTGACCACATGCACGCCCTTGCCCTCCAGGGCATTCAGATAGCTGGGCAGGGTGGCCACCAGGGTCTTGCCCTCGCCGGTCTTCATCTCGGCGATGTTGCCCCAGTGCAGGGCCGCGCCGCCCATCAGCTGGACGTCAAAGTGCCGCTGGCCCAGGGTGCGCTTGGAAACCTCGCGAACCGTGGCAAAGGCCTCTGGCATCAGGGAATCGAGAGATTCGCCGTTCTCAAGTCGCTGCTTGAACTTAGGCGTCTGACCCTTGAGTTCCTCGTCGCTCATGGCCGAGATCTGATCCTCGAAGGCGTTGGTCGCCTTGGCCACCCCCTGAAGCTTGCGAATCTGACGACCCTCGCCCATACGGAGGACCTTGTCCAAGACTACTACCACGTTGCGCTCCCTACCGTTCTTTTATGGCCCTAGCACGCCCTCAGCTGACGTAGGCCCAGACCTTGATTATCTTACGCGAATGCACCGATTTTCTCGAAACCGATGGTTCCGCAGACCCGACTGCGGCCTTGGCAGCCGGACCGGGCATTGAAGAGGGCAATCCTCCGGAGGCCAGGCCAACCTGCCGCCGGGGAATCGCCCCGCAGTTCAATATCCGTTTTACTGTTACTTCTTCTGGCCCACATGCTCAGGCGTATCGATCTCGAAGACGCCGTAGCTCCAACCGTGCCGACGGTAGACCACCGACGGCCGCTGGGTCTCCTTGTTGACGAAGAGGAAGAAGTCGTGGCCGATCAGCTCCATCTCGTAGAGGGCCTCGTCGATGCTCATGGGCTCTGCGATGTGCAGCTTGCGGCGGATGACGATGGGGGTGTCTCCCACCTGCACTTCGACCGACTGACCCGGTGCCAGGTCCGAAGCCACGGCGCTCTGGGCGCTGTTGTCCGGGTTGGACTCCTGGCCCTGATCGCCCTCATCGCCTGCCTGCTCATCCACGAGCAAATCGGCGGGCAGGGGCGGATGCTCCAGTCCACGGCGGTGGTCCTTGCGGCGGTCGCGGACCCGGCGCAGACGCTGGGTCAACTTGTCCAAGGCCATATCCAGTGCACTGAACTCGTCGGCGCTGGAAGCCTCGGCGCGGATTACGGTTTTGCCGGCCTGGACCGTGAGCTCCACCCTCTTGGCGCTGTCAGCCTGGCGGGGATTGCCTTCATGTGTCAGAACGACCTGGATGCGCTGGGCATCGGGGGCGATGGCCGTCACCCTGTTCATCTTGCTGTCCACAACATCGCGGAACCGCTGCTTGATTTGGGTATGTCGACCGGTAATGACGATCTCCATGGGAATCTCCTTGCACTCGTGAGCGGATGAACCGCTTGTGCGATGGCGGACTTGGTCACCATCGACTGTGCTTCCGATTGTATCCGAAGAGCAGGGCTGACTCACTGATTGAGCTTGAGGCCAGAGCGGGTTCCTATCCGCTGGTCAGGTCGTTCAGTTCCGCTATGCTGTATCCCCGAGACCTCTCGGATGGCCGCGGCCCCTCCTCCTGGGAAGGGCTGAGGAACTTCCGGGCTCCACAGAGCACGATGGCGGATAACGTCCGCCCAGGGCGACCTGAGAGATAGCGCAACAGAGAACAGACCGCTCGCCTGGTAAAGGCGGGCAAGGGTGAAACGGCGGTGTAAGAGACCACCGGGTCGACGGTAACGCCGACCGCATGGCAAGCCTCATCGGGAGCAAGGCCAAGCAGAAGGCATTCAGGGGCTGCTCGTCCCGCCTTCGGGTAGGCCGCTAGAGCCTGGCGGCAACGTCAGGTCGAGATGGATGGCCATCCGTCGTCCGGATTTTCATCCGGTCGATGACAGAACCCGGGGTATATGAGAGGTCTCATTTTCTTCCCCTTTATCACGTGGTTCCTTGACAGCGATCGGCTCAATCGAGAGGGTCGTCAGAGACGAAAAGGTCTGCTGCCACCTGGTTGAGGAGGCCGGGAGAGTGGCCCTTGCGGGATCCAGCACTCCAGAATCGCCGTTTGCGCACCTTGATATCCAGTCCGGCTGTCTTGCGGGCCACCTTGCGACCGAGCTCGTAGGCGGAGTCTACGAAGAGTCCCTCACGAGAGGCTTGGGCCACCACCTGTGCAGCCAGTCCCGGATCCAGTCCCTTACGGGTCATCTCCGAGAGCACGCCGCGCTCCCCCATGGTGCGATGCAGGCAGGAACGCAGCAGATCCTGGGCATAGGCCTGGTCATCTACCAGGCCCAGCTTGGTCAACCGATCGATCACCTGATCGACCACGTTCGTGTCAAACCCCTTGTCGACCAGACGACGGGCCAGGGCTCCGCTGGAACGGGCCGATGCATCCAGCAGGGTCAGGGCAGACTCCCGGCAAGCATCCGCATCATCCGCATCCGCTCGAGGGGCTGCAGGCGCGGAACCTCCGCCAAAGCCGCCAGCACGTGGACGACGGCCACGGCGGCGGGTCCTTCTGTCGGAACCCCGGGCAGAACGGCGACCATGGGAATGGCAACCTGCCAAGGAATCCTCACCCATATCAGCATTGGCATGACTGTCAATATCTTCCAGACTGCCTCCGAACCTAGCGCCATGTCCCAGACCCAGGGCAGCGGCCTGCACCGGGCGGCTGTCTTCCTTGTAGCTGCCATCCTTCTGGATAGCAGCTGGGCGAACATCCGTAGTGGGCCGAGAGGTTAAGGTATGCGGAGAGCCTGAGGCAGACCGCGAATCAGTAGCGGAATCAAAAGCCGTTCCAATACTCACTGACCCTCTCGAGTCGGCTGGAGCAGACGCACCCGCAGGTTCTGCTTGGAACCGGTCCGGCCGAGAATCCACCGACTCTGCGCTGGAGTCGGCAGGATCCTCGGTCTGCGCCAGTCGGACCGGATTTTCCTTGAGGAAGTCCTCGGCCGAGATCATCGGGTCATGCAGCCTGGGCAGTGGGCACAGTGCTGTTGACGTCGACAGAAGCCGATTCGTCTTCCTTGCTGTCTTGGCCAGCATCAGCCTGATCGGCCTTGCCGTCCTCGGAGGGAGCAGGAATAAGGCCGAAGGCAACCTTGACCTTATCTTCAATCTCCTTGGTCAAGCCGGGGTTGTCCTTGAGGAACTGACGGACGTTCTCCCTGCCCTGACCCAGCTGATCGCCCTCGTAGGTGAACCAGGAGCCCGACTTCTTGACAATGTTGGTCTGCAGGGCCATGTCCAGAACCGAACCCTCCTTGGAGATGCCCTCCCCGTAGAGGATGTCGAATTCGGCCACCTTGAAGGGCGGGGCCATCTTGTTCTTGACCACCTTGACCTTGGTGCGGTTGCCCACCGCCTCGTCGCCGTTCTTCAGGGTCTGGATACGGCGGATGTCCAAGCGGACCGAAGCGTAGAATTTCAGGGCCTTGCCGCCGGTGGTGGTCTCCGGGCTGCCGAAGAAGACGCCGATCTTCTCCCTGAGCTGGTTGATGAAGATGGCCGTGGTGTTGGCCTGGGACAGGGCACCGGTCATCTTGCGCAGGGCCTGGCTCATCAGACGGGCCTGCAGACCCACGTGGCTGTCGCCCATGTCACCCTCGATCTCGGCCTTGGGCACCAGGGCGGCCACCGAGTCGATGACGATGACATCCAGGGCGCCCGACCTGATCAGCATATCGGCGATCTCCAGCGCCTGCTCGCCGTTATCCGGCTGGGAGACGATCAGGGAGTCCGTGTCCACGCCCAGTTTCTTGGCGTACTCGGGATCCAGAGCGTGCTCAGCATCGATGAAGGCAGCCACTCCACCACCGGCCTGTGCATTGGCCACCGCATGCAGGGCCAGGGTGGTCTTGCCCGAGGATTCGGGACCGTAGATCTCGACGATGCGGCCGCGGGGCAGTCCGCCGATGCCCAGGGCCATGTCCAAGGCCAGGGACCCGGTGGGAATGACCTCCACGTCCTGGGCGGGCTTGTCGCCCAGACGCATGGCCGAACCCTTGCCAAAGCTCTTCTCCACCTGCGCGAGGGCCGTGTTCAAGGCTGCCTGGCGACGGGGATCAATCCCGCCCTCCTCTTCCTTCTTCGCCTTGCCACTGTTGCTCTGACGTGCCATATGGCTCTCCTTCTTCGTAACCGACCTCACGATGACGACATCCTGATTGACGACCTCACGATTGACAGCCTATCCGCCGTCGGAACCCGTCTGCGGTCCCGGCGCCCGATGTGGTCGAACGTGCCGATGGTCACCGGACCATGGGTATCAGTATACCCGACTATGCGAACAAATGTTCGAAAATCACCTGGAATGGGCAATAAATTCGCGGAGGATAAAACCCGCCGATCAGGCTGCCGGCAGGGGCGGCGCATTGTGGTCCTTCCCCCAGCGCCGGGAGTCGGGAATCTCCATCTGATCGCAGAGCACATTCCAGACCACGCGCGGCTCCACACCCGCATCCAGGGCCTCTATTACGGTCATGGCATCCAGGGCGGTCAGCCTCTGGTCACGGGCCAGACTGCGTCCGTAGACCCGGCCGAAGACCTCCTCCAGCAGCTGCCAGAATTCCCGTTCACGCACCCGACATCACCTTTCGTCCAAGACCCACCCTGTCACACCCCTTCTACGGTAGCAACCGACAGTCAGCAGAAGAGGGCGCCTGGTTCCTCAGAACCGGACGCCCTCAAGAACGGTCCGCCGATTCAACCGGCGGAACCTGACATGCTTACTCCTGAGTGGACTCCAGGTAGTCCGCCACCATCCGCAGGGTCTGCGGCACACCCAGGCCCAGCGCGTCGGCGATGGAGCTCAGCAGTTCGGAGCTGGCCTCCTTCTGGCCGCGTTCCACCTCGGACAGGTAGCCCAGGGACACACCGGCCTTCTCGCTGACCTCACGCAGGGTCTTGTGATCGTTGGTCCTCAGCTCGCGCAGCACGTGGCCCAGGGCCTCGCGCAGGGAGACGGTATGGGTGACGGCCCGGCCGTCGTTGTTGGAGGCTGCCCGCTGACGGCTGGCTTCCATGCCGTCCTCCTCCATCCACATCTTGTTCAGGTTGGCCTGGCGCTCCTCCTTGGCCTTCTTGGCGGCCTTGGCACGAATCACCTGCTGCTGGGCGAAGACGACGGCACGACGCTGGGCGGGAGTCAGATCACGAACCCGCGCGTTGCGCTCCACTCCGGGTGCGGCCGGCTTGACATCATAGGTATCGTTGGTTCGAGTCATCACGGTCTCGGTGCTGGCCATAGCAGCCCCTTTCGCCATTATCGTGTTCAACTTCTTACACAGTGACCAACAGACAGGCCGCTGGATTATTCCAGGGGAGGAACCCGAAAGGCCTGCTTTGTGACCAAGGTCACGTATGCGCAAGGCCGACAGCGGTTAGTAGAAGCGACTCACCGCATCAGGCCGTCAGCCGAGCGAGTGCAGGGCCCGATCCAGCTGGTCCAGAATCCGCATGACCGTACCCCGGCGCACCTGTTCGCGATCGCCGTCGAGATGCAGCTCATAGGCATAGGTGCGGTAGGCATGGGACTGAAGGCCGGTCTCTATACGTCGACCCAGCACACGAACAGGCAGGGCCAGACCGATATAGACCAATCCGGCAGGATCGTCCCCGTCAGGGCCCGGACCAGCCACGCCCGTCGTGGCCATGCCGATGACCGTGTCCTCGTGCCCCGGCCTGGTGTAGAGCCTGGCCGTGCCCTCCGCCATCTCCTGGGCGACCCTTGGATGGACCGCGCCCTGGGTGGCCAGCAGATCCTGGTCCACTTTGAGGATGGCGGCCTTGGCAGCGATGTCGTAGGTGACGGCCGACCCAAGGAAAACGTCTGAGGCCCCGGGGATCCTGACGAAGGCATCGGCCAGCAGTCCCCCGGTCAGCGATTCGGCGGCGGCCAGGAACAGGCCCGAATCACGGCAGGTGTCGATGATCCGTCCAGCCAGGTCGTCGCAACGGCCCTGCACGCTCTTGCCGATCATCGCCGCATCCCCATCACGTATTCCGCTCCCGAGTAGAGGCAGAGGGCCAGGGCCACCAGGATGACCACGCGGGTGGCCACCAGGTACCAGGGCCAGACCGTCGACAGAGGCACCATGAGCATGCCCAGGCCGATGCACTCAAACAAGGTCTTGTACTTGCCAGCCTGGGAGGCGGCGATGACCCGGCCCTGCTTGTTGATGACCAGGACCCGCAGCAGGGTGATGCCCAGTTCCCTCACCAGGAAGAGCACGGTGACCCACCACCAGAGCTCGCCGAAGACGGAGGCCACAATCAGCGCCGAGCAGATCAGCAGCTTGTCGGCGATGGGGTCCATGAGCTTGCCCAGCTCGGTCACCTGGTTGTACCGGCGGGCCAGCCACCCGTCCAGCTTATCGGTCGAGGCGGCGAGGACGAAGAGCACGGCGGCGGTCCAACGCATGCCAGGCCTGCGTTCGCCCCAGGGACCAGCCATCAGATCCAGGGCGATGAAGACCAGGACCAGGAGGATACGGGTGTAGGTGACCAGGTTTGGGGGTGAATTCCATCCTTCGAGAAGTCTGCGCCTCTCACGACCGGTCTCTGACTCGGCATGCTCCTGCATTGCCACTCCTTATACGCGATACTCGTGCGCTCGGGCCGTCCAACAAGAGATGCCGGGCGGCAGTTTCATCATAACGGTAGACCAGGCCCAGCTTTTTGGGCCGATGTTCAGCCCTGCGCTTGCTCATCCGGGGCGGGATCCATGGAGGTGGCGTCGCCTCGGATGAAGGCCAGGGCCTGCTGCAGCTGCGGCGGCTGGATGAGCACCTCGCGGGCCTTGGAACCCTCCGACGGCCCCACAATTCCCCTCGACTCCAGCAGGTCCATCAGCCTCCCTGCCCTGGCGAAGCCCACACGCAGCTTGCGCTGGAGCATGGAGGTGGATCCGAACTGGGTGGTCACCACCAGCTCGGCCGCCTGGAGCAGCTCGTCCATGTCGTCGCCGATCTCCTCCTGGATCTCGTTCTTGTGGTCGGCCTTGTCGGCCATCTGCTCGATGTCCTCACGGTAGTGGGGCTTGCGTTGGGTGCGCACATAATCCACCGCCTTGCGGATCTCGGACTCGGAGACCCAGGCGCCCTGGACGCGGGTGGGTTTGGCCTGGCCCATGGGCAGGAAGAGGGCGTCGCCCTGGCCGATCAGGGTCTCGGCGCCGGTGGCATCCAGAATGACCCGGGAATCCGTTGAGGACGATGTGGCGAATGCCAGCCTGGAGGGGATGTTGGCCTTGATCAGGCCGGTGACCACATCCACCGAGGGCCGCTGGGTGGCCAGGACCAGGTGGACGCCGGCGGCACGCGCCAGCTGGGTGATTCGCTGAATGGAGCTCTCCACGTCGTTCTTGGCCACCATCATCAGATCGGCCATCTCGTCGACCACAACGACCAAGTAGGGATAAGGGGCCACCTTGCGGTTGGAGCCGGCGGGGGCGTGGACCTTGCCCTCGCGCACGGCCTTGTTGAAGTCCTTGATGTGCCGGAATCCGAAGAACTGCAGGTCGTCGTAGCGGGAGTCCATCTCCTTGACCACCCATTCCAGGGCCTGGGCGGCCTTCTTGGGTTCGGTGATGATGGGCGTGAGCAGGTGGGGAATGCCGGCATAGGCGCTCAGCTCCACGCGCTTGGGGTCCACCATGATCAGACGGACCTGTTCCGGCGTGGCCCGCATGATCAGCGAAACCAGCATGGAGTTGATGAAGCTGGACTTGCCCGAACCTGTGGCGCCGGCCACCAGCAGGTGGGGCATCTTGGTCAGGTCGGCGGTCACATAGTGGCCTTCCACGTCCTTGCCCACGGCGGTCATCATGGGGTTGTCGTCCTGCTGGGCCTTGTCGGAGCGCAGCACGTCGCCCAGGTGGACGATCTCGCGGTCCACGTTGGGAATCTCGATGCCGATGGCCGACTTGCCGGGAATGGGCGACAGGATGCGCACGTCCGAGCTGGCCACCGCGTAGGCGATGTTGCGCTGAAGGTTGGTGACCTTCTCCACCTTGACGCCCGGTCCCAGCTCCACCTCGTATTGGGTGACGGAGGGGCCGCGCAGGAAGCCGACCACCTTGGCATCCACGTCGAACTGCTGGAAGGTCGATTGCAGGGCCTTGATGACCGCGTCGTTGGCCGAGGTCCTGACCGCGTGGGGCTTGCCCTTGACCAGCAGGTCCGTGCTGGGCAGCACATAGGGCCGGCTCTCGTCCACCTGGCGGTCGTCTGAAGAACCTGACGCACCGGCAGTCTGACCTCCTGTACCCTGGGCTCCGGCCGCCTGGTTCCCTGCTTCCGGAGCGGGCTGGGCATCCATCTGCACGGTGTCGGCCGCAGCGGCGGCAGCGGCCCAGGGATCCGAGGCCCCCACGCCGGACAGGGCGGCCGGATCCACCTTGGGGTGCGCCTGCTCCCTGGCATCCAGGAGGGCGGCCGTGGCCGGGGCCTCCACCGCGGGCATGTTCTGCGTGGGCACCTGATCACCCTGATCACCCTGGTCGGCTCCCTTCAGCGAGGCCGCCTGGGAGAAGGGCTCGTCAGCCTCGTAACGCTCAAGATGGGTGTCCGTGTCCTTGCCGATGCGGCCATGCAGCAAGCGACTGAACCAGCCGGCCACGCCGCCTCTTCCAGAGTCCTTGGCATCCTCCTGATCCGTCTCCTGGTGGGTGGGCACGCCAGGCGCCAGAGGCAGGGTGTCATCCCCCAGCCTGACCTCGTTGGGAGCGGTCTGCGCCGGAGCCGAGCCGGAGGCATGGGTCCTCTTGCCGCGCAGCAAGGCAACCAGGTCGCTCATATGGAATCTGAAAGTGATGAAGAGACCAAAAATAGCCACGAGGACGAAGATGATGACGGCGAAGACCTTGGACAGCCCCCAGGCCAGGGGCGAACCCAGGAAGAACCCCAGAAGGCCGCCTGAGTCGCTGATGGTCCTCATGTCGAAGCCGCGATAATCCGAGGCCATGAGCACGTCAAGAATGGAGCAGACCGACCAGAGCACCACCATGAGGCCTCCCACCACAGGCAGGTTGCCCGCCTCGCGCCCGGTGTAGCAGACCAGCCGGAAGGCCGCGAAGAGCAGGACCACCGGCAGGATGATGCTGCACAGCCCCAGAACGCCCGCAGCCAGGGCGTGCAGCCCCCGTCCCAGGAAGCCGTTCACGCGGAACCATTCACTGGCGCAGAAAAGCACGGCCAGAATGACCAGTACGAAGCAGAGCCCGTCCTTGCGGTAGGCAGAGGTGTCACCGTTTTTGCCGGCCACGGCACGTACCAGGGATCCAAAGCCCCGGGGCAGGGCCAGCAAGGCCTTGTGCCAGAAGGGTTCCGGGTCCTGGCTTTCCTTGGATGTGGTCCGGCCGCGACCGCGTGCGTCTGCTTGCTGCTTACGTGTCATAACCCTTTCAGCCTACCCAGAACCCCGGTCTGCATCAGGCCCGACGGGTCAGTGTGCACAACTCTTTCAGACGGGGGCCGGCAGGGCTAGCATCGTTGGCATGACACCAGCCGAACGTCAGAGCGCCGTGGCCTTCGCCCTGCGCAACCTGCTTCTGGATGACCGTCAGCCCAGTCCTTCGGCCCTGCAGGCGGCCAGCGACTTTATGACAGGCAGAAGGCAGGCCGAGGCACTGGCCGACCAGGCCCGACATTTGGAGGCCAAGGCGGAAGCCCTGACGAATGCCCTCTTTCTGCGGACCATCCTGGTCTGTCAGCGGCCTTGGGCGACCGAGGGCGATCTTGCAGAGCTGCGGGCCATCCACCGCCGGCTGCTGCCCGGCCTGCCGGAAGAGCGAGCGCTCCGCCGACCTCAACCAAACGACAACACCAACCTGTACCCGGCGGCCATGCTGGAGCAGGGAGCGGCAGCCATCGGCCAGGAGCTGGCGGCCGAACGCAACCTGGCCAGCCTGGACCGTCCGGTCTTCGTGGAGCGTCTGGCCCATTACTATGATGAGCTCTCCTACCTGCATCCCTTCGCCGACTGCGACGGCATGACCCTGCGCATCTTCCTCTCACGCCTGTCCCACGATGCCGGCTGGGACCTGGACTGGGGACGGGCTGATCCGACCGCCCACCGCCGGGCCCTCCAGCAAGCGCTTCAGGGCAACACCGACGACCTGCAGACCCTGATTGCAGGCATGGTCCGCCCGGTCAACCCAACCAGGATATTTCTGATCGCCGGATGGGACCAGGGCCCAGCCCACTGAGCCGACACCCTCAGCCCGGCAGCCTCAGCCCGGCAGCCTCAGCCTGCCAGCCGCTCGTTGCCACTGCGCTTGGCGGCCTCGATGATCCGGGCACTCTGGTTGATCAGTTCTGTCGCCCCGGCCTGGTCGTGGTCGCGGACGTGACCCCAGTATTGTATTTTGAGCTGCACGTAGCGCTTCCGCGCCTGCAGGTCGGCCATCCGCTGGTCCAGCCGCCGCCCCTGTTCGTCCAGGAGTTCGATCTGCCGTCCGGCGGCCTCGGCTCCCCCAGCGCGGTTGCCCAGATACTCCCGCATGTGTTCCAGGGACATGCCCGTGGCGCTCAGGCAGGAGATGGTCTCCAGCAGGTCCAGATCCTCCTGGTTGTAGCAGCGGTGGCCGCTCGAGGGATCCCTGGCGATGGGCGGAATGATGCCGATGGTCTCGTAATAGCGCAGGGTGGTCTCCGGCATCCCCGACATGAGCGAGGCCTGGCGGATGGTGTACCAGGGCTCTGATTCCTGGTCGGGCTGGGTTTGGGCGGTCTGGGTTTCAGCCTGGGGCTGCGTGATGGTGGTCATACCCGTCCAGCCTAGGAACTTCAAGTACTTGAAGTCAAAGCGCGCCCAGATGGTGTCTGGTCACCCTCCCCCGGTCCGACTGATCGGCCTGGGCGTCCGCCTGGTCGAAGCAGCCTTGGTCGGCCTGGTCCACCAGGTCCAGGGCCTGCTGGGCCAGGTCCGGGGCCAGGGCATTCAGCCAGTGGATGCGCGGATCGCGGCCGAACCAGCCCATCTGCTTGCGGGCCAGGCGCTTGGTCTTCTGTGCTATCAGCTCGAAGGCGGCATCCAGGTCGGTGCGGCCGTCCAAATAGTCCAGAATCTGCTGATAGCCCAGGGCGCGTGAAGCCGTGGTCCCCAGGCGGTTGCGCAGCCCGCTCACCTCATCGACCAGCCCCTGGTCCCGCATGGCCTGGGTGCGTCGGTCGATTCTGCGGTCCAGCTCCTCCCGGGGCAGGTCCAGCCCCAGCTGCAGGGCGGGCAAGAGGTAGCGGTACCGGGGCAGACTGGCCGAATAGGGCCGTCCGGTAATCTCCATGACCTCCAGAGCCCGCACGGTCCGCCGCACATTCCGAGGATCCATCCGGGCCGCAGCCTCCGGGTCCCGCTCCTGCAGCTGGCGAAAGAGCAGCCCGGGGCCTTCCTCTTGGGCCCGCTCCTCCAGCCTGGCCCTGACCGCCGGGTCGGTGCCGGGGAAGGACAGATCGTCGATGACCGCCCGGGTATAGAGCCCGGAGCCGCCGACGAGAATGGGCCGGATTCCCTGCGCCCGCAGGTCGGCTATCAGGGACCGGGCCATGGCCTGGAAGCGGGCCACGCTCATGGCCTCCTCCGGCTCGATGATGTCGATCAGGTGGTGGACCACCGCCTGCCGCTCCCCTGCCGAAGGCTTGGCCGTGCCCACATCCATCCCCCGGTACATCTGGTAGGCATCGGCATTGACGATATGAGCCTCCTGCCCGCGCGCCTGGAGAGCCTGTGCCAGGGCCACGCCCAGGGCGGTCTTGCCCGAGGCTGTGGGACCCACGATGGAGACGATGCGGGGGTCAGCGGATGTCATAGACCTGCCCCGCCCGGGGATCCGGGTCAGCGATCAAATAGTGGGGCCCTGCCTGAGTGACGGTGCAGGTGACCAAGTCCCCAGGCTTTGGCACAGGCATCCCCCGGGGCACGCCGACGTGGACCAGCACCCCGGTACGCTCATGTCCGGTCACCCGATGGGTGCTACCGTCGTGACGGCCGTGCCCGTCGCCGATCAGCACCTCCACCTCTTTGCCCAGGAAGTCCTGCATATGCTCCATGGTGATGGACTCCTGCAGGGCCTGTAGCCGCTCGAACCGGTCCTGGACCACGGCCTTGGGCAGCTGGGGCATGCGGGCGGCCGGCGTGCCGGGCCTGGGAGAATACTCAAAGATGAAGGCCGACGAGAAGCGCGCCCGGCGCACCACGTCCATGGTGGCCTGGAAGTCCTCCTCGCTCTCCCCGGGGAAGCCCACGATGATGTCGGTGGTGATCAGGGCATCGGGCATGGCGGCCCGCACCTTGTCCAGTATCTGCAGAAAGCGCTGGGACCGGTAGGAGCGCCGCATGGCCCGCAGAATCCGGTCGGAGCCCGACTGCAGGGGCATGTGCAGCTGGTGCATGACCGTGGGCGTCTCGGCCATGGCCGCGATCACGTCGTCGGTGAAGGCCGCCGGATGGGGCGAGGTGAAGCGGATCCGCTCCAGCCCAGGCACCCGTCCGCAGGCGCGCAGAAGCCTGGCGAAGGCGTAGCGGTCCCCCGTCGACCAGCCGTAGGAGTTGACGTTCTGCCCCAGCAGGGTCACCTGGCGGACCCCGGAGCGCACGCAGTCCTCAACCTCCTGCAGGATGTCTTCCATGGACCGGTCCCGCTCCCGCCCGCGCACCGAGGGCACGATGCAGAAGGTGCAGGTGTTGTTGCAGCCGACCGATATGGACACCCAGGCCTGTGAGCGCGAGGCCCTGACCGCCGGCAGCCGCCCGGGCAGATCACGCAGCTCCTGCGACACCCCCACCTGGGGGCGCCCGTCCTTGCGGGCCTTGTCCAAAAGCCCGGGCAGCGAGCCGATGTCCCTGGTGCCGAAGACCGCATCCACCCAGGGCGCCGCCTTCACAATCCGCTCCCGGTCCTTCTGGGCCATGCAGCCGCCCACGGCAATGCGCGTGTCGGGCTTGTGCTGCTTGAACCTGTGCCAGCGCCCGATGGTCCCGTACATGCGCTGGGTGGCGTTGTCGCGCACGGCGCAGGTGTTGAGCACCATCACGTCCACCTCGCGCGCGCGGACCTGCTCGGGCGTGGCCTGCTGGTAGCCCTGGGCCCGGAGCACCCCGGCGATCCGCTCGGAATCGTGCTCGTTCATCTGGCAGCCCAGGGTCCGCACATAGTAGACGCCCCTGCTGTCCTTACGCTGAGCGGTCACGCTCATGCCCTCGCCTGCTTCCATAAGCCCTGATTGTATGCGCAGGTCGGGTCCCGCGGCCATCGGGGCCTGTGCGTACCATGAGTCATGGTTACGAACGGCGGCATGGGAGGTTCATGTGATACTCGACCGTAACAGTGCCATGAGCGCATCCGAAATGAAGCAGCGACTGTCGGACTTGGACGAAAAGGACCGTCCCAAGCTGGACATCGACGAGATAACAGAATTCGTCAATCTCATGCAGACCTACGAGGGGGCCATGTACGAGATTTCGACCAAGCTGGACGTGCTGGACACCGAATTCCAGGTCCGGTTCAGCCACAACCCCATCCACCATATGGAGCGCCGGCTCAAGAGCGTGGACTCCCTGATCGGCAAGCTGCACCGCAAGAACCTGCCCGTCACCATTCCCTCGGTGCGCGATCACATCTTCGACGTGGCCGGCGTGCGCGTCATCTGCAACTACCGGGACGACGTCTACTCGGTCTCCCGCTACCTCTCCGACCAGTCGGACATCCAGGTGCTGAGGGTCAAGGACTACATCCGCAACCCCAAGATGAACGGCTACCGCAGCCTGCACGTCATCTACGCCGTGCCGGTCTTCCTGACCTCGGGCCCCCACTACACGCCGGTCGAGGTGCAGTTCCGCACCATCGCCATGGACTACTGGGCCTCCCTGGAGCACCAGCTGCGCTACAAGTCCGACCTGCCCGACGCCCGCCTGGCCGAGCATTCGCAGACCCTGCTGGACTGCGCCCGCTCCCTGCAGAACATCGAGGTGCAGATGCAGTCCATCCACCGCGACATCTCAGGTTCGCCCCAAGAGCAGGAGGCCGACGACGAAGCCATCAGCGGCAATGCCGATTAGCTGAATCGTCACAAATCCTTTACCATAGAGACCAGGCCAGGTGGAAGGGTTGGGGCTTCCGCCGGGTCCCAGGAGGAGGCCCCGCCTTCAAGGTCGGGTCTCCTCCTGTACCACCATCCCTCAGAAGTCGAAGTTGTCGGGATCCGCACCGGTGCGCTCGTCCCTGTTCATGGCGGTGATGGCCTTCATATCCTCATCGCTCAGCTCGAAGTCGAAGACCTGCGCGTTCTGCTCGATCCGCTCCTTGTGGGTGGACTTGGGGATGACGATGACCCCGCGCTGCAAGTGCCAGCGCAGCACGATCTGTGCCGGGGAGCGGTCGTAGCGGTCGGCCATGGCCTTGAGCCTGGGGTCGGCCAGCAGGTTGCCGCCGGTGCCGCCCAGGGGGCTGTAGGCCTCCACGTCCAGGCGCAGGGTGCCGTGGCAGTAGTCGATCAGGTCGTCGTTGACGAACTGGGGCGAGGACTCGATCTGGTCGACCGCCGGCTTGGTGCCGCTGATGGTGTGCAGCTCGTCCAGGTGGTGCTTCTGGAAGTTGCAGACCCCGATGGCCCGCACCCGCCGCTGGGTGTAGAGCTCCTCCATGTCCTCCCAGGCCTGCTGCCAGCCCTTGGCGGGCCAGTGGATCAGGTAGAGATCCAGGTAGTCCACGCCCAGCCTGTCCAGGCTCTCCTTGAAAGCCTCCTTGGCCCGCCCTGCGCGGATGTCGTCATTCCAGAGCTTGGTGGTCAGGAAGACATCCCGCCGGTCGACACCGGAGCGGCGCAGACCCTCCCCCACGGACTGCTCGTTGCGGTAGATCATGGCGGTGTCGATGTGGCGATAGCCCGCCTGCAGGGCCCAGGTGACGGCCTGGCTGGTGGACTCGCCGTCGGGTGTTTGGAAGACCCCGAGCCCCAGCTGGGGGATGCTGACCCCATTGTTGAGGGTGATGACGGTGTCGGTAACGTTTCCGGTCATATAGTCATGCTCCTTATCGGCCGATCAGCGGCCGTGACGTGTTGTCTGTTCATTCTATCTGCCAGGCAAGATGGGATCAGCTGTTGCTTAAGGCCTGCCGCCGTGCATTTGCATCTCGTGTGTTGTTTTCTGACTGGGTGGTAGGGTGAAAAACGGGGGATGTCGAGAAAACGGCTGGCTTACGCCATTAGCTGCTGCGATGTGACGCAGGGCTGGCGCTGGCAGGCAAAAACTTTGGCAAACGGTGTTGATTCCGTTTGGTGTTTGGTGAAGGGGTTTTGGTTTGATGCATCTGGTTTCCCGTCTGCGCCGCATCCTGGCGATGGCTGTCATCCTGCTGGGAATGCTTGCGGGCCTGGGCGTCGCATCCGCCCAGGCGGATGCTCCTGTCCTCACCGGGGGGGGGGGGTCGTCAGACCCCTCGCGTAGCTGAGCAAACCCCCGGCATTCCCCCCAGCAGCACTCCAGAAACTCTGCTGCCCTCGCCATCGCCGATACAAGCCGCCACACCGTTAAGCCCGACAGCAAGCCCAGGCACCCCGTCATCGACGACAGGAACACCCGAGAGCGCAGACCCCACTCCGGCTAAGTCAATAGCGAAGACGGATGATCAAGCCGCGCACATAGTGCGCTTCAACCCCGGCGACGGCAGCAGACCGACACAATCAACCGTGAAAACCGGCACCCTCGCCACTCCCCCGCAACAGAATCCTCAACGTCAAGGCTTCCGGTTCGACGGGTGGACGCTTGACGGCCAACCTTTCGACTTTCAGACCCCTATCCTCCAGGACACGACCCTGAAAGCCCGGTGGTCGAAGGTCACGGACTGGGTGCTGAGCCCGGATCACGGGCCCGCCACCGGCGCCCTCCTGACCATCAGCCCGCCCGACAGGCAGGAACCCTATTACACGAGCATCCAAGCCTCAGGAGAGCAGATCCTTGGTCTGACAGGCGATGGCCGCATCTACACCTGGACGCAGGACAGCAGACCGAAACAGGTTCCCTCTCCCGCCCAGGCTCCCGACGGGTTCCACTACCTGCTGGCCGCAGCCGGCAGCCGATGGCAGGCCGCGATCGGATCCGACCAGCACATCTACACATGGGCCAGTCAACAGTCAACGCCCGCCGTCCTCGACACCTGGCGGAACGCCAAGTTCACCAGCATCAGCCTGAATGGCGACCGACTACTTGCCGTGGACCAGCAGGGACAGGTCCACGCCTTCCAGGCCAGACAGGCCGACAGCCAGAATCAGAATCCGGAACTCATACAGCAGGCCGCAACCAGCCTGCCTGGAAAGGCGCAGGCCGTCGCCGCCGTCGCATCCCCTAGTCGTACCCTCATCGTGGACTCTGACGGGCAGGCCTGGACCTGGGAGATGAGCAGCACCAGAAAAGCCAAACCCTCAAGCATCAAGCAAAACCCCAAAATGCGCATCATTCAAGCCCAGGCCCTCAGCCAGGGGTTCCTCCTCCTGGACGCGGACGGGCAAGCCTGGTACCTGGCCGACAGCACGGTAAGCATGACCCCAGTCAGCCTGCCGGACGGAGTACAGACCAGCCGGATCACCGTCAACGACAGCCTGGCCATGATCACCGGCACGGACGGCCACGTCTGGGCCTGGAAACCGGGCAGCAAGCCCACCCGGGCGGACAACGGAAACCAGCAGTACATGCAGGCCACCGAGGCCGGCAACAGGATCACCGCCATCAGCAGGCAGGGCAGCATGTTCACATGGAGCCTGGACCCTCAAAACAATCCGGGCAAGCCAGCAAGAGTCGACAGCACCCAGGCGCCCATCCTGGAAACAGCCAGCCTGGACGGCCAGCCGCTCAAACTCAGCAGAAAGAACAGCTCATGGCAGACTGAGACTCCCGCCCGCAAACCGGGATCAGCCGTCATCACCATCACCGGCAGGCAGGACGGGCAGCCCTTCACCAGAAGCCTCAACTACACGGTCGACCAGACACTGACCAGAGGCACCGAACCACGATCCACGCTCACGGTCCACTTCGACACAGGCGGAGGAAAACCCGAACCAGGAGACCAGAGTTTCCCCGCCGCGAACGGCAGGGTGAAACGCCCCTCCCCCGACCCGGCGCGCCAAGGCTTCCTGTTCGACGGATGGTTCATCGGTCAGGTCGCCTACAATTTCAGCAAGCCCGTCGACAAGGACCTTACCCTGACCGCCCACTGGTCGCCCGCAGGCCGGAACAGCACTTGGGGCATCAGCCCCGACAAGGGCAGCCAGCTGGGCAGGGAATCCACCACCATCACCCCGCCTGACAGCGCCAGCCGGGGCATCAGATTCAATCAGGTCAGCGCATCAACATACCTCGGTGGCATGGACGCTAGTTTTTCCTTGGCGGTAGGCAGCGACGGAAACGCCTACGCCTGGGGATACAACGACCGGGGCCAGCTCGGCGACGGGACAACCACCACCCGGCATATGCCGGTCAGGGTGAAGACGCCCGACCGCAACACGTACCCGGACCTGCCCAAGGATTTCACCTACGTGCAGGTCAGCGCCGGAAGCTCTTATTCGTTGGCCGTGGGCAGCGACGGGAACACCTACGCCTGGGGATACAACGACCGGGGCCAGCTCGGCGACGGGACGACCACCAGCCGGAGTACGCCGGTCAGGGTGAGGAAGCCTGCAGGCAAAACGGTAGATTTCACCTACCTGCAGGTCAGCGCCGGATATTCTCATTCGCTGGCCGTGGGCAGCGACGGGAACACCTACGCCTGGGGAACAAACAACTGGGGCGAGATCGGCGACGGGACGAGCAGCTACCCCTACATCCGGACTACGCCGGTCATGGTGAGGAAGCCTACGGGCCTCACCTACATGCAGGTCAGCGCCGGATGCTCTTATTCGCTGGCCGTGGGCAGCGACGGCAACGCCTACGCCTGGGGATACAACTACTATGGCGAACTCGGCAACGCGTCGAACACCAACCGGTATACGCCAGTCAAAGTGAGGAAGCCTGCAGGCAAGACGGCAGATTTCATCTACATGCAGGTCAGCGCCGGAGTCTGGCATTCGCTGGCCGTGGGCAGCGACGGGAACACCTACGCCTGGGGATACAACTACTGTGGCGAACTCGGCAACGACAGTATCCCGACAGGATCCTACAGAGATGCTAAGAGTTCCGTTCCTGTGCCGGTGTCGTTCAACTTGCAGCTGGTGATCACTGGCGTCAGATTCGACCAGACAGCTGTATCAGGGCTGACCCGCGGCGATGGCGGCAGCGTCAGCGTGCTCACGCCCGCGCACCAGCCGGGCACGGTCACGGTCAGCGTGGACTACACGCTGGGCGGCGCACCCCAAACGCCCGACACCTCCCTCCGATACACGTACCTGCCCGCAGGCGTGCTCCCCAAGGCCGGAGGGGAAGGCATCCTGCTCGCCCTCACTACGGGCATGACCGGCATGGGCGGGGTCCTGGCCTCACGCCGCCACCGAAGGGAACAACACCAACTGGTTCACGCTTCACACGAGTAAGACGGGCCGGGCGGCGTATCAATCCCCCCGCCCCCGGCCCATCAAGGGGGAGCAGGGAGGAAACGTGCCAATCAAGGCTCAAACCCCAAGAGAGCCGACACTTCCCTCCCGCGCCCCCACCACACTCCGTCCAGCCCGCAAAGTCTGGACGGCACATCAGGAGAGGGGCAACCGCCACGGCGGGATACGGGCATGCAACCACCCCGCCATGGCGGCCACCCCCACCTGATCCTAGCCAGCTCCTTTCATGCAATCTCATAATTGCCCTAAGCAGCCGACTATGCCCAATTACTGCAATCACAGCCGTCGGGCGTTCGGATCCGGCTTGTGTGTTGCCTGTCAAACCGGTGGTATGGTGAAAAACAGGGGTAACGGGAAGACGGCTAGCTTCCGCCACAGTTCCTGCAATCCGGTGCAGGGTTGGCGTTGAAAGACAGGACGGCTTTCCGGCAAACAAGACGCTTTTAAGCGAGCCGCTGGCTCCGCTTGGTGTTGGTGAAGGGGTTTACGAGTCATGCATCTGGTTTCCCGTCTGCGTCGCGCGTTGGCGATGATGACCGTCCTGCTGGGCCTGCTGGCAGGCCTGGGCGTCGCATCCGCCAATGCGGCGGACGCTCCTGTACTCACCGGGGGGGGGGGGTCGTCAGACCCCTCGCGTAACTAAGCAAACCCCCGGCATTCTCCCCAGCAACGCAACCAACACACCACTGCCCTCGCCATCACCGCTGACACCTTCCTCGCCACTGAGCTCCACGACACCAAGCCCAAACACCCCGCAATCGTCAACAAGCAGTCCGGACAACACAGGATCCGCTTCAACCAAGCCATCCGATACCGATGATCACACTTCACACATAGTGCGCTTCGACCCAGCTGACGGGAACGCGCCTACTCAATCAACCGTGAAAACCGGCACTCTCGCCGCTCCCCCGCAACAGAACCCAGTGCGCGAGGGCTTCCTGTTCGACGGATGGACGCTTGACGGCCAGCCCTTCGACTTGCAGACCCCCATCCTCCAGGACACTACCCTGAAAGCCCAGTGGTCGAAGACCACGGACTGGACGCTGAGCCCGGACCACGGGCCCGCCTCCGGCACCCGGCTGACCATCAGCCCGCCCAGCCCGCAGGAACCCTACTATGTCAGCGTCCAAACCGCAGGAGACCAGACTGTCGGCCTGACCGGCGACGGCCGCATCTACACATGGACGCAAGATGGCACACCCAAACAGATCCCCTCCCCCGCGCAGACTCCTGCCGGGTTCCACTACCTGCAGGCCGCAACCGGCAGCCGATCGCAGGCCGCATTAGGATCAGACCAGCACATCTACACCTGGAACAGCCAACAAGCAACACCCGTGATCCTCGACACCAGCCAGAGCAGCAGGTTCACCAGCATCAGCATGAACGATGACCGGCTCCTGGCCGTGGACCGGCAGGGACAGGTCCACACCTTCCAAGACAGCCAGACAGGCAGCCAGAATCCGCACCAGAAGCCCGTCGAGCAAACCACAACCAGGCTGCCGGGGCAGGCGCAGGCCGTCCTCGCCGCAGCCTCCGCCAGCCGGATCCTCGCCCTGGACGCAGACGGGCAAGCCTGGACCTGGGACAAGAACAACACCGGAAAAGCCGAACCCGCACGCATCAAACAGCAGCCCGGCATGCGCACCGTCCAAGCCCAAGCCCTCAACCAGGGGTTTCTCCTTCTGAACGCGGACGGGCAAGCCCGGTACCTGGCCAACACCGCAGCCGATTCCACTGCCGTCAACCTGCCAGAAGGCATGAAAGCCAGCTCGGCCGCCACCAACAATGACCAGGCCATGATCGTCGGCAAAGGTGGCCGCCTCTGGGCCTGGAAGCCCGGCAAGGCGCCCATGCGCACGGACAACGGGGACCAGCAGTTTGTGCAGGCAACAGCTGCAGGCAACAGGATCATTGCTATCAGCAGGCAGGGCGACATATACAAATGGAGCCTGGACGAGCAGGGTCAGCCCGGCAAGCCAGCCAGACTCGACACCAGCACCGACCCCACCCTGGAATCAGCCAGCATGGACGGCCAGCCACTCAAACTCAGCAAGACCAGCAGCATCTGGCAGGCGGAAATCCCTGCACGCAAGCCGGGTCCAGCCGCCATCACCATCACCGGCAGGCAGGACGGCCAGCCCTTCACCAGAAGCCTCAACTACACGGTCGACCAGCCGCTGACACGAGACGACCAGCAGAGCACGACCCACACCGTCACCTTCAATGCGGACGGAGGAAGCCCCGAACCCGCAGACCAGAACATCTCAGACCCCTACGGCAGGGTAAAGCGCCCCACCCCCGACCCGGCGCGCGAAGGCTACCAGTTCGACGGATGGTTCATCGGGGAAGTCGCCTACGACTTCAGCAAGCCCGTCACCAAGGACCTCGCCCTGACCGCCAAGTGGACCGAAAGCGGGAACGACAAGTGGAGCATCAGCCCTGACAAGGGCAGTCAACTGGGCAACGAATCCACCACTATCGCCCCGCCAAACACCAGCCGGGGCATCAGGTTCAGTCAGATCAGCGGATCAAAATACGACGGTTATTACTCCTATGGTTTTTCCTTGGCTGTGGGCAGCGACGGGAACGCCTACGCATGGGGAAACAACGAATATGGCCAGCTCGGCGACGGGACGAAAACCAACCGGACCACACCGGTCATGGTGAAGATGCCCGATCGCAAAACGTATCCTGACCTGCCGGCGGACTTCACCTATGTGCAGGTCAGTGCCGGATACTACCATTCCCTGGCCGTGGGCAGCGATGGATACGCCTACGCATGGGGAAACAACGACAATGGCCAGCTCGGCAATAAGACCAGCGGCGGGTATTCGACTGTTCCTGTGCGCGTGCGCGACCCCGACAGCCCCTACGATAAGAGTAAAGGACTGCAAGCCGTACAGGTGAGCTGTGGAACCTATCATTCGCTGGCCGTGGGCGCCGACGGGAACACCTACGCGTGGGGATACAACAGCTCTGGTCAGCTCGGCGACGGGACGAGCAACAACTATCGGTATACGCCGGTCAGGGTGAAGACGCCCGATCGCAAAACGTATCCTGACCTGCCGGCGGACTTCACATACGTGCAGGTCAGTGCCGGATACGAGCACTCGCTAGCCGTGGGCAGCGACGGATACGCCTACGCATGGGGAAACAACGAATATGGCCGGCTTGGCAACAATAGCAACGATTACTATGCAGATTCGTCTGTTCCTGTGCGCGTACGCGACCCCGCCAACCCCACCGATACGAGCAAAGGACTGCAAGCCGTACAGGTGAGCTGTGGAACCTATCATTCGTTGGCCGTGGGCAGCGACGGATACGCCTACGCATGGGGAGACAGCAGCAATGGCTCCCTCGGCAACAACAGCAGCGTTCATTATCCGAATCCTGTTCCTTTGCGCGTGCACGACCCCGCCAACCCCTACGATACGAGCAAAGGACTGCAAGCCGTACAAGTGAGCGGCGGATACTATCATTCACTGGCCGTTGGCAGCGACGGATACGCCTACGCCTGGGGATACAACGCCTTTGGCCAGCTTGGCAACAGCACCAGCAACTCTTCAACTGTTCCTGTGCACGTGCGCGACCCCGCCAACCCCACCGACTCGAGCAAAGGACTAAAAGCCACACAGTTCATTGCCGGAGACCATCATTCGCTGGCTGTGAGCCCAAACGGATACACATACGCCTGTGGATACAACGCCTTTGGCCAGATCGGCGACCGCTCCACCTATAATGCATATGTTCCTGTGCCGGTGGTGTTCAACCTGCAGCTGGTGATCACCGGCGTCAAATTCGACCGGACTGTCGTATCAGGCCTGTCGCATGGCAAAGACAATAGCGTCAGCGTGCTCACGCCAATACACGTGCCGGGCACGGTCACGGTCAGTGTGGACTACACGGTGGGCGGCATACACCAGCAGCCCGATACTTCCCTCAGATATACATACCTGCCTGCAGGCGTGCTCCCAAGGGCCGGCGGGGAAGGCATCCTGCTCGCCCTGGCCACCGGCATGACCGGCATGGGCGGGGTCCTGGCCTCGCGCCGCCACAGGAGAGAACGGCACAGGCTATTGCACACTTCACACGAGTAAGACAGGCCGGAGGCGGATCAATCCCCCCACCCCCGGCTTACAACGGGGGCGCACGAAGGAATGCCACATGCAAGGCTCATCCCCAAGAGAGCCGGCACTCCTCTTGCGCCCCCACCACCACAATACTGACCGATTACTGCGGTCAGGAACTGAGAGCAGATGCACGCCCTGCCTCTGCAATGGGAAGAAGGAAACTTGGGCAAACCGATCAAGCGGCACAGAACTCCAAGTCCGCTCGGTCTTCGTCCGTGCTCTCAGTTCCAGATAACTGTTGTTAACAACTACTTTTGCTCAACCAAAAAATTCATTGTCGTCGATGACTGACCCGGCTCGTGTGTGTTGTCTGTGGGTCGGGTGGTAGGGTGACAAAGGGGGATGTCCAAAAGACAACTGGCTTCTGTCAAGATTCGCGCAATCTGTTGCACGGACTGACGTTGAGCATTGGGCAACTTTCCGACAGGAGAACGTTAAGGCTATAGGCAAGCGGTGTTTACTCTGCTTGTGTTTGGTGAAGGGGTTTTGGTTTCATGCATCTGGTTTCCCGTCTGCGTCGCATCCTGGCGATGATGACCGTCCTGCTAAGCCTGCTGGCAGGCATGGGCGTCGCATCCGCCCAGGCGGACGCTCCTATACTCACCGGGGGGGGGGGGTCGTCAGACACCTCGCGTAGCTAAGCAAACTTCCGGCATTTCCTCCAGCAACGCAACCAGCACACCACTACCATCACCAATACAAACCACCACACCATTAAACCCAACAGCAAGTCCAGAAACCACGTCATCGACGACGGGAACACCCGGCAGCACAGGCTCCGCCCAGGCCAGACCAGCCGAAAAGAGGGATGGTCAGGCTTCGCACATAGTGCGCTTCGACCCGGCCGACGGCAGCAAGCCCACCCAGGCGACCGTGAAGACCGGCACCCTCGCCGATCCCCCGCAGCAGAATCCTCAACGTGAGGGCTTCCGGTTCGACGGGTGGACATACGACAACCAGCCTTTCGACTTGCAGACGCCCATCCTCCAGGACACGACCCTGAAAGCCCAGTGGTCGAAGACCACGGACTGGACGCTGAACCCTGATCATGGGCCCGTCTCCGGCGCCCGGCTGACCATCAGCCCGCCCAACCTGCAGGAGCCTCAGTTCGCCAGCATCCACGCCTCAGGAGACCAGTTCCTCGGCCTGACCGGCGACGGCCGCATCTACACATGGATGCAGGACAGTACACCCAAGCAGGTTCCCGCCCCCGCCCAGGCTCCCGACGGGTTCCGCTACCTGCAGGCCGCAGCCGGCAGCCGCCGGCAGGCCGCCCTGGGATCCGACCAGCGGATCTACACCTGGAACAGTCGGCAGGCCACACCCACAATGCTTGACACCGGCCGAAACACCAGGTTCACCAGTATCAGCCTGACCGGCGAGCGTCTCCTGGCGGTGGACCGGCAGGGACAGGTCCACGCTTTCCAAGACAGCCAGAGCACGAGCCCGAAGCCCGACAAACAGGAAACAATCAGTCTGCCCGGAAAGGCGCAAGCCGTCACCGCCGTCGCCTCCGCCAGCCGGATCCTCGCCTTGGACGCGGCCGGGCAAACCTGGACCTGGGGCACGAGCAAGACCGGAAGCGTCAAACCCGAACGCATCAAGCAGCAGACGGAAACCCGTATCGTCCAGGCCCAGGCCCTCAACCAGGGGTTCCTGCTCTTGGATGCAAAGGGACAGGCCCGGTACCTGGTCGACGGCACAACCAGCCCCATAGCCTCCGGCCTGCCGGACGGCGTGCAGGCCAGCCGGATCACCGCCAACAAGGATCAGGCCGTCATCACTGATACCGACGGCCACGTCTGGGCCTGGAAGCCCGGCAAGACACCCATCCGCGCGGACGACGGGAACCAAGCCTACGTGCAGGCCGCCGCTGCCGGCGGCAGGATCACCGCCGTCAGCAGGCAGGGCAGCATGCTCGCGTGGAGCCTGGACGGGCAGGGTCAGCCTGGCAAGCCAGCCAGACTCGACACCAGCACCGACCCCACCCTGGCATCAGCCAGCATGGACGGGCAAGCATTGACGCTCAGCAGGAAAGACGGTTCCTGGCAGACGGAGATGCCCGCCCATAAGCCCGGGCAAGCCGTCATCCTCATCGCCGGCAGGCAGGATGGCAAGCCTTTCACCAGAAACCTCGACTACACGGTCGACCAGCCGCTGACCAGAGACGACCAGCAGGATTCCACCTACACGGTCCATTTCAACGCGAGCGGAGGAGGCCCGACCCCACAGGACCAGAGCATCCAGCCGGTCTACGGCAGAGTCCAGCGCCCCACGCCTGATCCGACGCGCGAAGGCTTCCAGTTCGACGGGTGGTTCACCGGGCAGGTCGCCTACGATTTCAGCAGGCCCGTCACCACAGACCTCACCCTCACCGCCCACTGGACGCCAGAAAACGCAAGCAACATGTGGAGGATCAGCCCCGATAAGGGCAGCCAGCTGGGCAATCAGACTACCTCCATCACCCCGCCTGACAGCGCCAGCCGGGGCATCAGGTTCAGCCAGGTCAGCAGCGGAGGTTACGTGATCGCTGATCTGACGGGGTATTCTCTGGCTGTGGGCAGCGACGGGAACGCGTACGCCTGGGGCAACAACAAGTTCGGCCAGCTCGGCAACGGCACGACCGCCCAGCGGAACACGCCCGTCCCGGTGCCGAAGCCTGCAGGCGCGCCCGCGGATTTCACCTACGTGCAGGCTGATGCCGGCGGCTATCATTCGCTGGCCATCGGCAGCGACGGGTACGTGTACGCCTGGGGGCTCAACGACCACGGGCAGCTCGGCAACAACACCAAGTCCAATTCGTCAACCCCCGTGCGCGTGCACGGGCCCGGCAACACCGGCGAAGGGCTGAAAGCCATCCAGGTCGCCGCAGGAGCCTGGAACTCCATGGCATTGGCCGCCGACGGCACCGTATACACCTGGGGCAGCATATCCAGAGGATGGGGCTATGACTGCTCAAGCGCGCAGACCGTGCCCATAACGGTCAAGGATCCTTCGGATGCGAGCGGCGTCCTCCACGCCGTGCAGATCAGCACCAGCTGGTCCTTCGACATGGCCCTCGGCCAGGACGGGTACGTGTACACATGGGGCTACAACGCCTACGGCCAGCTCGGCAACAACACCAGCGACGGTATCAGCACCAACATCTTCCACCCCACGCCCAGCCGCGTGTTCGCCACCGGCAAGTCCACAGCCGCAGCAGGCCCCTGGCTGAAGGCCGTCCAGGTGAGCGCCGGCGGCTGGCATGCACTGGCCATCGACGAAGACGGGAACACCTGGGCATGGGGATACAACGGCCATGGTGAGCTCGGCAACGGCAAAACATACGCGAATCCTGTCCCCGTGCGAGTGCAATACCCTAAGGACGCAGGCACAGTGGCTGCCACGCAAATCAGCGCCGGATTCTATCATTCGCTTGCACTTGACAAGGAGGGGAACGCCTGGGCATGGGGACGCAACGACTATGGTCAGCTCGGCGACAACACCACCAGTGACCGGCATTCCCCGGTGAAGGTGCTAGCGTCCGCGCAGTCCACAAGCTCAGCCGAACCCTGGCTGAACCCTGTGCAAATAAGCGCAGGATGGCAGCATTCGCTGGCAGTAGGCACGGATGGAGTCGCCAAAGCATGGGGAGACAACCAGTACGGCCAGCTCGGCAATCCCAATGCAGGAAGTCGAAGTCTGACCCCTGTGCCGGTGTCGTTCAACCTGATGCCGGTGATCACCGGCGTCAGGTTCGACCAGACCCCCGTGTCAGGCCTGACGCGCGGCGACGGCGGCAGCGTCACCGTGACAACGCCCGCACACCAGCCTGGCACGGTCACGGTCAGCGTGGACTACACGCTGGGCGGCGCAGGAAGCACGCTGACCGACACCTCCCTCAAGTACACGTACCTGCCTGCAGGCGTGCTCCCCCGAGCCGGAGGGGAGGGCATCCTGCTCGCCCTGGCCACCGGCATGACCGGCATGGGCGGGGTCCTGGCATCCCGACGCCACCGCAGGGAAACACACCAATTGCTTCACGCTTCGCACGAGTAAGAGCGGCCGGGCGGCGTATCAATCCCCCCGCCCCCGGCCCTACATAGGGGGAGCAGGGAGGAAACGTGTCACTGAAGGCTCAAACCCCAAGAGAGCCGACACTTCCCTCCCGCGCCCCCACCACACTTCCGCCTGTGGGGATACAGGCAGACCTCTCTTGTTTCCGCCCAGGAAGGGAGATGAACACAGCAGGGCAGGCAACAGGGCTTACCACCCGGACAAGCCTGGCCTCTGCCTGTTCTCCCCGTCCTGGCATAATTCCGTAACGTCAGCTGCCGAACTCGTTGTCTTCGGACGGCTGGCTCTGGCTTATGTGTGTTGTCTGCGGACCGGGTGGTAGGGTGAAAAGCGGGGGACGTCGAGAAGACGGCTGGCTTATGCCATGGCTCCTGTAATCCGATGCAGGGCTGGCATTGATAGACAGCACGGCTTTCCGACGGGTAGAACTTACGTAGGCAGGCGGTGTTGATTCCGCTTGGTGTTTGGTGAAGGGGTTTTGGTTTCATGCATCTGGTTTCCCGTCTGCGTCGCATCACGGCGATGATGACCGTCCTGCTGGGACTACTGGCAGGCCTGGGTGTCGCATCCGCCCAGGCGGACGCTCCCATACTCACCGGGGGGGGGGGGTCGTCAGACCCCTCGCGTAGCTAAGCAAACCCCCGGCACTTCCTCCAGCAACGCAACCAACACACCACTACCCACACCATCACCAATACAAACCACCACACCATTAAGCTCCGCAACACCGAGCCCTGGCACCCCGTCATCGCCGACGGACGCTACAGGCAGTCCAGAATCCGCTTCAACCGAACCATCCGATAAGACTGATGATCAAGCTTCGCATACAGTGCTTTTCGATCCGGCCGACGGCAGCAAACCTACTCAGTCAACTGTGAAAACCGGCACCCTCGCCACTCCCCCGCAGCAGAATCCTCAGCGTGAGGGCTTCCGGTTCGACGGGTGGACGCTTGACGGCCAGCCTTTTGATTTTCAGACCCCCATCCTCCAAGACACGACGCTGAAAGCCAGGTGGACCAAGATAACTGACTGGACGCTGAGCCCGGACCGCGGGCCCATCTCCGGCGCACGGCTGACCATCAGCCCGCCCGGCAGGCAGGAACCTTGTTACGTCAGCATCCAAGCCGCAGGAGACCAGTTTATCGACCTTACCGGCGACGGCCGCATCTACACATGGACGCAAGACCGCACGCCTGAACAGGTGCCCTCCCCCGCCCAGGCTCCCGACAGGTTCCACTACCTACAGGCCGCGACCGGCAGCCGATGGCAGGCCGCTTTAGGATCCGACCAACACATCTACACCTGGAACAGCGGACAAGCAACGCCCACCATTCTCGACTCAAAACATAACGCCGGGTTCACCCGCATTAGCATGAACGGCGATCGGCTCTTGGCAGTGGACCAGCAGGGACAGGTCTACACCTTCCAAACTGGACTGACAAGCAGGCAGAATCTTAACCCAAAGCCCGCCGAACAGGCGAAACTCAGCCTGCCCGCAACGACTCAGGCCGTAATCACTGCCGCCTCCGCCAGCCGCATCCTCGCCCTGGACGCTGAAGGGCAAGCCTGGACCTGGGACACGGCTAATACCGGAAGCGTCAAACCCGAACGCGTCAAGCAGGCTCCGGGCACGCGCACCGTCCAAGCCCAAGCCTTTAGCAGGGGATTCCTTCTCTTGGATTCAAAGGGACAGCTCTGGTACCTGGTCGACAGCACAATCAGTCCCACAACCGCCGGCCTGCCGGACGGAGTGCAGGCCAGCCGGATCACCACCAACAAGGACCAAGCCATCATCACCGACACGGACGGCCATGTATGGTCCTGGAAGCCTGGCAATAGGCCCGTGCGCGCAGGCAACGGGAACCAGCCCTACACGCAGGCCACCGAAGCCGGCAACAGAATCACCGCCATAGACAAGCAGGGCAGCATATTCACGTGGAGCCTGAACGCCCAAGGCAATCCCAGCAAGCCAGCCAGACTCAACACCACCTCCACCCCCATACTTGAATCAGCCAGCATGGACGGCCAGCCGCTCAAAATCAGCAAGAAAGACGATTCCTGGCAGACAGAGGCTCCCGCCCACAAGCCGGGACAAGCCACCATCACTATCATCGGCAAACAGGACGGCCAGCCCTTCAACAGAAGCCTCAACTACACGGTCGACCAGAAGCTGACCAGAGACACACAGACAGACACCACATACACGGTCAGCTTCGACACAGCAGGAGGAGAAAGCCAGGCGCCGGACCTGCAACAGGTCCCCTACCCGTACGGTAGAGTGCAAAGACCTTCGCCCGACCCGACGCGCAAAGACTACCGGTTCGACGGATGGTTCATCGACGGAGTCGCCTACGACTTCAGCAAGCCCGTCGACAAGGACCTGACCCTGACCGCCAAGTGGACACCCGCAGACCGGAACAGCACGTGGAGCATCAGCCCCGGCAAGGGCAGCCAGCTGGGCAGGGAATCCACCACCATCACCCCGCCAGACACCAGCCGAGGCATCAGGTTCAACCAAATCAGCGGATCAAAAGACACCAGCTATGGTTTTTCTTTGGCTGTGGGCAGCGACGGGAATGCCTACGCCTGGGGACGCAACAACGCTGGCCAGCTCGGCGACGGGACGACCACCGCCCGGTCTACGCCGGTCAGAGTGAAGACACCCGACCGCAAGACGTACCCGGACCTGCCTGCGGATTTCACCTACGTGCAGGTCAGCGGCGGAGCCACTCATTCCCTGGCCCTGGGCAGCGACGGCAACGCCTACGCCTGGGGATTCAACGGTAGTGGCCAGCTCGGCGACGGGACGACCACCAGCCGGCATACGCCGGTCAGAGTGAAGACACCCGACCGCAAGACGTACCCGGACCTGCCAAAGGATTTCACCTACGTGCAGGTCAGCGCCGGAAGCTCTTATTCGCTGGCCCTGGGCAGCGACGGCAACGCCTACGCCTGCGGAGACAACAGCAATGGCCAACTCGGCGACGGGACGACCAGCTACAGCCAGACTACGCCGGTCAAAGTGGGGAAGCTTGCAGGCGTGCCTACGGATTTTGCCTACGTGCAGGTCAGCGCCGGAGAGACACATTCGCTGGCCCTGGGCAGCGACGGCAACGCCTATGCCTGGGGATACAACTACTTTGGCCAACTCGGCGGCAACGGCAGCTACAGCCAGACTACGCCGGTCAGGGTGAAGACACCCGACCGCAAGACGTACCCGGACCTGCCTGAGGATTTCACCTACCTGCAGGTCAGCGCCGGAGACCAGTATTCCCTGGCCCTGGGCAGCGACGGCAACGCCTATGCCTGCGGAGACAATAGCCTTGGCTCGCTCGGCGACGGGACGACCACCGAGCGGCATGCGCCGGTCAGGGTGAAGACGCCTGATCGAAAGACGTACCCGGACCTGCCAAAGGATTTCACCTACCTACAGATCAGCGCCGGATGGGCTCATTCCTTGGCCCTGGGCAGCGATGGGAACACCTACGCCTGGGGATACAACTCGTATGGCCAGCTCGGCAACAACACCAGCAATTCCTATGCGAATCCGGTTCCTGCGCGCGTGCGCGACCCCGCCAGCCCCACCGACAAGAGCCAAGGACTGCAAGCCACCCAGGTCAGCGGTGGAGGCGATCATTCGCTGGCCCTGGGCAGCGAAGGCAACGCCTACGCCTGGGGACACAACAGATATGGCCAACTCGGCAACGACAGCATCCCCACAGGATCCTACTATCAAGCTCAGAGTCCTGTCCCTGTGCCGGTGTCGTTCAACCTGACACCGGTGATCACCGGCGTCAGATTCGACAGCAATACCGCAACAGGATTGACGCGTGGTGATGGAGGTAGCGTGACCGTGTTCACGCCCGCGCACCAGCCGGGCACGGTCACGGTCAGCGTGGACTACACGCTGGGCGGCGCACCCCAAACGCCGGACACCTCCCTCCGATACACGTACCTGCCCGCAGGCGTGCTCCCCCAAGCAGGCGGGGAAGGCATCCTGCTCGCCCTGGCCACAGGCATGACCGGCATGGGCGGGGTCCTCGCATCCCGCCGCCACCGCAGGGAACAACACCAGCTGTCATACGCTTCGCACGAGTAAGAGCGGCCGGGCGGCGTATCAATCCCCCCGCCCCCGGCCCATACAGGGGGAGCAGGGAGGAAACGTGTCAATCAAGGCTCAAACCCCAAGAGAGCCGACACATCCCTCCCGCGCCCCCACCACACTCCGTCCAGCCTGCAAAGTCTGGACGGCACATCAGGAGAGGGGCAACCGCCATGGCGGGATACGGGCATGCAACCACCCCGCCATGGCGGCCATCCCCACCTGATTCCAACCAGAGCAAACACCTGTTATATGGCCAAACCGGCCATGTAGAATTGAACAAGACGACCATCCCGCCACAGACGGGAAGACAAGGAGGAGCAGATGGCTTTCAACGGGAATCCGCGGCCGCAGGCCCCATACGGTCAGTACACACAGCAGCCGATGCCGACCATGCAGGGCGGTGAGCCCTACGGTATGGGTTCGCCCATCGACACCAACGCAGCATACAGCTTTGAAAAGGCGGAGCGGGTCTCCATGTCCCGCGCCTATGCGGAGATGGCCGTCGGCCTGCTGGTCACCGCCCTGACTGCCTATCTGACTGCCCGCACCGGACTGCTCCTGGCCTTCATGCAGGCCACGGGTGCCCTGGGCTGGATCGGCATGGCGGTGGTCCAGGTGGCCTTCGCCATGATTCTGAGCTTCCGGGTTATGCGCATGCGCACCTCCACCGCCCGGGTCATGTTCTACCTCTATGCGGCCCTGATGGGCTTCACCCTGAGCACCATCTTCATGACCTACTCCCTGCCCTCCATCATGCTGACCCTGGTGATCACCGCAGGCTTCTTCTTCGTCCTCAGCATGCTGGCGCTGACCACACGGCGCAACATGCTGGGCATGGGGTCCATCTTCATGGCCGGCCTGCTCATGCTGATTCTGGTCGAGGTGGTCATGCTCTTCGTGGCCCCCTCCAACACGGCCCTGCGCGTGGTCTCGGCCATCGGCATCATCCTCTTCGCCGGGCTGACCATGTATGACGCCCAGCAGACCAGGGCCATCTTCGCCACCTACCGCAGCCAGGGGCCGGAGGCCATCAAGCGGGTCTCCATCCTCTGCGCCCTCAACCTCTACCTGGACTTCGTCAACCTCTTCCTCTACATCCTGGATCTGGTCGGCGACCGCAACTGACAAAAAGAAAATCCCCGCCCCTGGCATCGGGGGGCGGGGATTTTTGTATCTTCAGGCCTCCTGATCGGCCCTGGACAGCAGCCCACGCAGCACGTACTGCAGGATGCCGCCGTTGCGGTAGTACTCGGCCTCGCCAGGAGTGTCGATACGAACCTTGGCCGCAAACTCCACCCTGCTGCCGTCGGGCCGCTGGGCCCGCACCTGAACCTGCTCGGGCAGGGAGCTGTTCAAGGCGTCGACGCCGATCAGGTCATAGGTCTCCTGGCCGTCCAACCCCAGGCTCTGGGCCGACTGACCCGCTGGGAACTCCAGCGGCAGCACGCCCATGCCGATCAGGTTGCTGCGGTGGATGCGCTCGAAGGACCTGGCGATGACGGCCCGCACGCCCAGCATCCGGGTGCCCTTGGCCGCCCAGTCCCTGGAGGAGCCTGTGCCGTACTCGCTGCCGGCCAGCACCACCAGGGGCGTGCCCTGCCTGGCGTAGTCCTGCGCCGCCTCGAAGATGGTCGTCTCCTGGCCGTTCAGGAAGTCGTAGGTGAACCCTCCCGGGCGCACATCCAGCCCCACCGAGGCCAGCAGCTGGTTGCGCAGGCGGATGTTGCCGAAGGTGCCCCGGACCATGACCTCATGGTTGCCGCGCCGGGAGCCGTAGGAGTTGAAGTCCCTGGGGGGTATGCCGTGCTCCTGCAGGTAGCGGCCGGCCGGCGCATCGGCCTTGATGGCCCCTGCGGGCGAGATGTGGTCGGTGGTGACCGAATCCCCCAGCAGGGCCAGCACCCGGGCCCCGTGGATGTCCTCCAGGGGGTCGGGCTGAGCCTTCATGCCGTCGAAGAAGGTCTGACGGCGGATGTAGGTGGAATCCTGATCCCAGTGGAAGAGCCCGCCCTCCGGCACCTCCAGCTTCCGCCAGCGCTCGTCCCCGCCGAAGACGTCCACATAGTCGCGCAGGTACATGTCCCGGTCCAGGGCGGTGCCCACCACGGACTCGATGGCCTCCTGGGAGGGCCAGATGTCCGCCAGCATGACCGGCTTGCCCTGGCTGTCCTGGCCCAGGGGGTCGCTCCAGGGGTCGAAGTCCATGGTGCCGGCCAGGGCGTAGGCCACCACCAGGGGCGGCGAGGCCAGGTAGTTCATCTTCACATCCGGGCTGATGCGGCCCTCGAAGTTCCTGTTGCCCGAGAGCACGGCCGTCACCGTCAGGTCATGGTCGGCGATGGCCTGGTGGATGGCCGGATCCAGGGGGCCGGAGTTGCCGATGCAGGTGGTGCAGCCGTAGCCGACCAGCTCGAAGCCCAGGGCGTCCAGGTCCTTGCTCAGGCCGGTCCGGTTCAGATAGTCCGTCACCACCTGGGAGCCGGGAGCCAGCGAGGTCTTGACCCAGGGCTTGGGCTTGAGGCCCCGGGCGCGCGCCTGGCGGGCCAGCAGACCGGCGGCCACCATGACCGAGGGGTTGGAGGTGTTGGTGCATGAGGTGATGGCCGCGATGACCACATCCCCGTCCCGCAGGCTGAACTCGCTGCCGTCGGCTTTCTTGACGGGCACAGCCTCGCCGTCTGCGTCCCTGCCTTGGTCGCTGTAATCCTTCAGGTCCCGATGGTAGGTCTTCTGGGCCTGGTCCAGCAGGATGCGGTCCTGGGGCCGGCGGGGGCCGGCAATGGAGGGACGCACCGTGGACAGATCCAGCTCCAGCACCTGGGAATACTCGGGCTCGGGGCAGTCGGCATCCTCCGGGTCCATCCACAGGCCGTTGGCCTTGGCATAGGCCTCCACCAGGCGCACATGCTCGTCGCTGCGGCCGGTCAGACGCAGATAGTCCAGGGTGATTCGGTCGATGGGGAAGATGGCGCAGGTGGAGCCGAACTCAGGGCTCATGTTGCCCAGGGTGGCCCGGTTGGCCAGGGGGACCTGGGCCAGGCCCTTGCCGTGGAACTCCACGAACCGGCCCACCACGCCCACCTCGCGCAGCATCTGGGTCACGGTCAGCACCACGTCGGTGGCGGTGACCCCCTCGGGAATGGATCCGGTCAGCTTGAAGCCCAGGACCTGGGGCACCAGCATGGAGATGGGCTGGCCCAGCATGGCCGCCTCGGCCTCGATGCCGCCCACGCCCCAGCCCAGCACGCCCAGGCCGTTGACCATGGTGGTGTGGGAGTCGGTGCCCACGCAGGAGTCCGGGTAGACCAGGGCCGGCCCCTCCCCCTTGGTCCTGTCCCTGCGCATGACCACCTGGGCCAGGTACTCCAGGTTGACCTGGTGGATGATGCCGGTGCCCGGGGGCACCACGCGGAAGTTCTGGAAGGCCTGCTGGCTCCAGCGCAGGAAGCGGTAGCGCTCACTGTTGCGCCGGTATTCCATGTCCATGTTGTGTTCCAGGGCGCCCGGCATGCCGGAGCTGTCCACCTGGACGGAGTGGTCGATGACCATCTGCGCGGGGATGAGCGGGTTGACCAGGGAGGGGTCGTCGCCCAGGGCTTTTACGGCATCGCGCATGGTGGCCAGGTCGACCATGCAGGGCACGCCGGTGAAGTCCTGCATGAGCACCCGGGCGGGACTGTACTGGATCTCCCTGTCGGGCTGGGCCTTGGGGTCCCAGTCCAGAAGCTGGTCCAGCTGGTCCCGGGTCACCGTGGTCCCGTTCTGGTGCCGCAGCAGATTCTCGGCCAGGATGCGCAGGCTGTATGGCAGGTGGTCGATGCCCGGCAGGTCGCTGATCCGGTAGTATTCGAACTCCTCGGAGCCCACCTTGAGCTTGGAACGACCGGCATCTTGTGCGGATTCTGACATGCACCACCCCTTCCTTGGACGCTCAGGCACTGCCCTTGCGCCCATGTGGACCGGCGGCAGGAGGACCCCAGGCCGTCAGTGACGCTTATCTGTGCTTGTGAGGTTCATTCTTAGCGCCTATGTGTTACCTGGCCTATGTAACGTGCGCATGCCGGATAGCCCAGGACGGCCAGGACCATGAGCAGGGCACCCGCCAGGGCGAAGGCCACGGTGGCGGCCAGGGCCGGACCGGTGGGCAGGCTGATGGCGAAGAACCGCGCCACAACGGGAATCAGGGCCCCGATCACCCCGGCTGCGCCGAAGAAGAGGACCAGCAGGCCCCTCCAGGAGCGCAGGGGCCGGGCCACCTGGGTCAGGACCAGCACGCCCATGCAGAAGAGGACGATGGCGCAGACCGAACGCCAACGCCCCAGGTCGACGGGCCGGGCCAGGTCCAGTCCCAGCAGGCCGGGCAGGCTCCAGGCCGCCGTCAGCACAATCAAAGCCGTGGCGATACCCGAGGGCAGGGCGAAGGTGACCACACGCTTCAGGAAGCCGGGCCGGTAGCGCCTGGTGTTGGGGGCCAGGGCCAGGAAGAAGGCCGGCGTGCCGATGGTCAGGGCGCCGATGTAGGTGATGTGCCGGGGCAGGTAGGGGAAGGGGATGCCGGTCAGGACCACGCCCAGGGAGATCAGGGCCGAGTAGACGGTCTTGACCAGGAAGAGGCCGGCCACACGCTCCATATTGGCCATGACCTGCCGGCCCCGGGCCACCACGTCGGGCAGGTGGGAGAAGCGCGAATCCACCAGGACCAGCTGGGCCACGGCCTTGGTGGCGGCCGCCGCATTGCCCATGGCGATGCCCAGGTCCGCCTCCTTCAGGGCCAGGGAGTCGTTGACCCCGTCGCCGGTCATGGCCACCGTATGGCCCTTCAGGTGCAGGGCCTGGACGATGGCCTTCTTCTGGTCGGGCAGAACCCGGCCCAGCACGTCCACGTCCTCCAGGACCTCGGCCAGGGCTGCCGTGTCCTTGGGCAGCTGACGGGCATCCATGGCCCGGGGAGCCCTGTCGCCGGTCAGGCCCACCTTGTTGGCGATGGCCGCCACCGTGGCCGGGTTGTCGCCCGAAATGACCCGGCAACGCACGCCCTGCTGGCGGAACCAGGCCAGGGTCTCGGCCGCATCGTCGCGGATGTGCTCCGAACAGGTGATCAGGGCCAGGGGCTCCAGGTTCCCGGGCAGGTCGGGGCTGCCGGTGAAGTAGTCAGGCTGGTCGGTGCTCGGATACCCGTCGGGGGCGGCCAGCATCAGCACCCGGTAGCCACGGTCGGCCAGGTCGGCCACCTGCTGGTCCACCTGGGGCCAGCTACCCGCCTGGGATGCCAGGAGCACCTCCGGGGCGCCGAAGTACCAGATTTTTCCGGACCGGTCGGCCACGGCGCTCCACTTGCGGGCCGATGAGAATGGCAGGCGACTGACGGCCCTGTCCGGGTGCAGGTCATCCATCCCCTTGAGGATGGCCCGGCCGGTGGCGTTGGGGCTCTCCTCAGCGCAGACATCCACCAGGGCCTGCCGCAGCTGCTGGGCCGGCAAATCCTCGGCCAACGGGTGCAGGTCGTCGTAGACGATGCCCCCGTCGGTGATGGTGCCGGTCTTGTCCAGATTCAGGGCATCCACCCGGGCCAGGGTCTCCACGGACTCCATCTGCTGAACCAAAGTTTGATGCCGTGCCAGGCGGATGGCGGCCAGGGCGAAGTTCAGGGAGGTCAAGAGGACCAGACCCTCGGGGATCATGCCCACCACCCCGGCCACGGCGGACACCACGGCCTGCCGCCAGGCTCCGGTGGACAGTGCCGTCTGGAAGCCGCCCACGGTCCGCATCTGGGTGAAGATGAGCAGCAGACAGAGGGGAATGACCACCACGGTCATGACCTTGAGGATGGTGTTGATGCCCTCGTTCAGGTCGGAGCGGACCTTCTTGTAGACCTTGGCCTTGGCAGTCAGCGTGGCGGCGTAGGAGTCGGCGCCCACGGCGGTCACCTGAGCCAGGGCCATGCCCGAGACGGCCGTGGAGCCAGAGTAGACCTGGTCGCCCGGCTTGTGCTTGACCGTACGCGACTCGCCGGTCAGCATGGACTCGTCCAGTTCCAGGCCGTAGGTGTCGATGATCTGCGCGTCGGCGGGCACCTGATCCCCGGAGCGAATCCAGAGCAGGTCCCCCTTGACGATGTCATCGTGGGGCACGGTCAGGTTGCGCCCATCCCTGCGCACCGTATAGTCGGAGGCCACCAGGATGGACAGCCCGTCCAGGGTGTGCTTGGCCTTGAGCTCGGTGGCCACGCCGATGCCGGTGTTGATGATGATGACCAGGCCGAAGACCGCGTCCTTCCACTGGCCGGTCAGCAGGACCACCACCATGGCGGTCAGGATGATTCCGTTGAAGAGGGTGAAGACGTTGTCGCGGATGATCTGGCCCAGGCTACGTGAAGTCTGGTCCTGGGAGACGTTGACCAGGCCTTGGGACTTCAGCTGCTCCACCTCCCGGGAGCTCAGCCCCGGCCGGTCGGTGTCCGGAAAGCCTGTGCCCGCCGTTGTGCCCGCTGTCTGCTCTTGCTCACTTCCTGTGCTCATTCTCGGCCCCCTCTCAGTCGGCGCTCAGGCGCACGGCCATGATTCTTGCATGCGGTCCGTCGTCCACAATGGTCTGCAGGGCATCGGCCAGCAAGGGCGTGTGCGGATGCCCGGCAGGATCCACCGGGTGGACCGTAGCCGCATAGTAGAGCCTACCTGGGTCAGGGGTCCAAGCCTTGGCGCTTTGAGCGAACTCTACCACAGGAATGCCCGCCTTCCGGGCTGCCTTCAGGGCGGGGGCCCAGTCGCCGGCGCCGGGCCGACGGATCAGAATCAGGCTGACACCCCGGTTGATGGCATCCTGCACCCCATCCTGCTGATCGCTGGTGGACTGCGCCGAGGAGAAATAGCCCTTCATGCGCTCGGCCTTCAAAGATGCCAGGATGCGGCTGTCCAGACCGGCATCCGGGTCTTTCTCGCCCTTCTGCGGGCAGCCAATCAAAGCCACGAGTGTGTCGGAGCGATCCACGCCGTCGTGGGGCACGGTGCCCTCGTGCCAGGAGTCGCCCACAGCCCTGTCCTTGGGGGCGCATCCGGTCAGCGTGGGCAGGCCTGCCAGCAGGGCGACCGCCAGCAGCAGGCCCGCCAGCCGCCTGACCACTGCCAAGACCCGCCCGGCGCGGATCATGTCAGCGCTGCCTTCCCGCCGTGCGGGTGAAGACCGCCACGGTCTCCACGTGGTGGGTCATCGGGTAGATGTCAAAGGCCTCAAGGTGCTTGGGGCTGTAGCCCAGGGAGATCAGGGTGGCTGTATCCCTGGCCAGGCTGGTCGGATCGCAGGCCACATAGATGATGGTCCCCGCCCCGCTGGCGGCCAGCAGTCGGCAGACTTGAGCCTTGGCGCCGGCCCTGGGCGGATCCAGCAGGACCAGGTCGGGATGGCCCAGCCCCTTGGGCGCACCGCCAGCCAGGACCTTGGCCACGTCCCCTCGACGCAAAAGCACCCGGTCCAGTCCGGCCTGCTTCACGTTGTGTTTCGCGCTGGCAATGGCTCCGGCGGATCCCTCCACGGCCAGGAGCCGGGCCCGTCCGTCGGCCAGAGCGGCCAACGGCAGGGTGAAGAGCCCTGATCCGCTGTAGAGGTCCCAGATGACCGGTTCGGCGACCCCGTCCAGGGCCTGCCTGGCCTGGTCCAGGACCGCCTTGGTCAGCACGACCGGTGCCTGACGGTGGACCTGCCAGAACCCGTCGGCCCGAACCTGGTACTCAGGTCCTGCTCCGGCCTCCAGCCGCTCCGTCAGCAGGCGGCTCCCCTTGCTCAGGCGGCCATCCACCAGCAGGGCGTAGTTGTCGCCGACCGGTCCCCCGTCGCGCGGCTGGGGCACGGCCAGGCGTATGCGGGCACCGGCGGGCAGGCCGCCTTCCCAGATGCCCAGTTCGTCGGCCAGGTCCAGCAGCTCCTGGGTGGCCAGGGGCATGGTCTGAATCGGCAGACGGTCATGCGAACCCCGCCGACGCATGGAGGGGCGGCCCTGTTCGTCGGCCACCAGCTCGATTCGGGTCCTCCAGTGCAGGCCGCCCAGCTCCTCATCACCCGGAACCCGGGCCACCGGCACCTGGACGTCCATCCCGCCCAGGCGGGACATCTGCTGACTGATCAGATCAGCCTTCCAGGTCAGCTGACCGGGCAGGCTGACATGAATCAGATCGGCCCCGCCCAGGCCTCCTCCCCAGGCCAAGGGTCCAGCCAGAGGCCAGACGGGTTGGCGGCGGTCAGGACTGGCCTCAAGCACCTGGGTGACCTCGCCCGTGGCGAATCTGCCGGCCCGGCCGTGAGGCTCATCCAAGAGGACCTCCACCAGCTCCCCGGGCAGGGCAAAGCGGACGAAGACCACCCGGCCGTCCTCCAGGTGGCTGACACAACGGCCCTGGTCGGCATAGCGTTCGATGCGCAGACGAACCCTGGTTTCAGTCATGATCGGTATGAACCTCCTGATCGGTCTGACCCTGGTCGGCCTGGCGACGATGGTAGGGGCCCCCGATCAGCAGCCAGCTGACCCAGATGCCCAGGGCAAACAGGGGCAGGCCCAGTATCAGGCGTGCGGCACCAAGCAGCCCCACGGAACCGGCCAGGTAGAGCGGCACCTGGACCAGCAAGCGCAACGCGAAGACGGCAATCCAGACCATGGTGGCCTGGGTATAGGCCCGTACCAGGTCGGATTCACTTCGCCAGGAGGCCAGCCACTGCCTCCAGCCGGAGACGACAGGACGGCGCAGGTACTCCACCAGCAGGCCGATGCCGGGCATCCGTGCCAGCAGCGAGGCACCCAGAACGATGATCCAGAATCCGTTGGTCAGAAATCCTGGCAGATAATAGTTGCGGGCATCCCTGGTCAGCCATGCGGCCACCAGGCAGATGCCCACCGAAAGCAGACCGGTCAGCGCCCCCAAAAAGGACTGCCGCTGGATCAGGCGAATCATCAGCTGCACCAGGGCCAGGGCCGCCGAAACCGCCACGGTCAGCCCCAGACGGCCGGTCACCAGGAAGAAGACCAGAAATACCAGCCCTGGCAGCAGCGACTCGACAATCCCCCGCCATCCGCCGATGGCCTCCATGACGGAGAAATCGTCGTCGGCCAGCGCTGCCAGCCCGGAATGCTTCTGCTTCACAGCCTCAGCGGACCTCCGAGAACATGGGTCCGCGCGACAGTGTGGTCTTCACCTCGGTCTGCTGGTCCGAGTCGAAGGGGCCTTCGGGCCTGCCGGGGATCTGGGCTCCCTCATCGTCCTTGGACTCCGAGTCTTCGGCTTCACCACGGCGCTGGTTGGGGGTGATGGGCGCATGCATGGGAACCAGGTCACGGGGGGCCAGGGGCTCATCGCCGCGGACCACCACCAGGTCGGCCAGGTAGCCGTCCAGGACATCCTTCTCCTTGCCGCCCTTGGCTGCCGGGCCGGAGAAGATGCCTCGCAGCATCCAGCGGGGTCCATCGATACCCACCACCCGGGTCAGCAGGTTCTTGCCCTTGACCTTGACGGGCAGGGTCAGCTCCTTGCCGAAGACGCCGTCCACCTCCTTGCAGGAGGGGTTGGCCTTGAGCAGATCGGCCCGGACCTCATCCCAGAGCCCCAGGGACTTGGGTGCCGCGAAGGGCTCCAGCTCCAGACTGGAGGACTTGTAGGTGATGGTGGCTCCCAGCACGTCTCCGGTCTGCGAGTTGGCCTTGAGCCTCAGCTCGCTGCCCTGAAGGAAGGGCAGCATCAGGGCGCCGATGTCCAGGTACTCATCGGTGTCGGGGGCCTCGGGGTCCAGGCTGTCCCAGGGACCCTTCCCGCTCTGCTCGGCCTCGTCCTGCTCCGCAGCCGTCTCATCGCGGTCCTCCTGAGAGGTCTGATCGGACTTGTCGAGCTCCTTGGACTGGTCCTTCTGATCCCCGACGTCCTCCTCGGCCCGTTGCTTGGCGTGTTTCCTGCCGAAACCGAACAATCCCATGATGCCTCATTTCCTTGTGAGTCTGTGCAAAGGATGACTAGTCAAGACCCAGGCGCAGCTTGCCGCCGGGGATGGCGTCCAGCAGATCCTTGGTGTATTGGCGCTGTGGGTGGTCAAAGACCTCGTCGGTGGTGGCGTGCTCCACCAGCCGGCCATGCTGCATGACCACCACCTCGTCGGCGATCTGCCTGACCACGGCCAGATCGTGGGTGATGAACAGGTAGCTCAGCCCCTGTTCGGCCTGCAGGTCGTTGAGCAGCCGCAACACCTGATCCTGGACCAGCACGTCCAGGGCGGAGACGGCCTCGTCGCAGATGATCACATCCGGATTCAGGGCCATGGCCCGGGCGATGGCGATGCGCTGACGCTGTCCGCCGGAGAGCTCGTTGGGGTAGCGCCCCATGACCGATTCAGGCATCTCCACCATGTCCAGCAGCTCCTTGACCCGCTTCTGCCGGGACTTGGCGTTGCCGATCTTGTGGATGCGCAGGGGCTCCTCGATGGAACGGTAGATGGAGTACATGGGGTCCAGGGAGCCGTAGGGGTTCTGGAAGACCGGCTGCACGTGCCGGCGGAACTCCATGAGCTGACGGCTGCCGAAGCCGGCGATGTCCTGGCCCTCGTAGGTCACCCGACCCGAGGTGGGCTTGAGCAGGTGCAGGACCATGTTGGCCACGGTGGACTTGCCCGAGCCGGACTCCCCCACGATGGCCAGGGTGGTCCCCCGCTTGACCGAGAAGGAGACGTCGTCCACGGCCTTGAACATCTCCTTGCGCCGGGGCAGCCTGAACTCGCGGGTCAGGTGCTCCACGGTGATGACGTGCTCGCTGCGCTCCAGGGTGCTCTCGCCCTTGACGTGGTGCTCCAGCAGGCCCTCGGCATCCTGACCGCGCTGCTTGGCGGAGATGATGCGCTGGGAGGCCAGCGAGGGCGCGGCCTGAACCAGCCGCTTGGTGTATGGATGCTGGGGGTGCTGCAGGACCTCCAGGCTGGGCCCGGACTCCACCACCTGGCCCCGGTACATGACCACGATGTGCTGGGCGCGCTCGGCCGCCAGGCCCAGGTCGTGGGTGATGAAGAGCACGGCGGTGCCCAGGGATTCGGTCAGACTGCGCAGGTGGTCCAGAATCCGCTTCTGGACGGTCACATCCAGGGCGCTGGTGGGCTCATCCGCAATCAGCAGGTCGGGCCGGGAGGCCAGGCCGATGGCGATCAGGGCACGCTGGCGCATGCCGCCGGAGAACTCATGCGGATACTGCCGGGCCCTGGTGGCGGCCTCGGGCAGCCCGGCCTCCGACAGCAGGCCGGCGATGCGGTCGTTCATGTCCGAGCCGGTCACATGCTCCTTGGCCAACTCCCAGGCCTTGTCATCATCCACACCGGCGTCGATCAGGGACTTGGCCACGCCCCAGCGGGTCTCGGAGCCCACATCCCACTCGGCCTTCATGGCCTCCATGGTCTTGTCCGCATCGGCGACTCCGGCATCGCTCAGGGCCTGACGAGCGGCTTCGAGCAGACCGGGCAGGTCCTTGGAGGAGATGAAGAGCTCGTCGTCGGACTTCTTCAACTTCACCTCTTCATCGCCGGCCAGGGCCTTGGCCAGCCGGGAGCGCTTCTCCCGGGAGATGTCCATGTGGTTGGCGGTCAGCGCCTCCTTGACCTGGGAACCGATACGCCAGACCGGATTCAGATTGCTCATGGGGTCCTGCGGGACCAGGCCCACCTGGGAGCCTCGCAGCGCCTCGTAGTCCTTGCGGTCCAGCCCCACCAGCTCGCGGCCCTTGAGCCGGATGCTGCCACCGGTCACCTTGCCGGTACCGGGCAGAAGACCCAGCACAGCCATGGCCGAGGTGGACTTGCCCGAGCCGGACTCCCCCACGATGGCCACCCACTGGCCGGGGTAGACGTTGAAGGAGGCGTCGCGAACCGCGTGGACGGTGCGCCCATCGGCGGTGAAGTCCACCTGCAGGTCACGCACGTCGAGCAGGGGCTGCTGCTGATTGGTGGTCATGTTCTTGTCTGCTTCAGTCATGCTTCCTCCACTCAGGCCGTTCTGCTCTTGGGATCCAATGCATCCTTGACCGCGTCGCCCATCATGATGAAGGCCAGCACGGTGATGGCCAGGGCTGCGGAGGGATAGAAGAGGACCGAGGGGTTGGTGGTCAGGAGATTCTGGGCCGTCGAGATGTCCCCACCCCAGGAGACCACGGTGGAGGGCAGTCCGATGCCCAGGAAGCTCAGCGTGGCCTCAGAGACGATGTAGGTGCCCAGCGACATGGTGGCCATGACGATGACCGGGGCCAGGGAGTTGGGGATGATGTGCCGGAAGAGGTTGCGCAGGGGCGTGGAGCCCAGGGCCGTGGATGCGGTGTTGAACTCCAGGTTCTTGGCCTCCAGGACGGCGCTTCGGGTGATACGTGCCATGTTGACCCAGCCGAAGAGGGTCAGGGTCAGGATGATCTTCCACAGTGAGGTGGAGGTACGGAACATCTGCAGGAGCACGATTGCGCCCAGGATCATGGGGATGGCGAAGAAGATGTCGGTGATGCGGCTGAGCACTGCGTCGACCCAGCCCCCGAAGAATCCGGCGATTGCGCCGACGAGGCCGCCCAAGACGGTGACCAGGATGGTGGTCATGATGCCGATTGCCACCGAGGTCCGGGCCCCGTGGATGACTCGGCTGTAGACATCACAGCCCTGCAGGTCGAAGCCGAAGGGATGACCGGCCCTGCCCGGTTCCAGGGAGTTGGACAGGCTGCAGGCCATGGGGTCCTGCTTGGCGAAGAAGTTGGGGAAGAGGGCCACCAGGATGACCACAATCGCCAGGATTGCGGAGATGATGAAGAGCGGGTTGCGCCTCAGGGTCTTCCAGGCATCGGCCCACATGCTGGTGGGCGGCACATCCTCATCCACCGAGTCCACCTCGCGCAGGGGCGTCTCGTCGATGGGGGCCACGAACCGCTCCTGCCCCGGCAAGGGGTCGGGGAAGTAGACGCGGGCCTGGCTTTCGTTCTGTTCGCTTGACTCGTTCATTGCCGTTTCACTCATAGTCGGTCCCTCTCCCTCACGCATACCGAATCCGCGGATCGAGCACTGCGTAGAGCAGGTCGACCAGGAGGCTGGTGATGACGAAGATCAGGACCAGAATGGTCACGATGGAGACCACCAGGGTGCCTTCGCCCCTGAGGATGGCCTGGTAGAGGGTGTTGCCCACACCCTGGATGTTGAAGATGCGCTCGGTGATCATGGCCCCGCCCATCAGCCCGCCGATGTCGGCGCCCAGGTAGGTGACCACGGGGATCAGGGAGTTGCGCAGCACATGCCGTACGATGACGGACCGGTTGCTCATGCCCTTGGCCCGGGCCGTGCGCACGTAGTCCTCGGAAATGTTGGAGGTGATCTCCGTCCTGGTCAGACGGATGATGGAGGCCATGGAAACCGATCCCAGCACGATGGCCGGCATGAGCAGGTCAATGAAGCCCGGATTGGCCCCGGCCGTGGCTGGCAGCAGATGCCATTTGACGCCGAACAGGTACTGCAGGATGAAGCCGGTGACGAAGGTGGGCACCGAAATCAGCAGCAGTGAGAGGACCAGGATGATGTTGTCCGACCACTTGCCCTTGGTCAGACCGCCGATGATGCCGAAGATCACGCCGAAGACGCCCTCGAAGACGAAGGCCATCAGGGCCAGCTTGATGGTCACCGGGAAGGCCCTGCCGATCACGCTGATCACGGGCTGGCCGGCGAAGGTGTTGCCGAAGTTCAGGGTCAGCGCATTCTTCAGGAAGAGCACGTACTGCACGATGAAGGGCTTGTCGAGATTGTATTCCGAGCGTATCTGTGCGGCAACGGCCTGGTTGACCGGCTTGTCTCCGAACATGGCGGCCACAGGGTCGCCAGGGAGCGCGAAGACCAGCGCGTATATCAGCAGTGTCGTGCCGAGAACGACGGGGATCATCTGCAGAATACGTCGCAGAAGATATTTTCCCATCGGCTATTCTCCTTTGTCATCCGCGACCGGGATCGGCATGGGGATCGGGGCCGCCGCAAAAATTCTTGTTTGAGTCTACCAGCACACCTCAACAGGGGTGCAGGAACACCAAGGCCGACGCGGAGTGGATCCTTCCGCGCCGGCCCGGGCGGTGTCGGTTTTAAGGTGCGGGATTCAGGCTCCCGTCACCTCACTTGCTGAGGTTGTAGTAGGCGGGGGTTCCCTTCCAGGTGAAGGAGAATCCCTTGATGTTCTTGGCGGCCACGCCGTTGGAGTTCTGGTAGTAGAGCGGGACCGCGGGCAGATCGCGGAAGAGCAGCTCCTCGGACTGCTGGTAGATCTTGTTGGCCTCGTCGATGTTCTTGGCGGAGGCCGCCTTGTCCATCAGGCCGTCGAACTCGGGGTTCTTGTAGTCGCCGTCGTTGGACCCGTTGCCATTGGCTGCCGAGCTGGCGAAGTTGCTGGACAGGTAACTCTCGGGCGAGGGGTAGTCAGGCTGCCAACCCGAGCGGAAGGCCGAGTCGGTGAACTTGCGGTTCTGCACGTTGGAGCGGAACTCGCTGAAGGTGGGCAGAGGGTTGCCCGCAGCCTGGATGCCCAGGGCGTTCTTGATAGAGTTGGTGACGGCGTCGTAGATCTCCTTGTGGGCGCCGTCGGCGTTGAAGGCGATCTTGAAGGTGTCGCCCTCGCCCCAGGGGGAGATTTTGTTGGCCTCGGCCCAGAGCTCCTTGGCCTTGGACGGGTTGTACTTGAGCACGTCGGATCCCTTGATGCTGGTCGAATAGCCGGGGATGACGGGGGCGGTGAAGTCGTGGACTTCCTTGGCGGTTCCGGACAGCACCTTCTTGATGATGGTCGGCCGGTCGATGGCCATGGAGATGGCCTGACGACGGAGCTTGCCCTCCTGATCCTGGCCGAAGTGCTTCATGTAGGTCGGGATGGTGAACATCTGGATGACCGAGCCCGGGTCGTTGATGGCCTGGACCGTGTTGTCGGTCTGGAAGGTCTTGCGAGCCGAAGCAGGCAGGGTGTCCAGCACATCCAGGTTGCCGGCCTGCACGTCGCGGTAGGCTGCGGTGGCATCGGTGTAGGCGCGGAACTCAACGCCGCCGTTCCTGACCTTGATGCCGCCCTTGTAGGCGGGATCCTTGACCAGCTTGATGGACTTGTTGTGCTCCCAGGACTGGAACTTGTAGGGTCCCACGGTCACCGGCTTCTCGCCGAAGGCCTTGGTGTCCTTGTAGAAGGATTCGGGCAGCGGGGCAAAGGCGGTGTAGCCCACCTGGATGGGGAAGGTGGAGGATGGCGAGGTCAGATCCACGGTGAAGGTCTTGTCGTCGATGACCTTCAGGCCGGACAGCTGCGCATCGCCAGGGGTGCCTTCCTTCTGCAGGTCGTCATAGCCCTTGATGTTGGCGAAGAAGCTGGAACCCAGCTGCTTGTTGGCGATGTTGGCCGCCCAGGACCAGGCCTTGGTGAAGGACTGTGCGGTGACCGGGGTGCCATCCGAGAACTTCCAGCCGTCGTTGATGGTCACGGTGTACTGGGTGTTGTCCTCGTTGGCCTTGATCTGCTTGGCGATCTCGTTGGCCGGCTTGCCCTTGTCGTCGAAGCGGACCAGCTTGGAGAACATGATGTCGATGGGGTTGCCACCGCCCACCTCGTTGGTCATGCTGGGGATGAGCGGATTGGCCGGCTCAGGGTTGAAGACCGAGATGACGGCGTTCGAGCTGCCGCCGTTGGTCCCCTTGGCAGAGGAGTCGGATCCGCCGGATCCCCCGCAGGCGCCCAGCGTGAGCGCCATGACGCACAGTCCGGCGCCAGCAATGGTCAGGGCCGATTGCTTCTTCATATATACTGCTCTTTCCTTTGGTTGGTTTCCCGAATCCGCCGCCAGTGCATAAGACCCGGGCGCGGATCCGCTTTGGTGCGGATCCGGCCGGGTCAGCGACGACGGATTATGCCGTTTCCGGCACGATCATCACTGCTTCTTGGACAACTCCGCAAAGTTCGGGTAGCTGTTCCAGCGCAGAGTCAATCCCTGCACATTCTTGGCTGACGCACCCTTGTTGTTGGCGTAGTAGAGCGGCACAGCCGGCATGTCCTGCAGGAGGATCTCCTCGGCCTGCTGGAAAAGCTTGTTGGCTTCGTCGGTGTTCTTGGCCTTGGCAGCCTGCTTCAGCAGATCGTCGAACTTCGGGTTCTTGTAATCGCCGTCGTTGGACCCGTTGCCGTCGGCCGCCGAGCTGGCGAAGTTGCTCAGCAGGTAGCTCTCGGGAGAGGGGTAGTCGGGCGACCAGGCCGACCGGAAGGCCGCATCCTTGTAGGCGCGCTTGTTGACGTTGCCACGGAACTCGCTGAAGGTGGGCACAGGGGTGGCCACGGCCTTGATCCCCAGTGTGTTCTTGATGGAGTTGGCCATGCCGTCATAGAAGTCCTTGGCACCACCATCGGCGTTGTAGACCATTTGGAAGCTCTTGTCGGCAGGCCACTTGCTGATGGCATCGGCCTTGGCCCAAGCATCCTTGGCCTTCTTGGCATCGTACTTCAGGTTATCGGACCCCTTGAGGTTCTTGGAGTAGCCAGGGATGGTCGGTGCGGTGAAGTCGGTGGGCTGCACGCCCAGACCGCCCAGAACCTTGTCGATCAGCATCTTGCGATCCAGAGCCATGGAGATGGCCTGACGGCGCAGGTGGCCCTCCTCGTCCTGGCCGAAGTGCTCCATGGTGGTGGGAATGGTGAACATCTGCAGGACGGAGCCGGGCTCGTTGTAGCCCTTGACCAGACTGTCTTTCATGAAGGTCTTCTGGGCCGAGGTGGGGACGGTATCGATTGCATCCAGATTGCCTGCCTGCACATCGGCGTAGGCCGAGGCGACATCCGTGTAGACCTTATAGTCGATGCCGCCGTTCTGAATCTTGACATCACCCTTGTAGGTGGTGTTCTTGCGAAGCTTGATCATGGTGTTGTGCTGCCAGGAATCGAACTTGTAGGGACCCGAGCTGACCGGGTTCTCCCCGAAGGCCTTGGTGTCCTTGTAGAAGGACTCAGGCAGCGGCGCAAAGGAGGTGTAGCCCACCTGGATGGGGAAGGTGGACGAGGGCGAGCTCAGATCCACGGTGAAGGTCTTGTCATCGATGACCTTCAGGCCGGACAGCTGGGCATCCGCAGGCACGCCCTGCTTCTGCAGATCGTCATAACCCTTGATGTTGGCGAAGAAGCTGGATCCCAGCTGGCCATTGTTCACATTGGCCGCCCAGGACCAGGCCTTGGTGAAGGACTTGGCCGTGATGGGGGTGCCGTCCGAGAACTTGCGCCCATCGACCAGGGTGACCTTGTATTGATCCATGTCTTCGTTGCCCTTGATCTCCGAAGCCAGATCATTGTGGGCCTTGCCATGGTTGTCGAAGCGGACCAGCTTGGAGTTGATGGCGTCCACCACCTGCCCGCCACAGCTCTCGACTGTGTTGCTGGGGATGAGCGGCTTGGCCGGCTCACACCCATGGGCCGAAACGACGGTATTGTTGCCCGACTGGCTACTGGACGATTGCTGATCGCCCTTGGTGTCTGAACCACCGCCGCAGCCGCTGGCCAAAAGCGCCAAGGCGCAGATGGTCGCGGATACAAGCGTAAGCTGTGAACCCTTCTTCATTGCTGCTGCTCCTATGTTTATATATTTACCGAGTGTCAACATCACGTCTGCAACCAAGGACACCGGGATGACCGAACCTCAAGGGTCCCTGACCGACGTGTAAGCCACAATACGCCATATTCTGGTACGAGGATGTTTCGTAAAGCAAGTCTCATCTCATTTGCCGGTCGCGGGCCCGCAGCTATTCGACATCACTGGTCCTTGGACAGCTCCGCGAAGATCGGGAAGCCGTCCCAGCCCAGACGCATACCGTGGACCCTCTTGGCGGAGGCGCCGGTGTTGTTGGCGTAGTAGAGCGGCACCGCCGGCATGTCCTTCAGGAGGATCTCCTCCGACTGCTGGAAGAACTTGTTGGCCTCATCGGTGTCCTTGGCCTTGGCTGCCTGCTGCAGCAGGGCGTCGAACTTGGGATTCTTGTAGTCGCCGTCGTTGGACCCGTTGCCGTCGGCCGCAGAGCTTGCGAAGTTGCTCATCAGGTAGGTCTCAGGCGATGGGTAGTCGGGCGACCAGGATGACCTGAAGGCCGCATCATTGTAAAGGCGCTTTTTGATGTTGCCACGAAACTCGCTGAAGGTGGGCACGGGGGTGGCCTCGGCCTTGATTCCAAGCGTGTTCTTGATGGAATTGGCCATGCCGTCATAGAAATCCTTGGCACTGCCGTCTGCATTGTAGAGCATCCTGAAAGTCCTGTCGGCCGGCCACTGGCTGATGGCGTCGGCCTTGGACCAGTACTCCTTGGCCTTCTTGGCGCTGTACCTGATGTTGTCCGAACCCTTGAGGCTCTTGGCATAGCCCGGGATGGTAGGTGCAGTGAAGTCGGTGGGCTGCACGCCCAGGCCGCCCAGAACCTTGTCGATCAGCATCTTGCGGTCAATGGCCATGGAGATGGCCTGGCGGCGCAGATGACCCTCCTGATCCTGGCCGAAGTGCTCCATGGCGGTGGGGATGGTGAACATCTGCAGACCGGATCCGGGCTTGTTGTAGCTCTGCACCATGCTGTCGGTCATGAAGGTCTTGACAGCAGAGGTGGGGATCCTGTCGATCACATCCAGGTTGCCCGCCTGCACATCCGAATAGGCGGAACCAAGGTCGGTGTAGACCTTGTAGTCGATGCCACCGTTCTGGACCTTGACCTCCCCGTCGTAGTCGCTGTTCCTGCCAAGCTTGATCAGGGCGTTGTGCTGCCAGGACTCAAACTTGTAGGGACCCGAGCTGACCGGGTTCTCCCCGAAGGCCTTGGGATCCTTGTAGAAGGACTCGGGCAGGGGCGCAAAGGCCATGTAGCCCACCTGGATGGGGAAGGTGGATGAGGACGAGCTGAGGTCCACGGTGAAGGTCTTTTCATCGATGACCTTCAATCCGGAGAACTGGGCATCCGCAGGCACGCCCTGCCTTTGCAGGTTCTCAAAGCCCTTGATGTTGGCGAAGAAGCTGGCGTTCAGCTGACCGTTGGTCACGTTGGCGCTCCAGGACCAGGCCTTGGTGAAGGACTTGGCCGTGATGGGGGTGCCGTCCGAGAACTTGCGCCCATCAGCCAAAGTGATCTTGTATTGGGACATGTCGTCGTTGCCCTTGATCTCCGAAGCCAGATCGTTGCGGGCCTTGCCCTGGTCGTCAAAGCGGACCAGTCTGGAGTTGATGGCGTTTACGACCTGCCCGCCGCAGCTCTCCGCCGTACTGCTGGGAATGAGCGGCTGGGCGGGCTCACATCCGTGGACCGAGACCACGGCGTTGTTGCTGGCCTGGCTGCCGGACGACTGCTCGGCACCCTCGGTGTTGGTGCCGCTGCCACTGCCGCAGCCGCTTGCCAAGAGCACCAAGGCACAGATGGTTGCGGATACGAGCGTAAGCTGTGAACCCTTCTTCATGGCTACTGCCCCCTTGAGCTGGTTCTCACCGTCGCGCGTACACCTCGAAGGTTCCTGACCGCCCTTCCTTGACCGACGTGTAGGCTGCGATACGCCACATTCTGATACCAGTATGTTTCACAGGACAGGTCTCGTCTCACTTGCCGAATCTCAGGCCCGGGGAAACGCCTGCCTGTACCGGGCCCGCAGCTGCTCGATGGAGACGTGGGTGTAGCGCTGGGTGGTTCGCAGGGAGGAGTGGCCCAGCATCTCCTGAACCTCGCGCAGGTCGGCTCCCCCATCCAGCATATGCGTGGCGGCCGAGTGCCGCAGGGCGTGGGGGGCGATGTCGGGCACACCGGCCTGACCGGCCGCCTGGTGGACCACCTTGCGGACCTGGCGCTGGCCAACTCTGCCGCCCAGCTGACCCAGGAAGAGGGCCTGACCTGCCTTGCGGGCCGATTTGGCCCTTGCGCCCGCCAGGACCGGCCGCCCCTCCCCCAGCCAGCGATCCAGGGCTCGATCGGCGGGCAGGCCATAGGGCAGGACCCGCTCCTTGGAACCCTTGCCCAGGACCTTCACAGTGCGGCTGCGCCTGTTCACGTCATCCAGGTCCAGCCCGCACAGCTCGGCCACACGCATGCCCGTGGCGTACAGCAGCTCCAGCATGGCCGCGTCCCGCACCTGCAGGGCCGCCTGAACTTTCTCGTCCTCCCGGTGCTCGACCGGATCCTGGTCGACAGTATCCATCAGGGTGCGGGCCTGGTCGTGCGTCAGGATCCGTGGAAGGTGCTCGGACTGCTTGGGACTGCTCAGGGCCAGGGTGGGGTCGGTCTCAATCCGGCCATGTCTGCTCAGCCAACCGAAGAAGGATCTCAGTGCGGCCGTCTTCCGGGCCATGGTCGAGCGGGCGTGAGTGGCTGCCTCGTGAGCCAGCCAGGACCTGATGGTGGCCAGGTCGATCTGCGCTGGGTCATCGATGCCATCCAGGTGCATCAGGTGCAGAAAGCCCGCCAGATCGGCCCGGTAGGAACGCACGGTGTTGGGACTCTTGCCTGCCACCCGGGAAAGATAGTCGGTGAAGTCTTGCAGATCCTGGTCCACTACGGGCGCTCCCTTCACTTGGCTGTGCAATACAGTCTAGGCGCTTACACCCTCGTCGCAGCCGCAGGCGATACTGACCCAGGAGGTGGATGGCCATGCGTTTGCCAGCAACCATACCGGCCGGAGCACGGCTGGTGGTCAGGATTGCCCTGGGACAGGACCCGGAAGACGGAAGGCCCAAGTTCCGCGACTACGTAGGACATGTGGTCGACTGGGACGGGCATCGGCTGATCCTGGACAGGGATCCGGCGGCCAATGGGTCGCGTCCCGGGGAGCGCGTGACCCTTAAGGCGGCAGACATGGTGGCGCTGAAGCCGGTCCCGGAACGCCGCTCGCCCAGACCGGACCCTCCGAATTTCAGTCGATGACCGGCGGGTGCAGCACCCGGGCCCGGCTGGTCGTCAGGAAGGCCGATACCTGCTCGCCGCGCAGGGCCGAATCCAGCAGCTCCTGCCGCCACCTGCCCTCCTGCGGGTCCAATTCCAGATCAGTTGTGGGCATCTGCTCCTGGTCGCCCAGGGCCGCCTTGTAGCGTCGGAAGGGGTCCGCCTGGAGGAAGAAGCTCCGACGCTTTTCGTCGGCCTCCGGCCCCTGGTCCCGCAGAAGCGAAGCCATGCCCTGCAGATTCTCGACCAGGGCATCCAGAAGGTCGGCCACCTGGTCGGCGTTCTCCTCCACCATGGCCCGGGTCCTTTCCGGATCGGTCAGGGCCACACGGGTCATGTCCCGCCAGGATCCGGCCGCCAGAGCCGAGGCCACACGACGGTCGGGCGATTTCGTCAGCATGTTGGCCAGGGCGGTCGACACCACATGGGGCATGTGCGAAATCAGTCCCGCGGCCCTGTCGTGGGTGGCATCGTCCAGGGCGATCAGCCGGTTGCCCAGCCCCTGGGTGACCATATCGGCCACGGTCAGAAAACGGCTGTAATCCGTATGCTCATCGACACAGAGTGCCCAAAGGGCATCTTCCAAGAGGGCCGGGTCCGAGTCCTCATAGCCGGAGCCCTCGCTGCCGGCCATGGGATGGGCGCCTACATAGCGATCGGCCAGACCGGCCTGTTCGACCTGCCTGCGGACCGGACCCTTGACACTGCCCACGTCCGTCAGGGTGGTGCCACGGGTCAGCACCGGGGCCAGGGCCTGGAGCACGTCGGGCATGGCCCGCAAGGGGGTGGCCAGCACCAGCACGTCTGCCTTGCCCTTGGCCAGCTCCTCCAGGGTGTCCACGCAATGGATTCCCTGGCTGCGGGCCTGCTCATAAGGACGGTCGTTATGGTTCCAGGCGATCACGAACCGACCCCGGGCGGCCAGGCGGCGGGCCAACGATCCCCCGATCAGACCCAGTCCCGCAACGGCGATCTTGTGGGCCGAGGTCAGCACCGGTGAGGCGGCCATGCCCGCTATCGGGTGCATGTGCTCGGGCCCGGACAGGTCCATGTGTGGGAAGGGCGCGGATTCATCTACCATAACAACTCCTTGCTGATCGTCTCGGAATCGGGGTCCTCACCCCGGAATGCCCCCGCCCTGGGCAGCATCCATTCACGGATGGGGGGCGCTGGATGCGGGGTGCGCGGATGGACCGCCAGGGTCTTGAGCCAGTCCCCCCTTTCCAGCAGGTCGGCAAGCACCTGATGGAGCCCCTTCTGCCACGGTGCGGCGTCGATGCTGGCTACGAAGCTGTAGGTCCCGTCGTGCCCCTTGATGGGCCGGGACATGAAAGAGGTCATGTTAAGGCCCGCATCACGCAGACGGTCCAGCAGGTTGGCCAGCACGCCCGGCCCGGTATTCAGGGGGATAAAAGTGACAATGGACTCGAAATCCCCGCCCGGTGCCAGGCGGCGCGCCAGCCCGGCGGCCTGATCCCGGGGAGCCAGCACAAGAAAGTCGGTGCGGGCCCCCTGATAGTCCTGCACCTCACGCCGGTAGGTCTCCAGACCGTAGAGGCTCCCGCAGATGCGCGGCCCCAGAGCCACCTGATCGGGGCCCAGATCACGGCAGGCCGCAGCGTTGGAGTTGGTCGGCACTGGATTGAGGCCGGTCTCTTTGATGAAGCCCTTGCACTGGGCCAGTCCGTGGGGGTGGGCGCCGACCTGGCGCAGGGGGCCATGGTCGACCCGGACGAAGGCATCGAAGACGATGGGCAGACGGACCATGCCGAAGCCCGCTACCGATTGAGCGTCGATCAGGGCGTCCATGTTGGGCACCACATGGCCCTCCACGTTGTTCTCCCAGGCCAGCACCCCCCAGCCCCGGCCCTCCTCCACGGCGGCCACAATGGCAGCCGCATCCGTGCAGGGCTTAAGTTCCGCCTGGCAGCCCAGCCTTGTTGCCATGAGGTTGGCGGCCTCAAGGGCGGCCTGGTGGGTGAAGGTCCCCTCGGGACCCAGGAAGTGCAGGGGAATACGGTCGGGCGGAGTCGCCGGTGATTCTGACGGAACCCGGCTCATGCCGATCGCCCCTGACGACGCAGGGGGCCGTCAGCAAACCAGGAGGCAGGCAGGCAGATGGCCAGGGTCTGTATCAGGACCAGCCCGCCCATCCAGAGGAAGACCGCATACTTGGCAAAGAATGTAGTGAAGTTGGCGTAGGGCATGAGCACATCGCCGCCCGGCCCCCTCATGGAGAGCAGCCAGACCGTGACCGTGGAGGCCACCAGATGCAGGGCCAGACCCATGGTGCCGCTGTCACAACGGACCCACCAGGAGGCCAGGGCCACCAGCAGATAGGCCAGGACCATCCCCCAGGGCAGACCCTGGGCGGCCCCGGAGCGCTGGACCAGGGTTCCCAGCACGCCCACCGCCAGGCCTATGGGCAGACCCAGCAGGCAGCGGAAGGGACTCACCTTGCCGGACTCCCCCATCGAACGGGAGGCGGTCTGGTCCTTGGATTTGGAAACCTGAGACTTCATGGGTTCAAGACTAGTCCGACCCGGTCACCGTGGGGCGGCCGGGTCGGACCAAGGCTGATTGTGGGAGAAGGCTTACTTCTTGTTGGCCCTGCGCTGACGGGCGTTCCACTTGTACCAGGCATCCCTGTCCAGGATGATCTTGCGCACGCGGATGGACTCGGGGGTCACCTCCACGCACTCGTCATCGTTGGCGAAGTCCAGGGACTCCTCCAGGCTCATGTCGATGGGCGGGGTCAGGGTCTCCAGCACGTCGGCGGTGGAGGAACGCATGTTGGTCATGTGCTTCTCCAGGGTGATGTTGATGTCCAGGTCGCCGGGCTTGTTGTTGATGCCCACGATCTGCCCCTCATAGACGGGCGACTGGGGCTTGACGAAGAACTCACCGCGGGCCTGGAGCTTCTGCATGGCGTAGGGGCTGGCCTTGCCCGAGCGGTCGGAGACCATGGATCCGTTCTGCCGTGTCTTGATGTCGCCCGCCCAGGGGGCATAGCCTGCGGAGATCGACGAGGAGATGCCGGTGCCGCGGGTGGCGGTCAGCAGGGCGGTGCGGAAGCCCAGGAGGCCACGGGAGGGCACGGTGAACTGCATCCTGACCCAGCCGGAGCCATGGTTGGTCATGGTCTCCATGCGGCCCTTGCGATCGGCCATGAGCTGGGTGACCGCGCCCATGTACTCCTCGGGCACGTCGATGGTATCGGACTCCATGGGCTCCTGAAGCCTGCCGTCCACGGTCTTGGTGACCACCTGGGGGCGGCCCACGGTCAGCTCGTAGCCCTCGCGGCGCATCTGCTCGGCCAGGATGGCCAGGGCCAGCTCGCCACGGCCCTGAACCTCCCAGGCGTCGGGCCGGTCGGTGGGCAGCACCTTGATGGAGACGTTGCCGATCAGCTCGCGGTCCAGACGGTCCTTGAGCATGCGGGCGGTCAGCTTGTGGTCCTTGCCCTCGGTGCCGGCCAGGGGCGAATCGTTGGTGCCGAAGGTCATGGAGACGGCCGGGTCGTCCACGTGGATCAGAGGCAGGGGGCGGGGATCGTCCTGGTCGACGATGGTCTCGCCGATCATGATGTCCTCCACACCGGCCACAGCCACGATGTCGCCGGGGCCGGCCTCATCCACCGGGAAGCGCTGCAGGCCCTTGGTCCGCAGAATCTCGGTCAGTTTGAAGTTCTCGATGGATCCGTCCACGCGCGACAGGCCGTACTGGCGGCCCTTGATCAGGGTGCCGTTGTAGATGCGGACCAGGCCCAGACGGCCCAGGTAGTCGGAGGCGTCGATGTTGGTCACGTGCGCCTGCAGGGGGGCGCCCTCCTCGTACTCCGGGGCGGGGATGTTGTTCAGGATGGCCTCGAAGAGGGGCTCCAGGTCGTCGTTGTCGGGCACGGCGCCGTCGGCGGGCTGGTTGACGGAAGCCTTGCCGGCCTTGGCTGCGCAGTAGATGACCGGCAGGTCCAGGAGGGAATCCAGGTCCAGGTCCACTCCCTCCTCGCTCACGTCCTGGGCCAGACCCAGGAGCAGATCGGTGGACTCGGAGACCACCTCGGAGATGCGGGCATCGGGCCGATCGGTCTTGTTGATGACCAGGATGACGGGCAGTTTGGCCTCCAGGGCCTTGCGCAGGACGAAGCGGGTCTGGGGCAGGGGCCCCTCGGAGGCGTCCACCAGCAGGACCACCCCGTCGACCATGGAGATGCCGCGTTCCACCTCGCCGCCGAAGTCGGCGTGGCCGGGGGTGTCCACCACGTTGATGGTGATGCCGTCGGGCTGGCCCAGTTTGGCTGCCAGGGGGCCGGTGTACTTGACCGCGGTGTTCTTGGCCAGGATGGTGATGCCCTTCTCCTTCTCCAGGTCGTTGGAGTCCATGACCCGGTCGGGCACCTCCTCCCGCTCGGAGAAGACGTGCGACTGCTGCAGCATGGCGTTGACCAGGGTGGTCTTGCCGTGGTCAACGTGTGCCACAATCGCCACATTTCGTATATCGCCGCGTACCGCCATCAAAACCTCATTCTCGTGAATGCTATCCATGCCCCCACCGGCCTGTCTGCCGGTTGGCGTGGTCCAGGAATTGGACAAACAGAGACAAGTGTAACCGCCTTGTGTGACAGGCGATCACCGCTCCTTGCCCTGGGGCGAATCATGATGCGAACCCTGGACCGGATCCGGGGACTGTAGCTGCCCGGACAGCTCCTGGCGGGCCTGGGCCAGAGCCGAATCCTCGTCGGGCAGGAAGGGGGCCAGGGAGGGCAGATCCTCCAAGGATTGCAGACCCATCCGCTCAAGGAAAAGGTCAGTGGTGACCAGCAGGGCGGCGTGGGTCTGCTCGTCCAGGCCCTCCTCACGAACCAGGCCGCGCACCAGCAGGGCCCGGATGACCCCGTCCGAGTTGACCCCGCGGATCTGACCCACCTGGGCACGGGTCATGGGCTGGCGGTAGGCCACGATGGCCAGGGCCTCCAGGGCCGCCTGGGAGAGACGTGCCGTCTGACCGTCCTTGACGAAGGCCGCCACAACGGGCTGGTAGGCGGCCCGGCTGGCCAGTTGCCAGCCCCGGGCGGTCCGTCGCAGTTCGAATCCTCGGTCGCTGTAGAACTCGGCAAGCGATTCCAGGGCGGCATTGACCGGGCCCGGATCCACGGCCAGCACCCGGGAGAAGTCCTCTGCGGTAAGCGGCCGGTCCGTGGCCACCAAAATGGCCTCCAGACAGGCGGCCAGCCCGCCGGGAAAGTCCTGCACATCGAAGTCCACATATTCGGGACGGGTGTCGGGAGCCGAGGATTGGCTCATGCGAAGTCCCCCTCACTGATCAAGGCCGTTTCCGGCTCCTGGGTCGGCCCTATCCAGCGCAGGTAGAGCGGCTGGTATGGACCATCCTGACGATACTGGATCAGTTCCTGTCTGAAGAAGATCAGAACGGCCAGGAATCGGGCGACCACCTGCGCCCGGCCTTTGGAGGAAGCGACCAGATCGGCGAAGGCCACAGGCTGACCGGGCTGTTCCAGCAGGGCCTGGCGAACCTGGTCAGCCTCCTTGTTCAGGTCGACCAGGGGCACGTGCAACTGGTCCAGACGAACCTCTGAGGCCGGAGCGTTGACCAGGGCATTGGCGCAAAGCAGGGCCAGATCCTCCGGCTTCAGGGTCCAGACCAGATCGGGCAGCAGATGGGCCAGCTGGGGCTCCAGATGGCCGGGGTGCGGGTAGCGGCCCGAGTTGGCGGCCAGCCTGGCTCGAAAGTCCTGCCCCGCCTGCTTGAAGGCCCGGTACTGCAACAGCCTGGCGAAGAGCAAATCACGCTCCCGAAGTGCGTCCATGGAGGCCTGGTCACGCATGGACTCGTCCTCCACAGGCAGGAGGGCGGCGCTCTTGGCCTCCACCAGCACCGAGGCCACGTCCAGGAAGGCACTGGCCTGGTCCAACCCCTGACTGAAGTCCAGGGTGCGCACATAGTCCAGAAATTCCCCGGTGATGGAGGCCAGGGATACCTCCGTCAGGGAGAGCTTTCGGTTGGCCAGCATGCCCAGCAGCAGGTCGAAGGGCCCCTGGTAGACATCCAGGTCGACGGCGAAGCCGTCCGCTGATCCGCTCACGCCACGATGCCGCGGGCGATCAGCTCCCGGGCGACCTCCCGATACTCCTTGGCGGTCTTGTGCTCGGGAGCGAACATGGTGATGGGCTCGCCGGCCACCGTGGCGTCGGGCAACTTGATGGACCGGCTGATGATGGAGTGCAGGACCTTGCCCTTGAAGGCCTCGTAGATGCGCTGAAGCACCTCGTCCGAGTGCAGGGTCTTGGTGTACATGGTGACCAGCACACCGTAGATCTGCAGGTCGGGGTTGATGCGGCTGCGGACCTTCTCTATGGATTGCATGAGCAGGGCCACGCCGCGCAGGGCGAAGAACTCGGCCGCCACAGGGATGATGACCCCGTCCGCGGCAGTCAGCGCGTTGACGGTCAGCAGACCGAGCGAGGGCTGGCAGTCGATGATGATGGCGTCATACTCCTGCCGCAGGGGCCGGATGGTTGCCGCCAGGGCCTGCTCCCGGCCGACCTCGGTGACCAGTTGGATCTCGGCGGCCGACAGATCGATGTTGGCCGGGATGATGTCCAGACCGTCAAAACGGGTGTGCCTGACCACCTCGTGAACATCCAGGGAGGTGTCGAACATGGCGGTGTAAATGGTGTTGTCCACGCTGTTGGCATTGATGCCCAGGCCCACGGTGGCCGCGCCCTGGGGGTCGAAGTCCACGATCAGCACGCGTCGCCCATACTGGCACATGGCCCCGGCGATGTTGATGGATGATGTGGTCTTGCCCACGCCGCCCTTCTGGTTGCACATGGCGAGGACACGGGCCGGGCCGTGCTGTTTCAAAGGCTCCGGGGCAGCGAACGTCTCATACTCGCGCCCTAACAAATCCGTAGGCATGCCTCTACCCTATCAAGTTTCCGACCGCATTCGCGGGTTGGCGGGTCAGCGAGCGCGGGGATGGGCCGTCTGGTAGGTCTCCATCAGGGCCTGGGGGCTGACGTGTGTGTAGATCTGTGTCGTGGTGACCGATGCATGGCCCAGCAACTCCTGCACCGAACGCACATCGGCGCCTCCCTCCAGCAGATGGGTGGCGAAGGAATGCCGCAGGGTGTGGGGGTGCAGGGGTCTGTTCAGGCCCGCCCGGCGTCCGGCATCCCTGACCACCTGCCAGACCGTCTGCCTGGTCAGCCGCTTGCCCCGCTTGTTGAGGAAGACGGCCCGCAGCTCTTTGCCCTTGGTGGCCCGATCGCAAAGGCTGGACCGCCCCAGATTCAAGTAGGTCTGCATGGCCTGGCAGGCGTAGGAGCCCATGGGCACCAGACGCTGCTTGTCGCCCTTGCCGGTCAGACGGACCACCCGCTCGTTAAGGTCCATGTCCTCAAGGTTGGTGCCGACAGCCTCCGAGACCCGGCAACCGGTGGCGTACATGAATTCCAGCAGGGCCTTATCCCGCAGGACGACCGGATCCTTGGACCCGCCCATGGCGGCCACATCCAACAGCCGGGCCACCTGGTCCACGTCCAGCACATCGGGCAGGGCCGAGGTTCCCTTGGGGGCCTTGACGGTACGTGAGACATCCTGGTCGGTCACCCCCTGCTTGAGGGCGAAGCGGTGCCACTCATGGACGGCGGCCATCCTCCGGGAGCGGCTGGCTGGACTCTCGTCGGCCAGATGGGCCAGAAAACCCTCCACATCGGCGGTCTGGATCTGCTCCAGGCTGGTGATGCCTCGACCGGACAACCAATTGATGTACATACTCAGATCGGACTTGTAGGCCTTGACCGTTGCGGGGGCAAGACCCCGTTCCAGACCGGTGTATGCCAGGAACTGATCCAACAATGCGGTCAGCCCCTCCTGATGATCACCGTCCACTACCGCTTAACCTCCGGTTCTCTTCATCAGTGCTGGTCTAAGGCCATAGTCTAACGCTATGATCCCCTGTTTCCATGCTTCCAACGCGCTTGGGATTGGGGCGAACACTCAGGAGACCTCCCGGATCAGCCCTTGAATCCCCTCCTGCTCAAGAATCCGTCGGTAGGGGCCGGCCTCCCTGCTGATGATGCCGTCGATGGCGTGCATGCCCAACAGCTCCACCGGCGCATTGTCATCGGTCAATACCCTTCCCCTCGCATCCCCGACCGTGCTCAGGCGGGAGCTGACCTGCTCCATCATCTGGGACAGGTCCGGATCAGGACTGACCCTGGAGGCAGCTTCTGCCAGCAGGTCAGAACCAGGATAGTCCCGCATCGCTGCCTTCTTGAGTCCCCCAGATTCCGCAAAAGCCTCGGAAACTGGGCGACGAGCAAAGAGCTCGCGGTTGGTGGTACGAGGCACGTCGGCCATCAGAATGGCGTCGGATCCGAAGACCCTGGTGATGGTGTTGGTCAGGGCTGCATTGATGGACCCCTGGCCGTCGTCGATCATGTTCATGTTGACCACCATGACACCACCCGGATTCAGGTGCTTCCTGACCAGGTTGAAGAACTCGGTGGAGCTCATTTGGAAGGGTATGGTGATGTCCTGATAGGCATCGACCATGATCAGATCATAGCGCTGAGCGCTGGCTGCCAGCCAGGCTCGCCCGTCGTAGGTGGAAACCGGAATATCGCTGGGCTGATCGAAATACTTGATGGCCAGGTCGCTGATGGTCCGATCGATCTCAACCCCCTGGATTGCCATCCGAGGATAGTACCGCCTCAGCTGCCGGGCGTAGGTCCCCGTCCCCATGCCCAGGATCAGGGCCGAGCGGGCCTGATCGGCCATGAGCGGCGCCGCCAGGGCCGTGTCGTAGTACATGCCGGTCATCCCATGGTTCTTCATGGTCACCGACTGAACGCCGAAGAGGACGTTGGTGGAAAGGATGGTTCTGTCCGCCAGGGTTTTGACCTGCAGGTAGTTGTAGATGGACTCGCCCTCGTAGGCCAGGCCCTTCTCCCAGAAGGCGAACCCCGTCATCGGTGACAGGGCGGCCGAGACCACAAAGGCCACCGTGGCGATCAGGCAGGCCAGGCGGTGCGCATGGGAGGAAAGGAAGTAGACCAAGGCCACCAGGAGCAGTATCCCGGAGAAAATCAGGAAGGTGACGAAGGTCCCCACGGCCGGGATGGTCACAAAGGTGGGCAGGAAAGTGCCCAGGATGGACCCCACGGTGTTGCAGGCGCTGAGCCGACCGACCACCGAAGCGTTGTCGTCCAGGGAATCGGTGGCGCTCTTGACCAGGCCGGGGGTGATGGTGCCCAGGAGGAAGAGGGGCGGAACAAAGATGATCAGGCAGGAGATGAAGGCCGCCAGGACCAGGAAGTTGGTCGAGACGGCCACGATCAGCAGTCCCGAGATCAGGATGATCAGATACTTGCCGACCAGGGGAATCAGGGCGATCCAGACGGCCGCGGCCATGATGCACAGGTAGAGCCTGTCCGGGTCTGGATTCCTGTCGGCCCAGCGGCCGCCGACCACGGCACCCAGGGCCAGGGCGATCATGATGGTCCCGATGATGATGGTCCACACGATCTGGGAGGAAGAGAAGTAAGGAGCCAGCAGGCGGGAGGCCCCCAGCTCGGCGGCCATGACGGCCATACCCGAGAAGAACTCCGTCACATAGAGAAAAACCCGCGACCGCAAAATAGGGCGCGGCTGACTGAATCCGGCCCGCTTGGCAGTGCCGCTGCCCGGTGATGGACTGACCTGATCCGCCGATTCTGCCGAAACAGCCGATGCGTCTGCACTGTGATCATCGTTCATGGCGGCTCCCGGCATCATTGTCGTCAATCAACTTACCGTTCCCCTGAGGAATGGTCAAATATGCAAAGAACCCCGCGAAAGGCGAGGTTCCTGCAATACGGTGTTCAGGTCCGCTGATCAGGCGGCGACCGGAGCGTTCACATCGGCAGGCAGGGCCTTCTTGGCCTCGGCCACGATGGCGTTGAAAGTGTCGATGTCGTTGACGACCAGGTCGGCCAGGGCACGGCGGTCCAGCTCGATCCCGGCCAGACGCAGACCCTGGATGAAGCGGTTGTAGGTGATTCCTTGGGCGCGGCATCCGGCGTTGATGCGCTGGATCCACAGCTTGCGGAAGTCGCCCTTGCGGGCCTTGCGGTCCCGGAAGTTGTATGTATATGAATGGAGCAGCTGCTCCTTGGCCTTGCGGTAGAGACGGGAGCGCTGGCCACGGTAGCCTGACGCCCTCTCCAGGACGACCCGACGCTTCTTATGCGCGTTGACTGCCCGCTTGACTCGTGCCATAGATATTCCTCAGCTTTCTAAAAAACTCACTCGACGCGACAGCACCCGCTCAGCGGGCCAGCATCCTCTTCATGTTCTTGGACTGGGTCGGAGCGAGCACCTCGTCAGTGGACAGGTGACGACGCTTCTTGGCCGACTTGTGCTCCAGATTGTGGCGCATACCGGTCCCGGCGTGCATGAGCTTGCCCGAACCCGTGGTCCGGACGCGCTTGGATGCGGCGGAGTTACTTTTCATCTTCGGCATTGCTGCCCTCCTTGGATTTCATCTGCTTGGGAGAAGTATTGTTGTCGGCCTTGGCAGCCAGATGGGCCGCCTGACGGGCCTTGCGCTCGGCACGGGCCTGGCCACCCCGCCGACGTTGCTCGGACTGGGTGTGGACCTTCTTGCCCTTGGGCGACAGGGTCATGATGATGTTGCGCCCCTCCTGCTTGGGGGCGAACTCGATGGAGCCCAAATCCGCGACGTCATCAGCCAGCTTGCGCAGGAGCTCCACGCCGCCGATGGGCCGGGACTGCTCGCGCCCACGCAGCATGATGGTGACCTTGACCTTGTCTCCTGCGGACAGGAAGCGGCGCACGTGTCCCTCCTTGACCTCGAAGTCGTGGTCATCGATCTTCAATCTGAAGCGGATCTCCTTGATCTCCGACATGCTCTGGTTGCGGCGCGCCTCACGAGCCTTGATCTTCTCGTTGTATTTGAACTTGCCGTAATCAATGAGCTTGGCGACCGGAGGCTTGGCCTTGGGTGCAACCTCGACCAGGTCAAGGTTGGCCTCCTTGGCCAGGTTGAGGGCGACGGAGGTCGCAATGATTCCCACCTGCTCGCCGTTGGGCCCGATCAGGCGTACCTGAGACACTCGTATATCGTCGTTAATCCTTGGTTCGTCGCTAATGATGACTCCTTCTCAAATACCACAACATCCACTACCCCGCGAAGAACCCATAGGTTTCGAACATGACCGTCGCAGCCGTATGGCAACGCAACAACCAATGCTTGCACCATATATGATGACGGCCAACCGTCACCGGTGCAGGCCGAACCCGAAGCCATGGAAGGCTCCCAGGTGGGATCATCCGCTTTCTTGATTTCTCAAGCCGAGTAGTAGTATAGCACAGCCCTCAGGACCGGGCCCGGTCAGGAAGTCGCGCCGTCCACCAGGGGCAGATAATCCCCGTAGCCCTCCTCCTCCATCCGGTCCCGCGGCACGAACCGCAGGGCTGCGGAGTTCATGCAGTAGCGCTGCCCTCCGCGGTCGGCCGGTCCATCGTCGAAGACGTGTCCCAGATGAATGCCGGTCTGTGCCGTCCGCACCTCGATTCGGGGCCGGCCCAGCAGCTTGTAGTCCTTGCGGTTGACCAGCAGTCGGGGATCGATGGGCTTGGTGAATGCGGGCCAGCCGCAGCCCGAGTCGTATTTGTCAGCCGAGGAGAAGAGCGGCTGCCCGCTGACCACGTCCACATAGATGCCCGGGCGAAACTCCCCGTCGTAGGCGTTGGTGAAGGGCCGCTCGGTGGCCGAGTGCTGGGTTACCTCGTAGCTTTCAGGGTCCAGGGACCAGATGCGCTCGATGTAGCGTTGCCGGGAGGAGGCGTTGGCGATGGCCTCCAGTGGGATGTGGCAGTATCCGCCGGGGTTCTTGAGCAGGTAGTCCTGGTGGGACTCCTCCGCCGGATAGAAGTTGATCAGGGCCTCCACCTGCACAACGGGATGACGGCCGGTCCTGCGCTCCAGCTCCTCCAGGGCGCGCCGGAAGACAGGCTCCTCCTGCTCGCGATGCTCGGGATCCCAATAGAGACCGCTGCGGTACTGCCTGCCCCGGTCGTTGCCCTGCCGGTCCACCGAGAAGGGGTCGATCACATCCAGCAGAAGCAGGGTCAGGGTCCGCAGACCGACCGTCCGGGGATCATAGGTCAGCCGCACACTCTCCACGGCATCGGTGACACCGCTGCAGACCTGTTCATAGCTGGGGTTGGGCACTGTGGACTGGGCGTATCCCACCTGGGTGTCGATGATCCCGTCCACCTCCTGGAAGAACCGCTCGATGCCCCAGAAGCATCCTCCAGCCAGAACGACCGTGGCCGGGTTGTTGGTCGAAATCTTGTTCTTATCCATGATTCCTCCTCGCATACCAGTGCCTTCGCTAGGCTCAACAGGAGCCGGAGAGCGCCTATTCCGACCCTGTTACGTCTTGACAGCCTTCTCACATTGTCGACCGGCCTGCCCCTGCGGTGCAAGAGGCGATTATCATATGACCATCTCCAAATCGAAGTCAGGAGGCGGGTCATGCAGCACGGGCAGGAAGAGGCAGACGAAGATGTCAAGGCCTCCGGGACCATCCTGGGCTCCCTGGCTGCGGCCTTCCCGAGGACCCTGCCCATCATGGCCGGATTCCTTGTGCTGGGGATCTCCTACGGCTTTCTGATGACCAGCCGCGGATTCCCGGTGATCTATCCGCTGGCCATGAGTGCCCTGATCTATGCCGGGTCCATGGAGTTCGTGACCGTGGACCTGCTCATGTCCACCTTCAATCCCTGGGGCGCATTGATGCTGACCCTGATGGTCAATGCGCGGCACCTCTTCTATGGCCTGGCCATGCTGCCGGTCTTTCGGGGGACGGGCCGAAAGAAGCCCTATCTGATCTTCGGCATGTGCGATGAGACCTTCGCCCTGGAGTCCGCAGATCCTCACCCGGCCGGAACCGACAAGGGCTGGTACCTCTTCTTCGTCACCCTGCTCGACCAGATCTACTGGGTGGGCGGCGCCACCCTGGGCGCTGTGCTGGGCAATCTGGCCAATTTCGACACCCGGGGGTTGGATTTCGTGCTGACCGCCATGTTCCTGGTCCTCTTTCTGGAGCAGTGGCGGCAGGCCGAGGCTCGCGTACCGGCCCTTATCGGTCTGCTGGCCTCCCTGGCCTGCCTTCTGGTCTTCGGACCCGACCGGTTCATCATCCCGTCCATGGTGGTCATCCTGGCCACCTTCATCCTCTTGGACTTCCACAGCCAAAGGGAGGCCTCATGACCACTGCACAGCAACTGATCACCATAGGCATTGTGGTCCTGGGAACCATGGCCACCAGATTCCTGCCCTTCACAATCTGGCCGGAGGGGCGTCGGCCGCCGGCCCTGGTCACCAGGCTGGGACGTCTGCTGCCCGCCGCCGTCATGGGACTGCTGGTGGTCTATTCGTTGAGACACACCAACCTGGTGGGAGGCGACCACGGGCTCTACGAGGCTCTGGCTTTGCTGGTCACGGCCCTGGTCCACCTGCGCTGGCGGAACATGATGGTCAGCATCGCCTGCGGCACCCTGACCTACATGGCCCTGGTGCAGGGTTGGCTGGCCTTCCTGGTCGGTCTGGTTGGTCTGGGATGATGGGGGCGCGTCCGATGGGCGAGCGCAGAAAGAAGAATCCCATGCAGGATGACGGTCAGTCGGACCATACGAGCCAGGCGAGTCAGGCACCGCTCTGCCGGATCTGGGGCGCCGGACAATACTTTGGCGAAGAGGTGGCACGCGGAGGACAGGCCCTGGTCATCGCGGCGGACGGAGGACTGGAGCCGGCCCTGGAGCATGGTGACGAGCCCGACCTGGTCGTGGGCGACTTCGACTCCCTGCCCGTCGGGAGCCGAAAGCTGCGAACAGACATCCCCCGCCGGGTCCTGCCTGCCGAGAAGGACGACACGGACCTGCTGGCTGCAGTCAAAGTGGGCTGGCAGCGGGGCTGCCGACGATTCCTTATATATGGTGGCCTGGGCGGACGCATGGACCACACGCTGGCCAACCTGAACCTGATCCATCTGATCGCGGCCAGCGGAGGCCGGGCCGAACTCTGGGGACAGGGAATGCTGGTCACGGCCCTTGGCCCTGGAAGCCTGGACTTCCCCGCCTGGGGCTGCCCGCCCAGGTCCATGGTCTCCGTCCTGGCCGCCGGCGACCAGGCTCTGGGAGTAGTCGAGCAGGGCCTCAAATACCAGACGGATGGCATGACCATGACCAACCAGCAGGTGACAGGCGTCAGCAACGAGTTCCTGCCTGGCAGACCGGCCCACATAGCCCTGAAACAGGGAACAGTGTTCGTCACCTACCCCACCTCGGCGCCTCAGCCGGCCTGGAGCACCAGCCTGGAGCCCAAGGCCGACCTGGGCTCACTGGAGACCCATCCCTCCCGGCGGCTGGCCTGAGCCTCCTCTTGACTTGAAACTCCACTTGGAAAGGAAAACCATGACAGCATCATCAACCACCCAGTCAGCGACCCCGACAGCCCGGCACCCGCTCTTCATCTGCTACAGCCGTTGCTCGACCTGCGCCAAGGCCCGCACCTGGCTGCGTGACCACAATGTGGACTTCATCGAGAGAGACATCAAGGAGGACCGACCCACCCAGGAGGAACTGACCGCCTGGCTGGACATGAGCGGCCTGCCTGTCCGGCGATTCTTCAACACCTCGGGTCAGGCCTATCGCAGCCAGGGCCTCAGCAAACGCCTGCCGCAGATGGACACGGAGCAGGCTCTGCAGCTACTGTCCACCGACTGCATGCTGGTCAAGCGCCCCATCCTGCTGGATGGTCGGCGTGTCCTGGTCGGATTCCGTCAGCAGCAGTGGGAGGATTGGCTGGCTGATACGAACGAAAATCCTCACAATTCCTGATCACTTCGTTGCGCAAACAAACAACAAAACCTACCAATTATTTTGTTCTCTTTTTCCTCGGCAGAACCCGCGTAATCGCTTGCTATAAGTACACAGGGTTCTATAAACTATGAGATGTTATCAGTAATCGGCCATATACGGTCCGGTATTTTTTGTGCTGTATACGGCCAATCTCCAAGGGAGAATTGAATGACAGTAAAGATTGGCATCAACGGATTCGGACGTATCGGTCGTCTGGCCTTCCGGCGCATCTTTGAGCTCCAGGCCCGTGGCGGTGACGCCTCCAACATCGAGGTTGCCGCCATCAACGATCTGACCACCCCGGCCATTCTGGCCTATCTGCTCAAGTACGACAGCACCCAGGGCACCTTCCGTCACGACGACGGCACCCCTGTCTCGGTCACCTCCACCGACACCGCCATCGTGGTGGACGGCAAGGAGTACCCGGTCTATGCCGAGAAGGACGCCAACAACATCCCCTGGGTCAAGAACGACGGCGTGGACTATGTGCTGGAGTGCACCGGCTTCTACACCTCGGCCGAGAAGTCCCAGGCCCACCTGAACGCCGGGGCCAAGAAGGTTCTGATCTCCGCCCCCGCCAAGGACGACACCACACCCACCGTGGTCTACGGCGTCAACGAGGAGACCCTGAAGGCCTCCGACAAGATCATCTCCGCCGGATCCTGCACCACCGGCTCCCTGGCCGCCATGGTCAAGATGCTGGATGACAACTTCGGCATCCGCATCGGCTACATGACCACCATCCACGCCTACACCGGCTCCCAGATGCTGCTGGACGGGCCCAAGGGCAACAAGCCGCGCAACACCCGCGCCGCTGCCATCAACACCATCGAGCACTCCACTGGCGCCGCCAAGGCCATTGGCAAGGTTGTTCCCTCCGTTGACGGCAAGCTGCAGGGCCATGCACAGCGCGTGGCCGTTCCCTCCGGCTCCGTCACCGAGCTGACCTGCGTCCTGGACAAGAAGGTCACCGTCGACGAGATCAACGACGCCGCCAAGAAGGCCTTCGAGGGCAAGGACTACTACGGCTACAACGACGAGGGCATCGTCTCCTCCGACGTGATCGGCGACACCCACGGCGGCATCTTCGATCCCACGCAGACCGATGTCAACACCCACGGTGACGACCAGCTGGTCCGCACCGTTGCCTTCTACGACAACGAGTACGGCTTCACCAGCAACATGATCCGCACCCTGCTCTACTTCGCCAAGCTGGGCGACTGAGCATCCGGCCGGCTCCTCCGGCCATAACGATTTCGGGGTCCGTTCCCTACGGGGGGCGGGCCCCTTGTTTATAATCAGCGCCTCCGGGTGAGCGCCCGCATGGCCAGGTCACAGACCAGGCCGACGACCATGCCCGCCAGAAAACCGATGGCCATGACGGCCAGAGGGTTGTTTTCCAGCCAGGAGGCGGCCAGATACCCCAGGGTCCACATATACATTGACCAGAGCAGACCGGCCAGTGCAGCCAGCGGCAGGTAACGGCTGAGTGGATACCTCGCCGCCCCGGCAGTCAGATTGACCACGGTCCGGCCCGAGGGCACGAAGCGCGAGGCCAGTGTGAAGAAGCCACCCCCCTGCAGCAGGGTCCGATGGGCCCACGAGGTCACAGCCTTGCCGGCGGCGCCACGGAAGACGGCCAGACGATTCAGCGGAACCATCCGTCCCAGCCCATAGGTGCAGGCGTCGCCGCCTGCGAAGGCCAGGGCACATACCAGAAAGACCAGGACGGGAAGGGGTCGTCCCGAGGCCCGGAAGGCCGAAGCCGTGGCCAGGACCATCAGCTCCGTGGGTATGGGGATGATCAGGGCATCCAGAAAGGCGGCCAGGAACAGCACAGCCAGCCCCCAGCCGCCCGTCACCGCATCGAGCAGCCAGGCATTGACAGCGGTCATGGACTACCCTTTCCGCGCATTGGCGCCAAAGACACCCCTCAGCCTCCCTAAACGGTCAGTACCTTAGCATGGAGTCATGAGCAAGAAGAAGCGGGCGGATTCGGATGCCGCGACTCCGGCCATGGCCCAGCTGGAGCGTCTGGGGGTTCCCTTCACCATCCACGAGTATCATCACAACGCGGACCACATGGACCAGGGGTACGGCATCGAGGCCGCCAAAAAGCTGGGCCTGGACCCGCGCACGGTCTACAAGACCCTGATGGCCGACACGGGCAAGGAGCGGGTCATCGGCATAGTACCGGTGACCGGCCACCTGAACCTCAAGCACCTGGCGGCAGCTGTAGGCGCCAAGAAGGTCCGCATGGCCGACAAGGCCCAGGCCGAACGAGAGAGCGGATACGTTCTGGGCGGCATCTCGCCCTTCGGCCAGCGCACCCAACACGTGACCGTGCTGGACCAGGGCGCATTGGAGTTCGACACTATCATGGTCTCCGGCGGCAAGCGCGGCATCAGCCTTGGGCTGGACCCTCGGGATCTGATCCGTGTCCTCAAGGCCAAGACCGCACCTCTAGCCACCGACTGAAAAATCTGAGCGGCGGCCTTAGCCCTGTGGTTGCGGGACTTTCTTTGATGCGCGTGCTGAACGCAGGGCGGCAGGCAGGACGAAGTGCATATGCTCGTCAACTGCTCGTTCCCGGGTCACCTGGGTGAATCCTCGGGCAGCCAGGGTCTCCAGCACCCCCTGAACCAGATTTTCGGGAACCGAGGCACCCGAGGTGAGTCCTACCGAATCCATGCCCTGCAGCCAGGTCGGATCCAGCTCGCCAGCATCGTCGACTCGGTGAGCCCTCTGCTGGCCCTGACCGGGGAAACGCACATCCAGGGCCTGACGGGCCACCTCGACCAGGCGCACCGAGTTGGAGGAGTTGGCCGACCCCACCACAATCATGCAGTCCGCCTGACCGGCCACCAGCTTGACCGCCTGCTGCCTGTTCTGGGTGGCGTAGCAGATGTCGGAACCCGGCGGCTCCTCCACCCAGGGGAAGCGTCGACGCAGGGCCGCGGCCAGGTCGGCGGTTTCATCGAGGCTAAGAGTGGTCTGGGTCAGCATGACCAGCGGGGTGTCGGGTCCGAAGTCCAAGGCCTCGATATCGGTCTCATGCTCAACCAGGTGAACCCGGTCCGGGGCCTCCCCCATGACCCCCACCGCCTCGTCGTGCCCACGGTGGCCTATGTAGATAATCGAGTAGCCGTCGCGAACGAAGCGCTGGACCTCCCGGTGGACCTTGCTGACCAGGGGGCATGATGCATCGACCACGCGCATCCCCCGCCGCTGGGCCTCCTTGACGACCGAGGGGGCGATTCCATGGGCCGAGAAGACCACGGGCACCCCGGCACGAACGGCCTGGTCGGGGATCTGGTCCAGCTCATCCACGAAGACGGCCCCTCGCCGGGACAGGTCCTCGACCACATGCCGATTGTGGACTATCTGCCGGCGCACGTAGACCGGGGGCAGACCCTGATTTTGGTGGGGGTTGTCCGCATCCAGGATGGTCTGCACGGTCTGGATGGCTCGGTCCACCCCCGCGCAGAACCCGCGTGGATCAGCCAGGATGACCCGCCCATGCCCCTGCGGGGTCGGCTGTTCGCACACGGTGGTCCGAAATCCTGCCACTGCCGCTCCTTATCGATGTCAATCCGGACAATCCCGGACGCTGCAAGTCCATGGTAGAAAGCCGGAGCGGCCCCCGGTAGTCCATCCGCCACTCTTTCACCAAGAAGCCAAGACCGTCCAGGCGCTAGGATGGTGACGTACCAAGCATCAACGGCACTATGGAAGTGGGAGCATGCATACGAACGAGATGATGGGCGGGGCCGTGCCCCGGACAGGACAGCAGTACAGCATCCGTCACGGGGATTACGAGGCGGTGGTGACCGAGCTGGGAGCCATCCTGCGCGTCCTGAAATACCGGGGAAAGGACCTGCTGGCCTCATTCGACCCGGATGGAACCGTACCCTGCAGCAACGGGAACGTGCTGGTCCCCTTCCCCAACCGGATCGAGGACGGCACCTACGACTTCCAGGGCCACACCTACACCCTGCCCATCGACGAGCACGACCGGAACACCGCCATCCACGGCTACGGATACCGGGCCTACTGGGGGCTGCAGGCCCTGACCGAGGACTCCGTCAGCCTCTCCTGGCGGGTACCGGACATGGGCGGATACCCCTTCGACGTGGTGGTCACCGTCACCTACACCCTGGACGACCAGGGGCTGACCATGACCACACGGGCCCTGAATCTGGGCGACGAAGCCGCACCCTGGGCCTTCGGCATCCACCCCTGGCTGGCCAATGGCAAACAGGGCATCGGTGACCAGATCCAGAAGGACAACGCCCCCTGCACCCTGTCCATCCCCTGCCGCACCCATGTGGTGGTCGATCCGGACAGGCTGCTGCCCACCGGCACCGAACCCGTCCAAGGACGAACCGATCTGCGCCAGGGTCCTGTGCTGGGCGAGGATGCGGACTTCGACGATGCGTGGACCGATGTGGAGCGGGATGACGACGGCACCTGCTCGGCCTGGTTCACCAGGCCGGACGGCATCCGCATTCAGCTCTGGGGCGATGAGACCATCACCTCCTGGCAGGTCTGCACCGGGACCGGCTTCGACGCAGGCATGCGTCCGGCCGGCGTAGCTGTGGAGCCCATGACCGCCTATGCCAACGCCTTCCGGACAGGCCGGAACCTGGTCATTCTGCAGCCTGCCGCCGTCTACACCACCCAGGTGGGGTACCGGGCGCAAGAGGTCTGAGCAGCGTCGGAGCAGCCGAGCTGGTCGACAAAGGTCAGCCCAGTGTGCGATAATCGGCAAGGCTTATCGGTTCATCAGTAGCAAAGGAGTCCAATCATGGGCATGCGCGGACGCAAGCGCAGGGATCGCCGCAAGAAGGCCGCCAACCACGGCAAGAGGCCGAACACCTGATCGTCTGCCCCGGCACCAACGGTGCCGGGGTTTTGCATATATACGTAAAAAAAAAAAAAACCATGGCTGCATACGCATGACCATGATTCCCGCAATAGCCTGAACAGCCGGACAGAGGCGATGCTCTGCCAGGAAACCGGCTGGACCTGGTTGACTTTAATCGACTTGACTTTATCTACTTGTCAGTATTGTGATCCGGGGTCCCCTGCTCCAGTTCATCCATCTGATCGAACATGTGCCTGAGCCGGTCCAGCAGACAGTCCGGGGCGCATTCGGGGCGCAGATACCGGCGCAGCTCCTCGATGACCATGCGCTCCCGATCGTCGCAGCAGGATTCCGGATCAAAGCAGTCGCTGGGATCCACGCAGGAGGCATCCTGATAGATGCGCAGGCTGGTATGGGACACCCTGACAGAGCCGCCGTCATCGTAGGCGTAGTGACTCATCTCCACGCGTCCGTCCATGCTCCTGCCCGCTTCCTGATACCCGATCTTCGGGGGCCCTCAGTGCCCCTTGCTGCTGATCTCTTTTTTTATACTAGGCCTGGCAGCACCGGCACCATGGCGTTCCGCTGAGGGCTTGCCTGCAGCACCGCGCCCCTGCTGGTAGCCGCGCTCCTGGGCATACCGCTCCAGCTCCTGGCGCAGCTGCGAGCGCGCACGGTTCAGCCGGCTCATGACCGTGCCGATCTTGATGCCCTCCTCATCGGCCACCTGCTGATAGCTCTTGCCGTCGATGGCAGCGTCGATGAAGACCCGTCGGCGTTCCGGACTGAGCCGGTTCAGGGCTGCCATGATCTCCTCAGGGGCGAAGGTCTCCATGTATTCCTGCTCGGCGGATTTGAGCCCCTCGGACCCATGTTCAGAGGCCGAATAGATGTCCCAGTCGTTGTACTCGCCGGTCGAGTCGTTGGCCCTCTGCGGGCGCCGCTTGGCCTTGTGGTACTGGTTGAAGTAGGCATTGCGCTCGATGGTGGTCATCCAGGCCTCGAAGTTGCTGCCGGGCTGGAAGCGGTCGAAGGCCTTGAATCCGCGTTCGAAAGTGTCCTGGACCAGATCCTGGGCGTCGTCGGGGTTGTTGGTCAGGCGCATGGCCTGTCGGTAAAGCACGTCTACCGCAGGCATGGCCAGGGCCTCGAATTGACGTTTTCTGCTTTCGAGTTCGCTGGTATCTGCCACACCCCCATTGTGCCATCCCCCCTCGCCCGTCGCGGTTCCGACCCGGTCGCGGGCAGGTCGCCCCTCGGTTACCATAATGACTGAGGAGAAATCACGCTTATGGAAAACACCGAGTACACAAGCATGGAGCAGGCGCTTGAGTCCGCCCCACAACAGGAGGGGTCGACTCGCCTAGGCGACTCCTGGCTTCTGGGGTTCGACACCGAGACCACGGGCACCAGACCGGGCAGGGACGGGATTGTTTCGGCCAGCCTGGTTCTGCGCGACCCGACCAAGGGCTACTCAGGGGATGCGGTAGCCACCTGGATAGTCAATCCGCACCGGCATATCAGCAAGGGGGCCAGTCGGGTCAACGGGTTCACCGATCAGCAGCTGGCCGCCGAGGGCATGGAGCCCGAGCAGGCCACCGCGCAGATGGCCGCGTTCATCGCCCGCGCCCAGGACAAGCGCATCCCCCTGCTGGCCTACAACGCCCCCTTCGACGTGCAGATGCTGGACGGGGACATCGCCCGCTGGTGCGCGGGTTCGGTCAAGCCCCTGAGCGAGGGCGATCTGCTGGTGGTGGACCCTCTGGTCCTGGACAGGGAGATTTCCCACCGGTCGGGCCGCCGCAACTTGGGAATGACCAGCGAGTACTACGGCGTCATCCCCCATGGCAGCTTCCACAATGCCACGGCGGATACGGTGGCGGCCGTGGACCTGATCAAGCCCATGACCACCCTCTTCCCCCAGGTGGCCAGAATCACCATGGACTCTCTGATGGACTGGCAGCGGCAGGCACAGGCCAAGTGGCGGGAACGGTTCAACCAGCACCTGATCTCCCAGGGCCGCCGCCCGGTCACCGACTCCTGGCTCTGACCCTTCGTCACTGGGGAATGGTCTGCCCGGTCACTTCCGGTATGGGACCTGAGGCATATGTATATTTTCGGTCAAGGGGTCGCAGGACCCACCCGTCCCTGCCTGGCCGGGACTATAGACTTGGACCTGGCCTCGACCGGATTGCAGTCGGGCTGAAAGAACCCATCAGACGAGGAGGAAGACGGCATGGCGCTGACGATGGCTTCGGCCCTGGAACTGCTGCGCAAACACGATCAGCTGCGCGAGGTGATTCAGGGTGACCGATGGACCTTGGATCAGCCAGCGGATCACCATTTGCTCAAGCCCTTCACCGACGTCACCTACGACACCCGCCAGGCGGGACCCGGCAGCCTGCTTTTCTGCAAGGGGCATTTCCTGCCCGAATACATGGATGCCTGCGGACCCGAAGGCCCGGCGGCCTACGTGGCCCAGCAGGACCTGTCCGCCCACACCAGCGCCCCGGGGATCATCGTCAACGATGTGCGCAAGTCCATGAGCCTGCTCTCGGCCGCCTTCTACGGCTACCCCCAGAACCAGCTGACCCTGGTGGGGATCACCGGCACCAAGGGCAAGACCACCACCGCCTACTACCTGCACGCCATGCTGGGCGAACTCTCCGGAGGCCGGGCGGCCCTGTTCTCCTCGGTTGACAACTGCCTGGACGGCCGGCATTACGTGGAATCCCAACTGACCACGCCCGAGTCGCTGGACCTCTTCCGCATGATGCGCCAGGCGGTGGATGAGGGCATGCGCTACCTGGTCATGGAGGTCTCCTCCCAGGCCTACAAGGTGGACCGGGTCTACGGGCTGACCTTCGACCTGGGGGCTTTCCTGAACATCTCCCCCGACCACGTCAGCCCCATGGAGCACCCCACCTTCGAGGACTATCTTTACTGCAAGCGCCGCATAGCCTACAACAGCAGGCAGCTGGTCATGGGAGCCGACATCCAGAGGGCCGACCTGATCCGCCAGGATGCGAGCGCCGCCGGCATTCCAGTGACCACCTTCGGTTTCGGCGGGCAAGAGGCCGACTTCGTGGCTCGCAAGGCCCCAGGCAAGGGCAACGACTATCTGATCGGCCCCTCCAGCGGTCCCATGACCGCGATCGACCTGTCCATAGCCGGTGATTTCAACGCCTTGAACGCCATAGCCGCCTTTGCCATGCTGAACCGGCTGGGGCTGGAACCCGATGCCGATGCCCTCCACGCCATGGAGAAGGTCCGCATCGCCGGCAGAATGGAATGCTTCCAGGCCGACAACCGGATTGTCTATGTCGATTACGCCCATAATTACGCCTCCATGAAGGCCCTGCTGGACTTTGTGGATGAGCGCTACGGCGAGCGCAAACCTGAGATCACCCTGGTCTGCGGAGCAACCGGCGGCAGGGGAATCGACCGCCGAAAGGGCATCGTCCAGGCAGCCCAGGACCGTATCGATCGGCTCATCCTGACCGCTGACGACGAAAACGAGGAAAGCTCGGAACATGTGGACCAGCAGATGCTGAGTTTCGTCACCAACGCCAACCTGAAGACCAGCATGGTGCTGGACAGGACCCAGGCCATCGAACAGGGTCTTGGCCAACCAGGCCAGCCGGGGGATCGTCTGCGGATCATTCTGGTCACCGGCAAGGGCGAGGAACGCTGGTTCAAGAACAAGGGCCGCCACGTGCCCTACGAGGGCGACGACCACGTGGTGGCACGTCTGCTGGGCACAAAAAGCTACGACCTGGGAGCCACCGGCGCAGCCAAGGTCTGACGATCCCGACAGGTTTCTAAGATGGAAAGCCGAATGCCCCGCTGCAGGGTGGGGCGCACGAGCACATGGTAGGTGGTTTCAGAAACATGAAAGAATTCCAACCGGTCATACTGGGCACCGACATCAACACCTACGGGATGGCGCGAGCCTTCCACGAGGCCTACGGCCTGGTCTCCACCGCATTCGGCCACTACCAGCTCTCCCCCACCAAGTACAGCAGGATCCTGGACCTGCACCTGGTCCACGACTTCACCAATCCCAAGGTCTTCGTGTCCACCCTGAACGACTGGGCCGACGCCTATCACCGGGACCACCCTGGGTCCACCCTGCTCCTGCTGCCCTGCGGGGACACCTACGCCAACCTGCTGGACGAGTTCGGCGAGCCCCTGCGCGAACGATTCGTCTTCAACGCCATCGACAAGGAACTGAACCGGTCCCTCTCGCTCAAATCCTCATTCTATGAGCTCTGCGACCGCTATGACCTGCCCCACCCGAAGACCGTTTCGGTGGATGCCGATGACGTCAAAGCCGGACGCCACCGCAACCTGCCCTTCGACTACCCGGTGGCCATGAAGCCCGCGGACAGCGACGAGTGGTTGGGCATCGACTTCCCCGGGCGGAAGAAGGCCTTCATCTTCAGCAACCCGGATGAGCTGGACACCATGATCCGCAGGTCCTACCAGGCCGGGTACACATCGCAGATGGTCATCCAGGACTTCGTGCCCGGGGGCGATGACAATATGAGGGTGCTCAATGCCTACGTGGACCGTCACCACCGGGTGCGCATGATGTTCCTGGGCCATCCCCTGCTGGAGGATCCCGCGCCCGAGGCCGTGGGCAACTACGCGGCAATCATCCCCGACTACAACCAGGACATCTTCGACCGGATCAAGGCCTTCCTCGAGGACATCAAGTACAGCGGGGTTGCCAACTTCGACATGAAGTACGACCCGCGCGACGGCGTCTACAAACTCTTCGAAATCAATCTGCGCCAGGGCCGCAGCAGCTACGTGGTCACCCTGAACGGCTTCAACCTGGCCCGCTACTTCGTGGACGACCTGGTCCTGGACACCCCCTTCAACGGACGCACCGTCTTCGGCCGGGGGCATCGCCTCTGGATGGAGATCCCCAAGGACATCTTCCGCAAATACTGCGCCGATTCCGAGGACAAGCGACAGGCCATGGCCATGATCCGCCGCGGGGACTGGGGCACCACCCTGGAGTACAGCAAGGACCGCAACTTCAAGCGCTGGCTGCTGATTCGACACATGTTCGCAATCTACCGGCGTCGGTACCGGCGCTACTTCCGTGACAAGAGGACACTGGCATGAGGAACTTCTTCGTCGTCCTGGGCGGCATGGGCACGCTGGCCACCGAGAGCTTCGTACGGGTGCTGGACCGGATGACCGGGGCACACCGGGACCAGGACTTTCTGGACTACGTGGTCTTCAACCACGCCACCGTGCCCGACCGTACCGAATTCATCCTGGGCCGCAGCAAGGATGACCCCTTCCCCTACCTGGCCGAGGACGTGCACCAGGCCACAGCCATGGGCGCCTCCTTCATGGTCATGGCCTGCAACACCGCCCATCAGATTCTGCCCAGGCTCCAGGCCCTGACCCCGGTGCCCATTCTGAGCATGCCCCAGGCCACCATCGACTGGGCCGACCGGCACTATCCGGCGAAAACCCATCCGCGCATGGGGTACATGGGCACCGAGGGGTCCCGCCATGCCGCCATCTACCAGGGCCCGGCCGACAGCGCCGGCTACCGGCTGGTGGACCCGGACCGGGCCCTGCAGGACCGGGTGAGCGCACTGATCTACGACGACGTCAAGGAAGGCCGACTGGACCGGGACCGCTACCTGGGCGTCCTCGACGCCTTCCTGAAGGACTACCACTGCGATTCGGTCCTGCTGGGCTGCACCGAGCTCTCGGTGCTCAACGAGGCCTACCCCATGCCGCAGCTGCCCATCGTGGACTCCCAGGCCGTTTTGGCGCAGGTCACCCTTGATCGGGCTCGGGCTCTTCGCGACCGGAACGATCCGGATCCTTCAACCGCTGGGAGATGACGGCCGTCACCCCGTCCCCCCGCATGGTGACCCCGTATAGGGCGTCGGCGATGCCCATGGTCCGCTGCTGGTGGGTGATGATGATCAGCTGGGCATGCTCCCGCAGCTGTTCGAAGGCCTTGAGCAGCCGGGTCAGGTTGACGTCGTCCAGGGCGGCCTCGACCTCGTCCATGACGTAGAAGGGGCTGGGCCGGGCCGTGAAGATAGCCAGGAGCAGGGCCAGGGCCGTCAGCGAGCGCTCACCACCCGAAAGCAGGGATAGCCTGCGGACCTTCTTGCCGGCCGGACTGGCCTCGACCAGAACGCCTGTGGTCAGCAGGTCGTCCGGGTCCTCAAGCCGCAGCCGTCCGCGCCCGCCGGGGAAGAGGGTGGCGAAGATGCGTTCGAAGGCCTGGGAGGTGTCGTCGAAGGCCTCCTTGAAGACCGTGACCATGGTCGAATCCAGATCCTTGACCAGGGCCATCAGATCGTCCCGGGAACCTATCACATCCTGACGCTGCTCGTGCAGGTAGCGGTTGCGGGACTCCAGGGCCTCGTATTCCTCGGTGGCCAGAGGGTTGACCTTGCCCAGGGCGGCGAGGTCCCGCTTGGCCTTGGCCAGCCGCTTCTCCTGCTCACCGCGCTGATAGGGCACTGTTTTGAAGGCTGGCGTATCCCCGTCTTCCTCCGTCCCCTCCTGGTCCAGGGGCACCGGGTTGCCCTCGTCGTCCAGGACGGGCACCGGACGATCGGGGCCGTATTCGCGGATCAGCTCCTCGGGCTCCATGCCCAGGTCATCCTGGATGCGCTGACGCAGGCGGCCGTCCTCACCGGCCAGGCGCTCCCGTTCCAGATCCAGGCCGTGCTCATCCTGCCGCAGACCGGCTACCTTGGGTTCCAGAGCGTCCCTGTCTGCCCGCAGATCGGTCAGCTCCTTATCGTGGGCCGAAGCCTTGGCCCTGAGCTGATCCCGGCGGCGGGCGGCGTGCTCCGTCCTCCCTTTGATCAGCCGGGCCAAGAGGTCGGCCCTGAGCGCGATCAGTCCCAGGGAGGCCATGCCGGCCTTGCGACGACGGTTCTCCTCTCCTATCCGCTGACGATGGCGTTCGGCCTGGTCGGCCTGATCCCGCAGCAGATCGATCTGACGCAGCAGGGAGGCGTGCCGCCGGTCGCTCTCGGTCCAGGTCAGCTTGGCCTCCATCTCGGCCGTGCGGGCCTGGTCCAAGGCCGTCTCCAATTCATGCTGCCGGTCTTCCATGCCCTCCGGGTCGTCAGGGTCCGGCCCCCCGTCCTCCTGGGCGCGGGCCAGGCCGGCCCTGAGATCCTCCAGTTTGAGTTCGTGGGTGCGCACCTGGTCGCGCACCTGGGCCAGCCGGTCATCCAGATCCTTGACCCCGGCCTGTGCCCGATCCGATTCCTTGCGGGCAGCGGCCAGCTCCCGGGCAGCCTGCTCGGCCTTGACCCGGGCCTCGGTGCACTGATTGCGCGCCTCCTGCAGCTGCTGCTCGGCCTGCTCAAGGGTGGCACGGGCCGCTTCCATCTGCGGCTGCAGGGTCTGCGACTCCTCCTGGAGGGCCTCCACCTGCGCAAGGGCCTTGTCCCTGCGTGCGGTCAACGCCAGGTCGCTGGTGGCCGGGGCGGATCCGCCAACAGCACCGACCCGGTCATAGAGGTCACCAAAGCGGGTCAGCGCCTGCTGCCATCCGTCCTCCAGGGCACGGCGGGCCTGGCCAGTGTCATCGACGGCAGCTGTGGAGGCCAGCAGGCTGCGGACAGCCGCCAGCACCCCCTGGGCCCGGTCAGGATCGGCAGGATGCTCCCGCAGGGCAACCAGGTCGGCGGCCGACCTCCACTGGTCGTCTCCGGGCTTGATGTCCGCCCCCTTGAGCGGGCCTGAAGCCGAGATCAGCGCAGCGCGTCCCAGGCGGTCCCGGCGGGCCCGCTCCAAGGCCTGGTCGATCGTCTGGCCATCCTTGGCCACCAGGGCCGAGGCATAGTCGTGCAGGGCTTGGGCCAGGGGCTCCTCCCAGCCCTCCTCCACGCGGACGAAGTCGGTCAGCTGACCGAGTAGGGCCGGGTCTCCAGCCTGGGACAGGGCCTCGCCGGCGCCGCGATGGTCCAGCGTGTCCGCCAGGGCATCAGCCTTGGCCTGGGCCGAGATGGCATCGGACTGGATGCGACGTTCCCGCTCTTGAAGATCGTTGAGACTGCCGCGGGCCTGATCCCTGACCTGGCCTGCCTGGTCCAGGGCCTGTCTGCCGTCCTGGTCAGGGCTCTCCTCCCGGTCATCCAGGTCCCGCACCCGGTTTCTGGCACGCTCCAGACCCTCCCTGACCTGATCCTGCTGGCGGATCAGGTCACGCTCGCGCTGCCTGGAAAGTTCCAGGGCCGATTCCTCCTTGGCCACCAACTGCGCCAGGTCGCCCAGCCTAGCCTGCCGCTTTCTGGCCGCCTGCCGCAGCTCGGTCATGGTCTGTCGGTGGGCGGCCAGCCGCCTCTCCAGATCCGCACGGGCTTGGACGCAGCCATCCAGGGCGATCCGGTCGGCTCCGACCTGGCCCTCCTCCTGGTCGGCCTGGCCCTTGAGTTCGTCGGCCCGCCGCCTGAGCACCCCGGGGTCCTGTCCCTGGTCGGCCACCATGCCGGCCTCAAGCGAACGGCTGCGCTCCCTGGCCAAGGATGCCAGGGACCCGGCTCGCTCAGCCAGCTTGGTCAGGTCGTTCCACTGCTGGTTGACCGCCTCCAGGGCCGGGCTGGACTGGCGGTCCAGCCCCTCCAGCTGTTCGATGCGCAGCTTGACCCTGGTCAGGTCCTCCTGCCCCCTGGCCAGCCGCCCACGGGTCTGAACCATCCGCGAGCGCAGATCCTCCAGCTTCTTCTGCGAGGTCAGGGCGTCGTCGGCGTGAAGGCGTGCCTGGGCGTCCCGCAGGCTGACCTGGATCATGTCGGCCCGGCGGGAGACCTTGGCCTGGCGGCCCAGCGGCCCCAGCTGCCGATGAATCTCGCCGATCAGGTCGTCCAGACGGGACAGATTGGCCTCGGTGTTAGCCAGCTTGTGCAGGGCCCGCTCCTTGCGCTTGCGGTGCTTGAGGATGCCGGCCGCCTCCTCGATGAAGGCCCGGTGGCCGGCCGGATCAGCCCGAAGGATGGCATCCAGCCGCCCCTGACCGACGATCACGTGCATCTGCTGGCCCAGCCCGGTGTCGCTGAGCAGCTCCTGGATGTCCAGCAGGCGGCAGTCGGACCCGTTGATGGCGTATTCGGATCCTCCGTTGCGGTAGATGGTCCGGCTGATGGTCACCTCGGTGTAGTCGATGTCCAAGGTCCGGTCGGTGTTGTCGATGGTCAGGGTGACCTGCGCCCGGCCCAGCGGCGACCTGGAGGAGGTGCCTGCGAAGATGACGTCCTCCATGGATCCGCCACGCAGGCTCTTGGCCCCCTGCTCGCCCATGACCCAGGCCAGTGCGTCGACGATATTGGATTTGCCTGATCCGTTGGGGCCCACCACAGCGGTGATGCCCGGTTCGAAACGCAGGGTGGTGGCCGAGGCGAAGGACTTGAAGCCCTTGAGGGTCAGCTCCTTGAGATACATCAGGCGCGCTCCGCCTTAGGCTTGGCCAGATTGGGGTTGGGGCGCTCGGCCAGCAGGGTGCGGGCGTCGCCGGCGGTGACGAAGCTGCCGCAGATCAGCACTCCCCGGCCATAGCCCACGCCGGTCTGGTCCTCGCTGTCGACCATGTCGACGGCGGTCTGGATGGCATCGGGCATCCGGTCGCGCCGTACCACTCTGTCGGGCCCGAATACCCTCACGGCCACCCGCTCCAGATCCTCGGCCGGCATGGCCCGGCCCTTCCAGGAGTTCTCGGTGACCACGACGCTGTCCAACACAGGCTCCAGTATGCCCAGATAGTCCTCCACCTGCTTGTCGGCCATCATGGAGATCACGCCCACCAGCTGTTTGAAGTCGTAGTTCTCCTCGATGGCCGCCCGCAGGGACTGGGCCGCATTCAGGTTGTGCCCGCCATCGATGATGATGGTGGGCGAGGTGCGCACCTGCTCGATCCGTCCGGGGATGCGCACCTGGCTCAAGGCCTCGGCCACCAGATCCTGGTCCAGAGCTCCGTTGACGGGGATGACCGTCTCGGCCGCCGCCAGTGCCGCCAGGGCGTTGTGGGCCTGATGCTCGCCGAACTTGTCAATGGGTACATCCTTGTAGAGTCCCTGAGGCGTGCGCAAGGTGGCCACCTGACCGCCCACTGCGGGCATGCGGGAGACCACCTCCAGCTCGTTGCCGTCCCTTAAAAGAGTTGGGGCTCCCTGCTCGCGCACAGCCTGCTCGATGATGGGCATGACGGCATCCTCATGGGGTTGGGCGCCGACGATGACCGTGGACTTGGGCTTGATGATCCCGGCCTTCTCCCCCGCTATCTGTTCGACCGTATCCCCCAGCCACTGCATGTGATCCATGTCCACCGGCCCGATGATGGAGGCATCCCCGTCGAGGACGTTGGTGGCATCCCAGCGGCCGCCCATCCCAACCTCGACGATGGCCACGTCCACGGGGGCGTCGGCGAAGGCCCAGACAGCCATAGCGGTCAGGACCTCGAAGAAGCTCATGGGAGCCCTGCCCTGCCGGGCGAAGCGGTCATCCACCATGGCGATGAAATCCTCGATCTGCTGGTATAGGTCTACGAAGTCCTCGTCCGAAAGCTCCTTGCCGTCGATGGCGATCCGCTCGTTGATCCGCTCCAGGTGGGGCGATGTATAGAGCCCGGTACGTAGACCATAGGCCCTCACCAGAGCCTCGGCCATCCGCGCCGTGGACCCCTTGCCGTTGGTCCCGGTGACGTGGATGACCCGGAAGCTGTGCTCGGGGTGGCCCAGCAGGTCCAGCATCATCCCCATCCTATCCAAGTCCAGATTTGGGCTGTCATGCTCGGCGGGACGCGACATGATGGCCCGCTCGACATCGCGAATATTCTGACCCTTGCTGTTGGGGTGTTCGAATGACATATTCTGCCTGCGCCTCCTGCTGGCTGTGGATGCTTCCCGCCCATTCTATGCGCGACCGACCCCGATTGAAGGCCGAAACAGCCGACTGTCACATCGGCCGAACGCACTACCATGGAACCAACATAGTCAGAACCGGAATTTCAAGGAGGCTGGACGTGACCGCATCCGCTCAGGAGCATCTACAAGGAGACACCGATCCCAAGAATGTGGACCTGGATGAGCAGAATATGGAGGACCGGGTGAACAACCGCACCCTGCGCCCCAACTCCCCCGCCTTCCAGAAGTTCATGACCACCGGCTGGCAGGCCCAGGAGCCGCAGATCGAGCCGCTGGAGTCCAGCAAATACACTGAGCGCCGTCTGCGTGAACTGGGTAAACGCTTCCCTGGCGAACGCCTGGTCATTCCCGCCGGTTCCTACAAGACCCGAAACAACGACAACGACTACGCCTTTCGCCCAGACACCACCTTCGCCTACTACACGGGCCTGGGCGAGGACTACGAACCCGGAGCCATCCTGGTCCTGGACCCGGTGGACCCCGACAGTCCCGAGGCCGCCAAGGGCCTGACCCATACCCCTGAGCTCTTCGTCCATCCCCGGGCCGATCAGTCCACCCGCGACTACTACCGGTCCTCACAGTACGGGGAGTACTGGGTGGGTCCCCGGGCCGGGCTGCGGGAGCTGGCCGTCATGACCGGCATCCCCACCAAGGACATCGCCTCCTTCCCTGATGCCATCGCCAAGGATCTGGGACCGGACCAGGGTGCGGTCAAGCTGCGTGTGATCCGCACCGCCGACCAGGAGGTCCTGAACCAGGTGGAGGCCGCCCGCAAGGCCAACGGCATCGGCGGTCCGGACCGCAATGAGGAAGCCGACGACAAGCTCGAGGAGTTCACCTCCGAGGCCCGTATGATCAAGGACGACTACGAGGTGGGCGAGATGCGCAAGGCCATCGACGCCACCAAGGCCGGGTTCGACCGTATCCTGACCCACCTGCCCCAGGTGGTGGGCAAGCCCCGCTCCGAGAGGATGCTGGAGGGCGTCTTCAACGCCAACGCCCGTGAGAAGGGCAATGACGTGGGCTACGGGTCCATCATCGCCTCGGGCAAGCACGCCCCCATCCTGCACTGGATGCGCAACGACGGGACCGTCCAGAAGGGCGACCTGCTCCTGATCGACGCCGGCGTGGAGGTCAACAGCCTCTACACGGCCGACATCACCCGCACCTTCCCCGTAGGCGGCACCTTTAGCCCCCTGCAGAAGCGGATCTACCAGACCGTGCTCAAGGCCCAGCAGGCCGGCTTTGAGGCCGCCAAGCCCGGCGCCACCTACTCGGACATCCATCATGCCGTCATGCGTGTGCTGGCTGAAACCCTGCACGAGTGGGGCATCCTCAAGGTCAGCGTGGAGGAGTCCCTCTCCCCCCAGGGCCAGCAACACCGCCGCTGGCACGCCTGCGGATGCGCCCACCACCTGGGTCTGGACGTGCACGACTGCGCGGAGGCCAGGTACGAGTCCTACCAGGGTGCCCCCATCGCCCCTGGGATGATCTTCACCATCGAGCCCGGGCTCTACTTCAAGGAGAACGACCTGCTGGTGCCCCCGGAGTTCCGCGGCATCGGCGTCCGCGTGGAGGACGACGTGCTCATGACCGAGCAGGGGCCCCAGTGGCTGTCTGCAGGCATCCCCAAGACCGTGGAAGAGGTGGAGGCCTGGATGGCGCAGCGGGCTGCGCTGGCCGACCCGGACCGGGACTGATATATGCCCACTCCTGACTTCGTGCTCAGACTGCGCCGATCCATAGGCCATGACCTGCTCTGGCTGAACGGTGTCACGGCTTTCGTCAGCGACAACCAGGGCCGTGTCTTGCTGGGCCGGCGCTCCGATACCGGCCAGTGGGCCCTGGTCTACGGAATCAACGAGCCCGGCGAGGATCCGGCCGACACCGTGGTCCGCGAGGTCAAGGAGGAAACCGGGGTGGATGTGATCGTCACCGACCTGGCGGCGGTCACATCCTCCCGGGAGGTGGTCACCTATGCCAACGGTGACCGGACCATGTACATGGATCATCTGTTCATCTGTCGGCCAGACTCCAGCGGCAACACCGACCCCTTCGTGGGTGACGAGGAGAGCCTGTCAGTCGGCTGGTTCGACCCCGGTCAACTCCCGGCCCCTCTGGCCCAGACCACTGTGGAACGCATGACCCGGGCTCGAACCTATCTCAAGCGCCTGCAAGGCGGTGACGCCCACGCCCTCTTCAGGGTCAATGGCAGGCAGCTGCCCGCAGATTCCGACCAGGCCGATTTCCACCAGTCCGATTTCGACCGGTCTCAGGCTGACCATTGAACCTTTGGGCCGCTCAGTCCCTGACGGCTCAGTCCTCGAAGAAATCCAGCGGATCGTCGATGAAGCGCCGCAGGCCCACCAGCGCCGCCCCCTTGAGGGCTGGATAGTCAGCCTGGGTCGGGATAAGCACACGGATGTCAACGGCATCCCGGCCCAGGGTCAGCTGATTAAGGCGATTCTGCAGGCGCTGGGCCAGGTTTCCCCCGAAGTGCGACCAGAATCCCCCCAGGATGACCGTGTCCACATCCACAATATTGATGGCTGAGGCGATGACCGAGATCATGGCGTCGAGCCCGCGGTCGATGGCATCGACGGCCTTGGTGTCACCCTGCTGCCAGCGCTGGTAGAGTTCCTCCATGGCCTGGGGCGTGACCGCCTCGGCTCCGGTGGCGATGCCGGCGGCCTCAACCAGGGCCCTGCGCCCGGCGTAGGTTTCCAGACATCCGCGGCGGCCGCAACGGCAGGTGGGTCCATTCAGATCCACCGAGGCATGTCCCAATTCACCGGCGAACCCATGATCCCCGGTCTCGACGGTCCCGCGCCGCACCACGGCCCCGCCGATGCCGATGTCCGTCGAGATGTAAATAAAGGAGTCGGTGGGTGAAAGCGGCCCCTCATCTCCGCCGTCTGGGCGCTGGGCAGCGTAGCCGGGTATCTGCGCCAGGGCCGCCAGACGCGCCTCGTTGCCCACTGTTGGAGACAGGCGGCGAACCAGGGGGAAGTCCTGCAGATCCAGACGCTCCCATCCCAGGTTGCGGGCCATGAGCAGGGTGGTGTCACCGCCGACCAGTCCGGGCAGGGCCAGACCCGAACCCACTGTGTGGTAGTGCCGACGTGACAGCTTGCGTTCGATGGGCTTGGTCAGATTCTCCAGGTTGGCGAAGACCTGATCGGGTTCCGCCTCGTGCATATCGTCCTTGACCCAGGCCGAATCGATCAGGGTCCCATCCAGATCCATGGCCAGACAGCCGTAGCCATCGGTGTTGATCTGCAGGCCCAGGCCGGCCCAGCGTCCGTGTGCGATGGACAGCGGGGTGCTGGGTCGGCCGTGGCTGCTCTGTGAGGTGTCAGGCTCCTCCTCGCGCACCACCCGATTCCTGAGCAGGAGCCCCGCCAGGAGCGACATGGTGGCCTTGGTCAGCCCTGTGGCCTTGGCCAGATCCGCCCTGCTGAGCGAGGTAGGCGACCGTAGAATGGTGTCGATGATGACCGAGAGGTTGTGGTTCCTCAGATCATCCTGATTGATGGAGCGCAGGGCAGTCACGGTTCAGCAACCTTTCATGAGGGAAGATAGGCCCGCTGAATCCTGGGCCTCTTCAACATCTTACGTTCCAGCCCGACGGCAGGTCAGCAATTGAGAGGCACCCGGAGCAAGGCCATTTAGTTTATCGATTTAATAATTGAGATACTATGATGGAGTACTCCACAGACAGGAGCCCGGAAAGCGAGGAGGCTGACATGAATGAGATCCTGGTGGCGGGAGTGGACACATCGACCCAGTCCTGCAAGGTGAGGGTCACCGAAGCCCGGACCGGTCGGCTGGTCCGCTTCGGCAAGGCTCCTCACCCGGCAGGCACCAGCGTCGATCCCATGGCCTGGTGGAAGGCCTTTCAGGAGGCTTCAGCCCAGGCGGGAGGCCTGAACGATGTCTCGGCCATCAGCGTGGGCGGCCAGCAGCACGGCATGGTATTGCTGGACCGCCAGGGGCAGGTGATCAGGGATGCCCTGCTCTGGAACGACACGCGTTCGGCTCCTGATGCCGACGATCTCATCATCCAACTGGCCAGATCCAAGACCGACGAGGCTGAAAGCTACCAGGCGGAAAACGATAGGTCAGACAAGGACCCGGACCCTGATCAGGACCTGGCCACGCGGGGCAGGCAGGCCTGGGTTCGTGCCGTGGGCTCCTCCCCCGTAGCCTCGCTGACCATCACCAAGGTGGCCTGGGTTAGCCGGGTGGAGCCGAACCATGCCAGGGCCATCGCGGCCATATGCCTCCCCCACGACTGGCTGAGCTGGGTCATCGCCGGTCATGGGCCCGCAGCCGACCCGGGGACAGAACCCGGGCTGGAGGATCTCTTCACTGATCGCTCGGATGCCTCAGGCACCGGCTACTACGACCCCGCCGCCGACCGCTATCGGCGTGACCTGCTGGCCATGGCCCTGCCCGACGGCATGGCTGAGCGTGTGATTCTGCCTAAGGTTCTCGGCCCCCACCAGGTCGGAGCCAAGGCCGACCCCCGCATCGCCGGCAGGGATGTGCCCGGCGGCTGCATCATCGCACCGGGCGGAGGCGACAACGCCATGACGGCCCTGGGCCTGGCCATGCAGGTGGGCGACGTCTCCATCTCCCTGGGGACCTCGGGTGTCGCCGCAGCGGTCAGTCCGGTCCCCGCCTATGACATGAGCGCCTCGGTAACCGGATTCGCGGATGCCACCGGCCACTGGCTGCCCCTGGCCTGCACCATCAACGCATCACGCATCCTGGATGCGGGCCTGGCCGCCCTGGGGACGGATTATGACGGTCTGGCCGAGCTGGCGGAGAAGTCCACGCCGGGTGCCGAAGGAATCACCCTGATCCCCTACTTCGACGGCGAGCGCACCCCCAACCGGCCTGATGCCCACGCCAGGCTGGAGGGGCTGACCCTGGCCAACACCACCCGTACCAACCTGGCCAGGGCATTTGTGGAAGGCCTGCTCTGCTCCCAGCGTGACTGCCTGGAGCTGCTGAAACGACTGGGCACCACGGTCTCCAGGATCCTCCTGGTCGGCGGCGGCGCCAAGTCCCCAGCGGTCAGAGCCTATGCCCCGGGAATACTGGGCATGGATGTGCAGCTGCCCCGGCCGGACGAGTATGTGGCCATCGGTGCGGCCCGCCAGGCGGCCTGGGCTCTGACTGGAGAAGAGGAGCCACCAGCCTGGCCGGTGGACATCGAGACCACGCTGACCGGAGCCCCTTGCGAGCAGGTCTACCGGCAGTACCTGCGCTGGCGGGGATGAAAGGCCCCGCCGGCCAGGGTCACTTGGAACGGACCCGCAGGTGCAGCCCGAAGACCAGATCGGTTTCATCCAGGCGGTAGGCGGGATCCAGCTCGGGTCCGCAGCTGTTGGAACCTATGCCGCTGGTGGCATAGTCCAGGCAGAGCACGGTCGAGCCACATTCCTCCAGCTCATGGTCGTGCCCCTTGACGGTCAGCTCCTCCTGCGTATAGGGGGAGCAATTGAAGCTGATGGGCCCATCCCCCGCCGCCTGCAGCAGGGAGCGGTCATCCTCCACCAGGATGTAGTCGCAGCCATAATGGGAGCCGTTCTCCTGGGGACGCAGGTAGTGCTCGACCATACCCTGCGCAGTGTCATGGAAAACGCCGTAGCGGCTGGCACGGTGCATGTCCCGGTAGCTCTCGTAGGGCCCATAGCCGCAGTAGGTGACCCGCTGCAGACTCTTGGGCAGGAAGAGCCGCAGGCCGAACCGGGGCAGATAGGGGAACTCGGGGTCCCGATGCAACTCCATCTTCAAATCCAGCCCACCCTGGTCGCTCAGGGTCCAGGTGGCAAGGATGGTGCCCATGGGCTGAATGAAGGGTGCCACCAGGGACAGTTCGGCCTTGATGGTGGTCAACCCCCGTTCCTGATCGGTCTGCAGCTGGCAGGATAGGGCCCTGGTGCTGGCCCGGTCGTATTCGGCCTTGCGCCATTCCTCCTTGATGGTGGCATCGTTGTCGGTGGGGGCCCGCCAGAGATTGACCCCCATAGGGGCGGTCAGCAGGGAACGGTTGTCGATGCTCATGGATTCCACCATGCCGGTGCGGCGGTTGAAGACGTAGCGCCAGTCGGCCCCCTCCACATCGAAGCGTGCATCAGTCTGCCTGACCACCGGCCGGTGGGCGCCCCGGGCCCCACTGCCGGGATCGGCACGGATGACCCTGGCCACGCCGTTAGGACGTTCAGGCATCCCCATGTCCACAGCTTCAAGCTGATCGAAGCCCAGCGGATGCCCTTGGGGAAGCACCGGGTCGGCCTTGGCCAGGGCGTACTCCACCAGCAGGGTCAGACGGCCCTTCCGGGGCAAATCCATGGTCGGCAGACCCACGGTGCCTTCAGCATGTGGGGCGATGTGCAGGCCGGTCCCCCGGTCAAGCTCCGGCGTTCCGGAGGCCACCGGCTCCCCATCACACAGAAGGGTCCACTTCAGGCTCAGATATTCATCCAGGAAGGTGAAGTCCAGATAGTTGTGCAGGGTGAGCAGCCGAGTCCGGGGATCGTAACCGACCAGACGTGCTGGGCGGAAGACGTTCTTGAACTCCCTGAGGCCGGTGTGGGGCCGCCGGTCGGGGTAGACCAGGCCGTCCATGCAGAAGTTGGCATCGTTGGGGTACTCGCCGTGGTCGCCACCGTAGGTATAGATCCGACGGCCCTTGCGGTCCCTGCCCTGGTCGATGGCATGGTCGGCCCACTCCCAGATGCAGCCGCCCAGAAGCCCTGGATAGGCCTGGATGACCCGGAAGTAGTCCTCCAGATCCCCTGGTCCCAGTCCCATGGCATGGCAGTATTCACAGAGGAAGTATGGCCGACGGCCCCCGTCTCCGTCATCCCCGTGGCTGCTGATGCCGTGAGGACCCTCCGGCGTGAAGTAGTCCTCGATTTGCTTGATGCTGGGATACATCCGCGAGGTGATGTCCAGATTGCTATAGTCCAAATCCTTCCGGGGCGAGCCGTGGATGGCCGACTCATAGTGGGTCAGACGGGAGGGGTCCCGGGATTTGGTCCAGGCCAGGGCCGCCTCGATGCCGCAGCCGTATCCGCTTTCGTTGCCCATGGACCAGATCAGAATCGAAGGATGGTTCTTGTCCCGCTCCACGCTGCGCTGGACCCGGTCGACGATGGCCTTGGTGAAGCGCGGCTCGTCGGCGATGCGGCCATTCCAGTAATCTGGCTCCTTCCAGTCCGGACCGTGGTAGAGGGTCTCAATGCCATGGGTCTCCAGGTCGGCCTCGGCGATCAGGTAGAAGCCCAGCTGGTCGTAGAGGGCGTAATACTGAGGGCTGTTGGGGTAATGGGATGTGCGGATGGCGTTGACGTTATGCTCTTTCATCAGGGTCAGGTCGCGCATGATCTGCTTCTGATCAATGGCGAAGCCGGTGCGCGGATCCCCGTCATGGCGGTTGACCCCATGGATCTTGATGGGGCTGCCGTTGACCTTGACAACCTGGCCGTCCACGCTGATGGTGCGCAGGCCGATGTACTCGGTGATGACCTCGCCGGAATCGTCGGAGTAGGATGCGTTGGCCCTGGTCGACAGCGTAAGCCGGTAGAGTTCAGGGTCCTCGGCGTTCCAGAGACGGGGATGGTCGACTTCCAGGACAAATTGCGCGGGCTCCTTGCAGCCTGTCAGCTCGGCCCGGGCCACCTCCGCCCCATCGGGGTCGATCAGCAGAGCCTGGACATCAAGAGCGGCACCGGTCGGATCCAGGTCCAGAGTCACCCTGGCATGACCCATGTCCTCGTCCAGATCGGTGTGGACGAACCAGTCACGCAGACGTGCCTTGGGCCGACGCAGGATGTAGACATCGCGGAAGATGCCACTCATGCGGAACTTGTCCTGGTCCTCCAGATAGCTGCCATCGCACCACTTGAGCACCAGGACGGCCAGCTGGTTGCGGCCCGGCCGCAGGTGGTCGGTCACATCGAACTCGCTGGTGGCGTGCGAGACCTGGCTGTAGCCGATCAGCTCACCGTTGACCCAGAGGTAGAAGCAGGAGTCCACCCCCTCGAAATTGAGCAGGGCCCGGGGCGCTGAGGGATCGGGCTCGTAATCGAAGGCGCGCAGGTAGATGCCGCAGGGATTGTCGGCAGGCACCCTGGGCGGATCGAAGGGGAAGGGATAACGCACGTTGGTGTACTGGGGGTTGTCATAGCCCTGGGTCTGCCAGACGCCCGGCACATGGATGGGCTGGTACACCCCTCGGCCCGCATCCCTGGAAGGGCTGTAGTCGGCTTGGAAGAAGACCGGATCCTCGGCCTCGGTGGCCGCCTGGACCTCGGCGTCCAGCTGGTCGATACTGGCGTAATAGCGAAAATCCCAATCTCCATCCAGGTCAAGGTACCGGTCGGAGCGCCTGCGCAGATCGCCGCGCGTGTCCATGGGGGCGCCGGCCGGCATGCAGTAGGCACGGTTGGGCTCGGTCCCCACATGCAGCGTGGCCGGATCCTCGTAATAACGTGGTATGAACATGACGACTCCATCCTCCTCGGTGGCCTTGGCAGCAGACGTTTCACAGGTATGACTGTTTACGTTCACATGCGACCATGATACCGATTACATAGCACACCATTCCCGGCAGTTGTCACGGGTTTCATCGAACCGGACGCGCCGTGCTCTCGCGGATGACCAGCTTGGGGGTCAGGATGCGGCGGTTGCCCCCGACCTGCTCCCCCCGGAAGATCTTCAGAAGCAGGTTGGCCACCTTGGTGCCATAGAGTCCGGCATCACGATGGACCGATGTGATGGAGGGATAAGTGCTCTGGCAGATGAAGCTGTCCTCAAAGCTGACCATGGCCGGCAGACTCATATAAGCCGATTCAGAGGCCGCAACATTTTTGGACGTCATCCTGTTTTCCAGCATTACGCGCAGACTGGCAGCAGCCATGATCTCGTTCTCATAGATAAAAGCCGTATACGGATTGTCCCCAGACGAGAGACGAAAAGTGAGTGAGGCGGCCTTATCCGGGATGAAGTCCGTGAACTCCACCTTCGGCTCCCCCAGATTCTTCCGACGGACGAACTCCTTGAAGGAGGAGACACGGGCTCGGCTGTAGTCAAGGTTTTCATCCCCCGACAAATAAGCAATCCGGGCATGCCCACGCGAGCTCAGATGGTTCATGATCGTCGTCATGGTTCTGGAATCGTCGATGGACAGCGAGGGCAGGTAGTTGTCCGAGTCCGGCCCCCCGGCCAAGACTGCGGGCAGACCTAGATTATGCAGGAGCCGCGGCCTGGGATCATTGGAAAGAAGATCCACCAGCACCACCCCATCGACCCGCTTGCGTCTGGCCCAGTCCCGATAAGTGTCCAGCTCCTCGTCCAACGTGGCGCACGGGCGAAAGAGCAGGCCGTAGCCCGACCGGCTCAGGGAGGCGTGGATGCCGGCCATGAAATGCAGCATGAATCCTTCGGTTTGGAAGGCATCCATGGACCTGGCCGGAGCGAAACCGACTGTCATGGTCCTGGAACTGCCCAAGGCCTGGGCTGCGTATACTGGCTTCCAACCCATCCTGGCAGCCGCTTCGCGAACCCTGCGCTTGGTCTGGATGGAGACTCCGGGCTTATCATTGATGGCGAAGGAAACCGCGGTCTGGGATATCCCCAGTTCGTTGGCTATGTCTTTGAGGTTGACCCTGGCTTCTGTTTCTCCGCCATCGGACTCGCCGCCCATGCGCCACCTCATATCAACCATCCTCGTCGACACCCGTGATCCGGCTCGGCCGACTTAGCAAACCAGACTGCCTGCCACACACTTTAGGCGTACACGCATATCGGCCTCTAACCCTAACTTAGACCCTCATCAGCACAAAACCATGGTCGACAACCTCGTCTGAGGCCAAAAAGCTTGTTACCGCTCACATTCTAACCTCAGACGAAACTGTAGCAGAAACTGGAAGTCGGGTATGTCGCGGTCAGGACTTTTTCCGCAGGAGGGATGGGTCGGATACGGCGCTGTAGGAGCTTCCGCCAACAGATTTGACGGCGATGCACTCGCTTATGCCCCTGTCCTGCAGCCAGCTGCGATCCGCCGCATGCAGGGAGGTGACCAGGGTCGGCCTTGCACCCTGACGGCTGAGTTCCATCCACTTATTGAAGATGGACCCGCCAGGCGCGCAGGCAGATCTGAGTAGGGGATCATCGTGCTCGTCCACATCAACGACCAGAGCCGTGGGCCTGGGCCGAGAATCCTGCTTGCCTGAGTAGTCCTTCACCGCCTGGGCGAAGGCCTGGCCTATGGGCTTGAGGTGCTTGTCTTGATCGAACAGACCCAGCTGATGCTCAAAGGGAGGGAAATCGCCGAATTGCTGGTCGACGTCATGCGAGCACCACCAGGTGACGCCGAACATGTCGCTGCAATCGAGAGCATGCTCCACCGAAGACCTACAAAAGTCAGCGGCCTGCCCTGCACTCATTACATTGAGCGGTGCACCGATCTCCTGCAACCAAACCTGCCGGTGGGGCTGACTGGCAAAGGCCTTCGACAGCTCCACCAGGTACTCGGCATGACGCGTGCTCTCCTCAGCCAAGGGGCCGCACTCCTGCGCGGCTCCGTTGAAAACCCAGGAATGAATGCAGGTCATGTCTCCGATGTTGGATGCATATCGCGGAAGAAAGGCGTGGCCATCCTGATACCAGGTCGCATCGTTTTCGGAATGGAGGAGCACACGGCCCTCCTGGGATGCCCTCTCCCTCAACGGAGTCAGCAGCTCCTGCAGCCAGTCTTCAGCCTCCTCGGAGGTGCAAGGCATTCGACGCGGATGGACATGGTCAGTGAACTGGTTGCATTCGTTTCCAATGGTCAGACCGCGGAAATGCTGCAGGTCCGCCAGGGCCTCATAGACCGCAGCAACCAACCGGGCCTGCGCCTGGACTGCGTCCGAATCCCTAAACATATTGGTTTCATGCCATGAGACCAGCCAGGAGGGCACAAAGTCAAAACTGGACATGTGCCCCTGGATCACATCCGAATAGACATCCAATCCCCGCTCATCCGCCAGGGCGGCCATATGCCTCAGGTCGTCCAGGGCTGCATCATTGATCCAGGTCCTGTTGGGCTGGAGAATCGTCCACAGCGGGAAGATGCGGATATGATCCAGCCCGAGGGAGGCAATGTCGTCGAGGTCTTTGGCGACGGCATCCCAATCCGGATGCAGCCAAAAATAGAACCAGTTATGGGAGGGGGTGTAATTGACTCCAAATTTCATGATAACGCTATTCCTTGATGCCACCCTGTTCCAGACCACGGAAGAAGTAGCGTTGGAAGCAGGCGAAGAAGACCAGGATCGGTATCAGGGAGACCAGGGCCCCCGCTGCTATCAATCTGGGATCCGAAATGAACATACCCTTGAGTCGGTTCATGCCCAGAGTGAGCGTGTAGTTTGACTCGTCGGAGATGACAATCAGGGGCCAGAGGAAATCATTCCAGGCTCCCACGAAGGCGAAGATGCCGACGACGGTCATGGTGCCTTTGACCTGAGGCACGCAGATCCGGTAGAACCGTTGCCAAAGATTGGCGCCGTCCACCTCGGCCGCCTCCTCAAGCTCGTCCGGGATGCCCCTGAAAGCATTGGTCATGAGCAGAATGTTGACGGCACCCACCATGCCAGGCAGGGCGACAGCCAAGAGGGTGTTCTGCAGACCGACGCTTCTGACAATCAGAAACTGGGAGATGACCACACCTTCGACGGGGATGACCATGGTGCCCATGAAAATCGTGAAGAGCAGGTTGCGTCCGCGCCACTTGAGCCGGCCCAGCGCGTATCCGGCCATGGTTGAGAAGATGACGTTGCCTCCGATGGAAAGAATGGCGACAATCACCGTGTTCAGCATGTACCGGAAGACCGGAACCTGCCTGAAGACGGATATGTAATTGTTCCAGGTGGGCGTCTTCGGGATGATATAGGGCGGAACCGCATAGACATTGTCGCCCTTGCCCTTGAAGGAGAGTGAGAGCTCCCAGACGAAGGGCCCCACCAGCAGGATGAAGACCAGTATGAGCACAAGATACTGAATAACCTTGCCAACAGTGACTTTGGAGTGACCGCTTTTCATGAGTCCTCCCCCCGCTTCTGGATAATCTGCTGCAGAATCAGCATGGCTCCGACCACAACCAGGACAATCAGTGACAGAGCACTGGCATAGCCCGTCCTGGCCTGGATGCCCGTGCCCTCCCTCTGGATGAGCATGGACATGGTGATGTCCTCGCCGCCGGGACCAGCCGTGCCGTTGGTGAGCACGTAGATCTCGTTGAACACACGGAAGGCCGCAATGGTGGACAGCATCATGATCAGCACGATGGTGGATCTCACTCCTGGGATGGTGACATACAGGAATTGCCTTACCGGACCTGCCCCATCCAGTGAGGCGGCCTCGTAGAGGGAGACGTCGATGTTGGCCAGCGCGGTCAGGTAGATGACCATGTAGTATCCCAGACCCAGCCAGATGGTGACGAACATGGAAGTGAACAGTATCAGCCAGCGATCGCTGAGAAATGGAATCGGGCTGTGGATGATGTGCAGGGACTCCAGAACTGAATTGACCAGCCCCTTGGGATCCAACAGGTTGGTCCATATCATTCCCACCACCACTGCCGACATGACCACAGGAGTGTAGAAGGAGGTTCTGAAGAACCCCATGATTCTGGAGTTCCCTTTAACCAGGTTGGCCAGTATCAGGGGAAGGATGACCATAAAGGGGACCACACAGACCACGTACAGTGAGGAATTGAGCAACGCGGTCCAGAAATAGTCGTCATGCACAATCTTTACGAAGTTCTCGATGCCCACGAACTTGCCCGGGCGCAACAACGTGGAATCAGTAAAGGCCAGCCGGCAGGTATTCAGCGCAGCTACGATGACGAAGACGAAGACGATGGCAAAGGCCGGGAAGACAAAGAGGTAGGGGGCTAGGGTCGTGGTCCAGTGGGTCCCCTTGCCGCCTTGGACCCCGGCCTGGGACCCACCGTGCCGGCCGAGGGCGGAAGCCTTCGGCCGGATGGCGGAAGAGTCGGTGCGGCGCATAGTTACTGCAGCTTCTCGTTGGCGTACTTGACGGCCTTGTCCAAGGACTCCTTGGCTGTCTGCTTGCCCTGCAGGGCCAGAGCGGCCTGCTGTTGCAGGTAACGGTTGCCATTGGCATCGGTGAACTCGGCAGGACGGCTTGAGTATCCATTCTTTACGGAGTTCAGAGTGATCTTCAGGGCCTTGCCCTGAACATCGCTGGTGTCGATGTTGGCGTAGTAGGGATCATCAAGACCGCCCTTGCTGGAGGGGAAGGTGTTGGACTTCTTGGCGAATTCCAGCTGGTTCTTGGCATTGGTCACATACTGGACGAAGTCCAGAGCGAGCGTCTTGTTCTTGGTCTGGGCGTTGACGGCCAGCATCTCAAAGGCCAGGCTGGCGGACTTGCCCTGATCGCTGATCTTGGTTCCCACAGCCAGATGCTTGTACAGGTCTGGAGAGTTCTGCTTGAAATCCGCCGCTGAGTAGGCGCTGCCGCCCATGGCCACGATGGAGCCCTTCTGGAAGAACTCGCCCTGCTGAGACCACTGTGCGCTCAGAGCCTCCGGCGGGATTCCCTTCTTGTTATACAGGTCGACGAAGCGCTGCAGGTGCTTGACGGCATCAGGGGAATTGAAGACGTACTTGGTGTGGTCCTTGTTCATGATGGGGATGCCGGCCGATGCATAGTCATCGACGGAGCTTCCCATCATGGTGGACATGTAGGCCCCACAGCCGCTATTGACCATGGTGTCCGCCTGAGAGAAGTAGTCGTCCCAGGTCACAGGCAGCTTGTTGGGGTCCAGTCCACACTTCTGCATGAGCTCAGTGTTGTAATAGGTCGGTCCATCGTTGACGTACCAGGGGAAGCCGTAGGCTCCCTCCTCGATGTCCTTGCCCTTGAAGGTGACTGCATCCCAGGCATTCTTGTAATAGTTGTTTTCAGCCTTGGGAGCTTCCTTGCTGATGTTCATCAGGGCCCCGGCCTTGGCCAGGCCATACATCAGGGAGGGGCCGGCATCGATGATGTCGGGCAGGGAGTTGGCTGCTGCGTCGGCGGACAGCTTCTGTTCATAGTTGTCCGAGGGCTGATCGATCCACTTGATGGTGGTGCCGGGATGCGACTTCTCATAGGCCGAAATCAGGTTTTTGAAATACGGAGTGTACTTGTCGTTCTTCAGGTTCCAGGTCTGGAAGGAGATCTCGCCTGACGGCTTGCCGTCTTTCGACCCGCCTGAACTGCTGTTACTTCCTCCGCACGCCGCCAACGAACCCGCCATGGCAGTCGCGCAGATCAATACTGCTACCTTCTTCAGTGCTCTCATCGGAGCTTCCTTTCTTTTTTACTACTCACTTCTTTGTGGAGCTTCCGGCCGGTCCAAAACGACGAGCGAACCGGCCGGACAGACACCCTTGGTCAGGCGATTCAGCGCCTGGAGAGTCTCAATGTGGTGAACTGGAAGGGAACAAGATCCAGCAAGGCCCCATCAGCTTGTGCACCCTGTTCGGAGCACAGGCCTGGCCGCACACCCTCGGGCACAGGTCCGTCCTCCAAGGAATTGGTCTCTTTCACAGTCGCACCCTGCAGAACTGATCCTGTGCGCAACCTGGCTTTGGATGGCGAAGAATCCGGGTTGTAGACCCTGACGATCACATCGTCGCTGTCGTCATCAGCCGTCTTGATCCAGTCGATGACGGTAGTGCCCTGAATATCCTCTACAGCAGCCAGGGGCTCAACTGCAGGCAGTCCATGGTGGAAGACCGGAGCGTTGAGGGCGTAGGCTGCTTGCAGGATGTCGGCCTGGGTGTCCCCAGGGACAATGGACCAGGCAAAACTGTGCTTGCCCCTGTCGGTATGCGGATCAGGAAAGACCGGAGCGGACAGAAGGGTCAGTCTGACCAGGGTACCCGCCTCTTTGCCGGCCTTCTCGTCGTAGTGGATCGGTGTGGTATCACCGCCGTATGTCGAAGCGTTGACCACGCCGACGGCAAGATCGTCGTCGCTGATCCTGACGAATCGGTGCGTGCAGCTCTCGAACTGAGCCTCTTCAGCGGCGTTGTTCTTCTGGATGGGCCTATCGATGAAGCCATACTGGCACTCGAATTGCGCGTACCTGGCCTGAACGGCGACGGGAATGTCCACCTTGAGCAGCTGCTCATCCTGATGCCAGTCCACATCAGCAGTGAAGTCCAACTGCCTGCTGCCCGGGGTCAACCCGATTGTGGTCACGATGGTGGTCTCCCCATGCCGACGCGATACCCGAACACCGGAATCCAAGGCCTCCACGGTGACTGGGTCATCGACCGGAGAAGCAGTCAGCAGGGCATCGCGCTCCAAGTCCCAGGCATCCCACATGTAGGGCTCATCCTTGAAGAGCTCGTATCCGCCAACCGAGGAACCCTGCGGGACCAGGTCCCTGCCGGAGGTCCTGTCAAGAATGGAATGAACTTCACCATCCGAAGCAACGACGGCACGGATAAGACCATTGTCCATGACGAATCCATCGCCCTCTTGACTGACCTGGACAGGCCGGATGCCCTCAGGCCCCTCCTGGGCATGGACTGGCCCAACAGCCTCCCAAGCTGTCTGCCCCTTGCCCTCCATGGGTACCAACTTGGCATCGGACACCATGGGAGCCTGTGGCTGGGCGGAGGCTATGACGCAAGCTGCCTCGTCGCCGATCTGCTCCAGACGGGCGATGTCCCTGCGGTAGTCTTCCCTGGCCAGCCTATGTACCCAGGAGATGGCGGAACCTGGAAGAATGTCATGGAACTGGTTGAGCAGAAGCGTGCGCCAGATTTCGTCCAGCTCCTGACGGGGGTAGGTGTAGGAGTCATCGACCAAGCCGGCGTAGGCGCACAGGTATTCGACCGTGCGCAGCATGGCCTCCTCCTGCCGGCATCCCCGCTTCATATCCTGCTGGGAGGTCAGGGTCTTGCGGTGCAGCTCCAGGTAGAGCTCGCCCTTCCAGACGGGCATTTCGGAACCGGCCTCCTTGCGGATTTCCTCCTCGGACTGGCGGAAGAAGTCTGCAGGAGCCTGATACCGGACCTTGGCCGACCCCTCAACGTCATGCAGACGGTCATAACGCCCTAGCATCTCCCTAGTAGTGCCGCCGCCGCCATCGCCATAGCCGAACAGGACCAGGGCCCTGGTCGAGATGTCCTTGTCCTGGTAGTTCTCTTCGGAGTGATTGAGTTCCCGGGCCGTCATGCTGGAGGCATAGGTATCCATGGGAGGGAAATGTGTGAAGATGGCCGTGCCGTCGATGCCCTGCCAATCAAAGGTATGGTGCGGGAATTTGGTCGTGTCATTCCAGGAGATCTTCTGCGAAAGGAATGAAGTCATTCCTGCACGGCGGGCAATCTGCGGGAACTGGCCCGTATAGCCGAAGCTATCCGGCTCCCAGACGACGGTTGTGTCTACCCCCAGATGCTCACGGTAGTACCGCTTGCCATAGGTGAACTGACGGGTCAACGACTCCCCTGAAGGCAGCATGCCGTCGGACTCCACCCACATCCCTCCGACGGGGATAAACCTGCCTTCTTGGATGCGTTGCTTGACGCGGGCGAAGAGATCGGGATGATCTTCTTCCAGCCATGCATACTGCTGGGGCGAGCTCATGGCATAGATGAATTGAGGGTCGCGCTCCATCAGCGCGAGCATGTTCGATACCGTCCGTGCCACCTTGCGTCTGGTCTCCCGCTTGGGCCAGAGCCAGGCGGAGTCGATATGGGAATGCCCCACTGCCGCATGATCCAGTGCGCTAGGAGTCGCAGGCACTGCCAGCACGCCAGCCAGGGCCTGTCGAGCCGGCGCGAGTGTAGCCAGGTCACGCTCATCGTAAATATTCAGCGAGCGCTGGAGGGCCTTGCCCAGACGCCAGTACCGAGGTTGACTCTCGTTGCATTCGCGGATCAACTGGGCTGTGACCTCAAGATCCATGAAGTAGTTCCATACCTCATGGTCAAAATGGCAGACATCCATCTGCTTGAGGACATTGGGTTCATCGGCGCGACCCGTGGTCCCTTCGCCCAGCTCCGTCTCCACGAATGCGGGGGTTCCAAGCAGGAGCGGATTGCAGGCCGCTTCCAGATAGATGGTAAAGGTTCCATCAGCGTTGATGACCGAAGCTTCTTCATGGATTGGATTCCCGTCCAGGTCGGTGCCGTCAAGCGGAATCCAGCGGTTGCGAGGATTGACGGCCTTGATGATCGAACCATCGTTCCTATAGGCCTGGGCCTCAAAATGGCCGCCCGGCGCATCCGGATGCCAACCCAGATCGACCACCAGCTCGACAGGAGCCCTGGTCGCCCAGTCGGCATCGACGCGACCGGTAACCTCCATCCAGGTGGTCCCCCAGGTCGTGCCCCAGGTATCCCCCAAGGAGAGAGGCCGGAAGTCCACACTCTTGCTCTGTACCTTCTCGAAGAACTCCGATGACGGTATCGGTTCCCCGGAAATGACGAAAGAGCGGACTTGGACCTTGCCCATGGGCCGCTCAATCTTCGGTAGCACGCGTTGACGCATGACACGATCGCACTTGTCAAGCACGCGTTCTATCTTCAGCTGCATCCTTACAACCTCCTCGTAGGTCCGCTTTGCATCTCTACTAAAGCGGTTTAGTACAATTGTACCCTATCTATATCTAAAAGATATGGTGTCAAGATATGGTGTCGACGAAAATGGCATGCTTCTATTCTCCAGTTCCAAAACGAGGCAAGCCTGCATTCCACTTGGATGAGTTTCTGACGAAGGGCAGCATCACAACATTTTGTGACCTGCACACGCTTCGCGAAAGCCCATCGGCCCATGGAAGACTTATGACCTCCGAAAAACACTTGCAGCCTTATACTGCGGCTTCTCAAAATGGCTCTTGTTCACTGTTCGCGAATTGATAACTCCCCGCGACAAACATCCAAGATCGTATCTTTATCCCCCCCCCCCTATGTTGAAATGGCACTTTGTACTCAACGATTCCCCCCTCCTAAAACCTGGAATGCAGCCCAAACAATCAAGGCAACTTAACCAACAATGAAAGAGGGTCCGAGTGCCAGGAGGCAGAAGGACCCTCAATTTTTCAAATGGCCGTTACTTCTTATTCATAGCCGCCGAAAGGGCCTTGGTCCATTCGAAGGTTGTAGGCTGAAGCTTGTCATCGCCACGACGTACTCCATCCCTGTCGACGGCATACTCAAAAATGCCGCCTTTTTGTGCGCCATCGGCCCCGTTATCAGGCTCCCAAAGAGCGTACTGCATGGCCCTGCTGGTCGACATTGGCTCTTCGGTGTCATACCACCATCCGCCACGCTCTTCATAGAACGAGAAACCTGGAATATACTGCCTGCTCTTGATCGTACCCTTGTAGGTCTCCCAGTCCCGCTGGAGGGCTCCGACCGAACGTCCATAGGCATCGGCGAATACGTAAGAGACCACGTCGGACACTCCCCTATAGAGGCTGTTGGTCCCAGGCTTGTTGGTGTTATAAGCAAAGATGGAACTCGGCTCAGGTGACTTGGGGCCGTAGTAGCGGGACATGGCCCTGAGAACCCCAGTGGCTCGTTCAACGTCGGTAGAGGTCATACTCGCCTCGGCGTTGACGACAAAGCCATCAAGTCCAGGGAAGTAAAGATAGGACTTTTTGAGCTCGCTGGCACGTTTGGCGTACCCCTCTGCATTGCTTTCCATGGGCGAAAGAGACTGATGGTCATGGGGGTCGTTGAAATCATCCTTGTAGAAGAGGCTGATATCCAGACTCCTGATCACTTTTGTCCCCTGCTTGTGCAGAGACTCAATCTGCCCAGGAAGAGTGTCCCAGAAGGTCTGAGTGGTCTCCGGGTTGGGAAAGGCGATAGCAATGTCCACCTGCTTGGGCAGATCTGACATCGAGTTGAAATTGACAGTCGGATCCGAATGCGTATCCCTCCAGGCCCTGAAATAGGCGACGGTCATCTCATGGGTCTTCCCCTGAACAGCAGGTTCGGCCCAGGCAGTGGCAGCCCCTATTGCGGACGTTCCGGCTAAGGCCAGAACGGCCATTGATGCTGTTAACAATCTCCGGATTTTCATGGTTGATCTCTTTTCGTGCTTGCCTTCGCTTTTACTGAAGCAGATAAAATGTCGATTCCCTCCTCCCCGTAGCATCGACGCTTCGTCTTTACTCCTTGACCGCACCCGCAAGCAGGGTTTGGTTGCCGATATATCTATTCGTTACTTCATAAATGATCAGAATAGGTATCGAATACAGCAGCGAGAAAGCTGCCAGCTGGCCGTAGGCAACCGTGCCATGCTGCCCGAAGAAGGTGTATATGCTGACGGCTGCCGGCTCCTTATCCGGAGACATCAGAAGCATGAAGGGAACGAAGAAGTTCCCCCAGTTCCCGGCGAATTCCGAAATAAAGATGACCAGAAGCGATGGAACCATCAGAGGCACGACTACATGGAACAAGGCCTGCATCCTCGTGGCTCCATCCACCCAAGCGGCTTCCTCCAAGGTAACCGGCACTGAATCCATGAAATTCTTCATCATGAAGATGCCCTGCGGCAATCCGCAGGCAGTCATGAAAAGAACGGTCCCGGTCAGTGAATCAATCAGATGAAGTTGGACGAATATCCCGTAAACAGGGACCATCATGGCTGTAATCGGCAGACAGCTGGCGAAGAGGATGGCGTTGACGGTCCGGTTGGTGGTCTTTGAACGGAATCTGGAGAGAGGGTAGGCTGCCAGGACCGAAAAAGTAACCACCAGCACCGATGTGCCAATACTGATGATCAGCGAGTTGACGATAGGCAACCCGAAGGTCTGCATGTTGAATACCTTGACGAAGTTCTGGAAGGAAAAACCCAAGTTGAACGAAGACAAGGTTGCATGCGTGTTGAAGGAGGCCACCAGCAGCCAGAGCATGGGCGCAGCGAAAAGAAACCCTATCAGAGCTGTCAGTACCGCAGCGACCAGCTTCATCCAGTCATACCTGTGTGGTGCGTTCATCCGTGGATCAAGAGTGGCTTCAGTCTTCATCATTCGTCCTTAGCAGCTTGATATAGAGCACCGAGAAGAGGGCACCCACGACGACCAATATCACCGAGATGGCGGTTCCGTATCCCAACTTCGAGAAGTTGAAAGCCTCCAGGTAGGCGAGAACGGGAAGGGTGCTCGAATTCGTGCCAGGCCCCCCACCCGTCAGCACAATGATGATGCTGAAGACAGAGAGTGTCTGCAGGGTGATCAACATCAGATTGGTAAGAATCGAGTGCCGCATGATAGGCAGCTTGATTCTGAAGAAAGACTGCCAGGCGTTCGCACCGTCTATCTCAGCAGCTTCGATAACATCTTTGGAGATGTCGTTCAAAGCAGCTTGATAGATGAGCATTGAAAAGGCGGTGCCGCGCCAGACATTCACAATGATGACGATGGTCATTGGATGGTAGTAGAGAAGAGCCGACCAATCGGCTCCCAACACCTTGCCCAAAGCGTCAAGAGTGCCTCCGCCAGCAAAGAGCGCGTAGGCGCAGTAGCACCCGACGATATCCGGAATGACCCAAGCCAGAACAACTATTGAGTCAACGACCTTCGTCAGTCTTCTGGGCGCTTTTTGACTGAGTAGAGCCAATACCATGCCCAATATGTTCTGCCCAATTAGTGCCGAGGCCAGAATCAGAAGAATGGTCAGCCAGAGGGACTTGGGGAAAACAGGATCCGTAAAGAGCGCCACATAGTTCTTCAGACCAACAAAGTGTGGGTTGACAGCCGTTGAACCAACCATTGAATAGTCGGTCAGCGAGGCATACAGGGACCATATGATTGGGCCAAGCAGGAAAATCAACATCATCGCCGCTGCTGGCAGAATCGGGGTGTAGTGCTCAGCGTTTATCAATTTCTTTCTTGTACTGCTATTCATTTTCTTCTCTCAGTCACGAAAGAAAACCCGCGAATGGAATTCGTTTACTTCGCGGCTTCTGTATGATCGGCACCTACGGTTTTGGCTATCGCAGAATCGTATTCAGCCGCTGCATCCTTGACTGACTTCTGGCCGGTCAATACACTTTCCGTGGCTATGGCGACCTGGTCGGAAACCTCTTTGTACTGGGAGTTCGCCGGCCTGTACTGACTGTACTTGGCCAAATCCGTGAAGAACTTGATAGTGGGATTGGATCCCAGGTACTTCTTGTCTTGCTCTACGTCCTTGCGCACCGCGATCGATCCGGAGATTGTGTCGTACGCGGCAGCATGCTTCTCATTTTGGAAAACTTTGAGTGCTTTGAAAGCAAGATCAGGATTCTGCGTATGGCTGGACAGCGCCAGGCCCCAACCGCCAGACATGGAAATCAGACCAGGCTTCTGACCGTTCTGAGTTGGGAATCCACACCAACCTATATGCTTCTGCCAGTCGGTCCATTCGCTGTCGCCGCCGGGCATCCACGATGAAGCCAGCCAGTTGCCCTCGATTGACATACCAAGTTTCGACTGAGGCATCCACTGTTGCCCGACCTTGTCACCAAGCTGAGGATCCAGAGCCTGCTGGGGCGTGGGTGCCAAACCCTTGCTGTAAATATCCTTGATGAACTGTAGGGAGTCTTTGAATTGCTTGGAACCAGTGACCCACTTCTGAGTCTTGGTGTTGTACAGTGTGCCACCCTTGGTGCCGTAAAGAAGCATATCGAAGCCCTGCATGACGGAGACCTCTCCCAGAGGACGGCCGGCATAGAGGTTCATCGGTATTACATCAGGCTGCGTTTTCTTGATCTTTGTCGCTGCTTCAATCACCTCATCCCAGGATTTAGGCTGCCAGTCGTCACTCAGGCCGGCCTTCTTGAGAATGTCCTTGTTATACCAGATGCCCCTGGTGTCAGTGCCCAGAGGCACCGCATAGATTTTTCCATCATCGGCTTTGCCGGCGTTCTTGGAACTGTCAAAATACTGCGACCAGTCCTTCCACCCTTTCAGTTGGTCATCAATGGGCTTCAGGTAACCGGCTGCGACATAGGGACGGATCATTTCCGTGTCAAGGATCATGAGGTCTGGAGCGGTTTTTTCGGATTTGCTCATCAAGGCCAGCTTGCTGCCGTAGTCATCCCCGTTCGACTTGATAGGCTCCAGCTTCAAAGTAGCGCCTTTATTCTCAGACTCAAACTGAGCTTTGACGTCTTTCATCCATTTGCTTATGGCACTGGTGTCTCCGGTGGCCTGGTAGGCAAACTTGACCGTTTTTTTATCCGATTCGGAAGAGCCGCATGCCGATAAAATCCCGACGCTGGTAGTAGCGGCCAGCAGCATAACTGATATCTTCCCTAGTTTATTCATGAGAAACTCCTTTGTTCTCCAATTCTTCTTTTAAATAGTGCATGGTTTTAAAATCGGTTCGCCGCAACCGATCGTCGCCTTGGGCAACCCCATCGCGATCTATTGCATAGGCGAACAGTCCCCCCGTGCGGTTCGAATCAAACGGATGCCAGGATAGGAGATCTTTGACCCTGCTTCCTTCAATCGGATACGTGACATCACCCCATCGAGGGCCTCCTTCTTCATAGAATGAAAAACCAGTGACGAATTTTGAAGCAGGGACGAAGTCGCGAACCTGCTCGAAAAGTCCCTGAATACGGCGAACATCCATGCCATAGGTGTCTGCAAAGTAGTAGGAGCAATCATGAAAGACCTGAGCAATCAGGCTGGTCTGGGGCAGAAGAATATCCTGATCGAAAATCATGATGCGTGAGGACGCTGAACCCGGTCCCCACTTCTTTGCCAAAGCGTGAAACACCTCGGCTACGGCAGCCATTTGCTCGGACTCAGGTTCATGATCGACATCGATCACCAGGCCGTCGTAGTCAAAGGGCTCCAGATAGTTGGCAATTATCTCGTCGGCACGGCGATCCGGTCCGCCGTTTCTTTCGCCAAGCCTGGTGAAAGTATGGACTTTGCCGCAATCCTCGTAGGTATCCCGATAGAGGCAGTCCAAAAACAGGGTTCTGACCACCTTTGTGCCCTGCGCATGGAGTTTTTCAATGTAGGACGGCAAAGCAAGCCAAAAATCATTATCGACTTCTCCATTGGTGATGATTGACACAAGATCCAGGTCTGCGGGCACATCGCCAAGCGAAATCGAATCCCTTTTTGGCTTTCCGCAGTTATCGTGCCAGGCGCGGTAATAACCGGCCAAAATAGGTCTTGGTTCGTCACTTTCACTATTATTGTCTGGCCTGCCCTCTGCCTCATTCGACATCGACAACCTCCATGTTGTTCGCAGTAGTTCTCCGATGATCTACTAAAGCGATTTAGTTTCATTATAGCCCCTTACCACACAAGAGCCGCAAAAATCCTCGGAAACACAGAAAAGTCGCCTAAAAAGAGGGAAATACAAAAACGCCAGGAATGGCTATTCCTCAAGCCTTAGGCATTACTCAGATCAGAAAATACACGCTTTGTTTTTCCACAGACACATCCGAGTGTCTCTTGACCATGACATACAGGAAATCACCGATAGCCAAAAACGCATAAGAAACCCTGCACGACCAGGCGAATTCCGTCGTACAGGGTTGAGTGATGCTTAGTCAGAGCTCAGGCCTGGGCCAGAGCCTCGACGATGTAGTTGTTGATGGTGGCCTTGACCACTTCAAGATGGTCGGACTTGTCGGCGGCGATCAGTTCGGCCTGCGGCTTGTCAAGGCTGTACTCCTCCAGGGAGGCCAGCGTTGCCGTGCCATCTTTGACCGTCGAACCGATGCCCGATTCGAAGGAGGAGTAGCGATCCTGCTGCAACTGCTCGATATAGCCGTCCTCATGCATCTTGGCCGCGACCAGCAGACCAGCGGCATAGGTGTCCATGCCCACGATGTGGGTCCTGAAGAGGTCCTCGGGCAGGAAGGAGGAACGGCGCGGCTTGGCGTCGAAGTTCAGGCCTCCGCGGGGCCCGATGCTCCCATTGGCCAGCACCTCCCACATGACGGCGGTGGCATCGTAGAGGTCCGAGGGGAACTCGTCCATGTCCCAGCCGATCAGCTTGTCGCCCTGGTTGGCATCCAGGGATCCCAGGAATCCGGCCTCGCGGGCCACGCGGACCTCATGCTGATAGGTATGCATGGCCAGGTTGGCGTGGTTGCCCTCGATGTTGAGCTTGAAGTTGTCCTGCAGGTCGTAGGTGCGCAGGAAGTTGATGGTGGTGGCCGCGTCGTAATCGTACTGGTGGAGTGTGGGCTCCTTGGGCTTGGGCTCGATCAGGAACTGCGCGTCGAAGCCGATCTCCTTGGCGTAGTCCACGCACATGTGGAAGAGGGCGGCCATATGGTCCTGCTCCTCCTTCATACGGGTGTTCCAGAGGGATTCGTAGCCCTCGCGGCCGCCCCAGAACACGTAGTTCTCGGCACCCAGCCGCTTGCCGATCTCCAGGCTGTGCTTGAGCTGGCCTGCCGAGTAGGCGTAGATGTCAGCGAAGGGCGAGGTGCCGGCGCCGGCCTCGAAACGGGGGTTGGTGAAGAGCGATGAGGTGTTCCAGAGCAGCTTGACCCCGGTGTCCTTCATGGCGGCCTCGATGCGGTCGATCACCTTATCAAGATTGGCGTCGGTCTCGCGCAGGGTGTCGCCCTCGGGAGCCAGGTCACGGTCGTGGAAGCAGAAGAACTCGACCCCCAGCTTGGTGAAGAGCTCGAAGGCGTAATCCACCTTGGCCAGCGCCTGATCCATGGGGTCGGTGTAGCGGTAGTAGGGCCTCTGCGCAGTGGGATCGCCAAAGGGATCCACCAGACCCTGATTAAAGGTGTGCCACCAGGCCACGGCGAAGCGCAGCCAGTCCTTCATGGGCTTGCCGGCCACCACCTTATTCTTGTCGTAGTAACGGAAGCCCAGGCCCTCCTTCACGCCCTGGCGACCCACGTATTCGATCTTGTCGACGTCCCACAGACCCATACGAAATGCTCCTTTGCCTATTGCATCTGCCTTTACGGCGTTCACAGGGGAGGAAACCAGTTCCTGCCTCCTGAACATCAAGAGTAGAGGGACGGATCGATTTTGTCAATTCGTTGAATTATATAGATTCAGTATCTCCGCCCTGGTTCCACTCAGTTGATTTCAAGAAGCTCCTTCACCGCATAGGGCCCATTACCCAACAGGTACCCGACGACGAAAGCCGAACTCCTTTTGGTCCGATAATCTGTCCCGCCGGTTTCAAGCCTTGGCATAAGAAACCAGCCAAGGCAATGACCGACGGGCAGATGCTTGAGCGATTTGTTCAACTCGACATCTATGCAAACCTAAGACACCATGCATGGAAAGCTCAAAATGCCGCAGAGCAATCCTCTACTCATTGATGGTCATTCTCGCATTTTTCCCATCTTTCAATATGACCATCGCGACCGATCTAATCAGGAGTTCATCCCTTCCGTAGAATGTCGGCGAAGCCCCAGATCACAGAGGCGATCCGCCCCAGCTCCGATTCGCGGCTGACCTGACGCCAGACCGTGGCGTAAGACTCGAACCAGATCTCCAAAGCATCGGCCAAGTCCCCGTCGGCCATGGCATCCTTAGCTCCAGGCAGAACGCCATGGCGAACGGCCAGACTGCGACCCAGCGCGTTGAAGAGGCGCTGACCATGGACAGCCATCAACTGAGCCTGTAGAGTTCTGCGCGCATCAGCCCGGCATTCTGCGACGGCTCTTCCCATGCGTGCAGCAGCGTCGACCAGCAGAGCGTCACGCTGATCCACCTGCTCAAAACGATTACGCAAAGCCATGAGCATATTCCGGCGTGCTTCCCTGACATCGGCAGATGAATTTAGCCCATTCATGCCTGGCAATGCAGAGGCCAGGAAATCAGCCACATCCTGGTTGAGGCCCCCATGGCCGTCATCCAGTTCCCAGTAGCGGACCATATCCTCCCAACCAAAGACCGCACTGGAGCCCGCCTGGATCAGTGCCGGCAGATAGTCCCCTGTCGCATCCCCATAAATCAGCAGGCCCATATCCCTATCCACCTGGGCTCGATCATCGTCATCGGGGTTCCAGAAGCACTGGGCAGCGTAGGACATACCGGGCAAGCTCATGCGCGGATCATTGATGTGCCCGTAATCGCCCCAATCGGTGACCATGGCCCCAACTGCACCGTACTGGATCCCGTATCGACTCAGACGGCTGATGTTGCTCCATGCATCGTCAATTGCGGGAAGGAGAAGATTCCAGGCGTGAACGGCCGAACAGACTACCTGCCGGGCCCCTGTCGAGGCCACAAGGGCAACCTTGTCAGGTTCCACCTGTGGGTCGTAGAGCCAGTTGAGCAACGTGCAGTCTTTAGGCAACCTGTCCAGGACCTTGGGCATGGACACAGCGACATCGCCCCAGAACATGGGATGGCGGCCCTGTGCATGCAGGTGATCGCACAGGCTGATCAGATAGTCGGCATACATGTCAGCAGGATCCTTGCTGGAACCGTCCTGCCGCGAACGCCCCTTGCCCAGATCAAAGGTCTCGTCTCCGCCGATATTGAAGTTTCGCGTACGCATAAGCGGCGCATAGGCGTCAATCAGCCCTGTAGAGAATGCCAGAGCCTGTGGGTGGTTGACATTGATGGTGTGATGCTCCTGACGCTCTATGAAAGAGTATGGCCGGTCCGCCTGCTCGGGAAACTCGCCCAGATCCCTGAATCCGCGAGTGCGAAGGCTGGTGTAATGGTGGCCGAAGGTGGAGATCGAAGGCACCAACTCGATGCCCAGGCGGGCGCAATAGTCATCGAAGTCGGTGATCTGCCCGGGCTCCAGGGGGCTTGTGCCCCTCCAAGCCTCGCTCATGCCCGGGAAAGCCATGGTGTGCTCAATGTAGAGTTGCAGCTGATTGAACTTATACAGGGCCAATATGTCCGCCCAGTGCCGCAGCCAGTCCATGGTGGGCACCCGACCGCGGGTCACATCCAGGCTGTAGATGCGCGTTGGATAGGCGGGGCGGTCCTGGATGTGCAGGGCGGGAAGCACCGGACCGCATTGCATGATGATCTGGCGAAGGGTCTGTACCCCCCATCGCAGTCCCTGACCGTCGCCGCCGCGGATATCGACAATCGGCCGGCGATCCCCCTGATCAGCGATGCGCAGAAGATACTCTTGGGGACCGAGATTCTGGTCCAGATCCAGACTGACCGCGCCAGTCCAAGCCTGCCCGCGCGAATGATCCCAGACCATCCCCGTGGCCTGCTTAATTGTATCTGTCAACTGGCCACTCAGGACGGAACCCAGCTCCTGGTCAACTGCTGTACCGCAGACAATTCCGCTTGCCACCGGCAACAGCAGTTGGCCCTGATCCCTTTGCAAGTCGAGCGGCCGGGGAATCAGGGCCAACAGCCGCTCCCTGGACGGATCGGCTACGGCGTCGATACCAATATCAAGACTCATGCTCCAGACCTTTCCAGAAACAGGCTGATGCCGCTGACGACAGTATCACCGACATGCTCCAGCCATGGCCATCGATGGCCACCGCATCAGCCTACCCATACGCCGGGGACGAGGAGAGATTCCGGCAGTGCCGAATATCAGTCGCATAGGCAGCATTCGCACAGGCCGACGAGCCCGCAAGAACCTGTGATCCAACGCATTGGCGAATTGGCGAAGGAGCAGGGGCTGGTGAACTTCATGGTTGATGATGCCGCAGCCAAGAATGAAATTGCCTCGGTCGGGATAACTTGCACGGATGGGAGCATGTTGCACAAGGATAATAAACGGTGTTAATATATAAACGTTGTTCATAAAGTGTGCGAGGTTCGCGTGCCTGCACCACTCAAGGAGGAGGTTGACATGCACGGCAGTCCATACGCCAGCACACCGAAGGCCCTCTCCGAGCTCAACCAGTCACGCATCGTCCAGTACCTGCACCAGCACGGCACCAGTTCACGAGCCCAGATGGCCCGGGACCTCAATCTGACGCCGGCTGCCGTGGGCAAGCTGGTGGGCCGTCTGATCGGCCTGGGCCTGATCAGCGAGACCGGCAGCATGGACTCAGAGGGCGGCCGTCGATCCATCGGCCTGGCCCTGAACGCCGACCGCTACCAGGTCATCGGCGTCAAGTTCGCCCGCAGCCTGGTCAGCATCGGACTGTTCGACATCAGCGGCCGTCTGCTGGACTCGGAGGAGCTGCCCCCCGTCGACCCCGACGACATCCCCGGCGCCGTCGCCGAGGTCAGGACCCGAGTGGAAAGACAACTTGAGGCGAACCCCGCCATCGTGGCCGTGGGCATGGCCGTTCCGGGCCCCTACCTGCGCGATACCGGCCGCATCGCCCTGGTCACCAGCATGCCAGGCTGGCGTGGGGTGGACTTTATCCACGAATTCGGCCAGGCCTTCCGCGTACCCACCTTCATCGAGCAGGATGCCCGAGCCGGTGCGCTGGCCCAGAGCCTGTTCGACCCCCATGTAAGCGCATCCAGCATGGCCTACTTCCTGGTGGGCGAAGGCGTTGGACTGGGAGTCATCGACAGGGGCGCCCTGGTGGACGGCAGCCAGGGCGCCGCCACTGAGATAGGCCACGTCAGCATCGATCTGAATGGCCTGCCCTGCGAATGCGGCAACCGCGGCTGCCTGGAATGTTACTGCTCGTCGGTAGCCATCCACCGCCGAATGCGCCAGCCGGATATACGGGATCACTTCCCTGGAGTCGAGGCCATGACCCACGCCAAGGCCTGCGCAAGTCTGTTCGACCAGGCCCGCTCCGGCCAGCAAGCCGCCCGGACCCTGGTGGATCAGGTAGCCGACTATGTGGGCTATGGTTGCGTGACCATCGTCAACGCCTACAACCCCGCCCAGATCGTCATCGGAGACATGGTGGCCGCCGCCGGTACCCGCCTGTTGGAGCGGGTTCGGGCCATAGTATCCCAGCGAGCCCTGCCTGGTCTACGAGAGCACACGCAGATCCTGCTCTCCAACCTACCTGCCGACGCCACGCTGACCGGGGCCGCCGCAGTGGCTGCCAGCCAATTTTTGGAACACCCGGCCAGCATGGGCCGCACAGCTGTGAAATCAACAAGCACAAGGCGGGCACATCGTCCGTCATCAGGAAAGGAACACCATGACCAGTAAACCCGTGGTCCTCAGCATCGGCGAGATCCTCTGGGACGTCCTGCCAACAGGCAAGCGGGCCGGTGGCGCACCGGTCAACTTCAGCTATCACGCCGCAAAGAACGGGGCGGAAGGCTATGCCATCAGCGCCGTTGGACGCGACGACCTGGGCCGCGAGCTTGAGAAGGCAGTCCAGGAGGCCGGCGTCGATGCCGTCCTGCAGCATAACGACCACCCCACCAGCACCGTCGAGGTCCAGCTGAACGAGGGCATCCCCCAGTACGTCTTCAAGCCCGACGTGGCCTGGGATCATCTGGAATACACGGATGACCTGGCCGGTCTGGCCAGCAAGGCCGATGCGGTCTGCTATGGCACGCTGAGCATGCGCAGCAGCCAGTCACGCGAAACCTGCCTGCAGGTGCTGCGCCACACCAAGAGCCATGCCATGCGCTTCTTCGACATCAACCTGCGCGGCACCTTCTACAGCAAGGATCTGATCCAGGAGCTTCTGGACATGGCCACGGTCTTCAAACTCAACGACGAGGAACTGGTCACCCTGCGCGACATGTTCCGTGTGCCCGGAGCCACCGACGACGAACTCTGCCGCTGGTTCATGGACCAGTGGCACCTGGATACCATCGTGCTGACCGCCGGCAACGACTACAGCACGATCTATCTGGCGGACGGCCAGTCCTCCCACCTGCCCACGCCTGAAATCACTGTGGCCGACACGGTCGGGGCCGGCGATGCCTTCTCCGGCACCTTCGCCATCAACCGCCTGCTGGGAGCCTCCCTGACCCAGTCCCACCGGGCTGCCGTCAACACCGCCGCCTTCGTCTGCACCCAGCCAGGCGCCTGGCCCGAATATCCCGAGCATATCCCCGACTACCTGGGCCAGCAGGGTCAATGATCCCCCACCTCTCCCTCTGAACATGATTTGGTCCCGCCCGTCGAACTGTCGACAGGACGGGACCAAACTTATAGCTACACCAAACCTATATCTACGGTATCGGGATTTACCAGATGCCGATGAGCCGCCACCAGCCCAGACCCACGGTCAGGAAGATGGCCACGGTCACCAGTCCGCAGATCAGACCAATACGCAGGAACTCGGAGGTCTTGACGTATCCGGCACCGTAAATCAAAGCCGCCGGTCCGGAAGCGTAATGGGTCATGGCGCCGATCAGACCGCTGGCGCATCCCAGCATCAGCGCAGCGGGCATGGCCGGGACCCCGGCAGCCACGGCCACGCTGACGAAGAGCGTGTAGATGGCCGCCACCTGGGCCAGCTCGGAAGCGAACATGTAGTGGATGAAGAAGTAGAAGATCGTCAGAATGATCAGGACCAACACCCAGGGCATGCCCTTGACCAGTCCGGCGATGATCTCCCCCGCCCAAGTGGTGACGCCCAGGGTGTTCAGCGGTTCCGCCATGCCTACCAGAACACCAAAGAAGATCAGTGTGGACCAGGCCGACTTGTTGGCCACCATGTCCTGCCAGGTGATGATCTTGGTGCACAGCAGCACGGCCACGCCCAGGAAGGCCACGGTGGTGGAGTTGATGTGAATCACCGATCCGGTGGCCCAGAGGACCAGCATGACCAGGAAGGTCACGGCCATGATCCACTCGTGCATGCTCAGCGGACCAAGTCCCTTGAGTTCATCCTTGGCATCCTCCTGAGCCTGGGGCACGTTCCGCAGGGTGGGCGGGAAGATGCGGTAGATCAGGGCGGGAATGAGAATCAGGCAGAGCAGGCCAGGCACTATGCCGGCCAGGGCCCAGGTGCCCCACCCGATGTCCACATGGAATTTCTGGGCCAGCTGTCCTACGACCGGGCCCGCCGCCATAGCCGTCAGGAACATGGCCGATGTAATGGCGTTGACGTTGTTGGCCGTGATCGCCAGGTAGGCGCCGATGCGTCGCCGGGATTCATCAGTGTCCGGCTTTGAATCCTGCACATCACTGATTGATGTAATGATCGGGAAAAGGATGCCGCCCAGGCGAGCCGTGTTTGACGGGGTGGCCGGAGCCAGGACCAGGTCGGCGGCCGAGAGCCCGTATGCTATGCCCAGGCTGGACTTGCCCAATCGGGAAAGAAAGACCAGGGCGATCCTGCGGCCCAGTCCGGTGGAAACAAAGCCCTGAGCGATGAAGAAGGCCGCCACGATCAGCCAGATGGAGGCACTGCCCAGCCCGTTGAAGGCCGCCTTCTTGGGGTCCAATGCCCCGGTCAGCATCCCCACGGTCATGCCGATGATGGCCACCGCCGATGTGGGCAGAGGCTGCAGAATCAGCCCGAGGATGGTGCCCACGAAGACTCCCAGCATGTGCATACCCTGGGCGGTCAACCCCTTGGGTGGCGGAATCAGGAAGATGACCAGCCCTACCGCTACGCAGATCAGAGCCTTGACCAGTTGGCCCGTATTGAACGGCTGCCTGGCTCCCGTCTTGGGGTCTCCCCCGCCCCCGCCTGTTCGTACTGTTTCACCCATCATTGCTCCTTCGCTCATGGTCCGGCGTATGACCGCCTGAAAACCGCCGACCTCTTCGTCGGCTTGCTCATGTGGACTTATGCTATGCGGCAGGCGGCAGGGGCGACAAATAAGCGCTGCCTATATGGGGAAGGCCATGACCGGCAGCCGTTGATGACATAAAAGACCCGTCGAAGACCGGCGATAGGGACTTAAGAACATATAGACAATGCTTATTTGCCGGGCCGCCAAGGGCTTTTCTAGGCTGATTGCAGAGGTCCGGCAACGCGGCCGGCCCCAATCGTGAAGGACAAGTGAGACCATGACAGGATTCGATACCATCAACGATTCCTATGCCAACCGAGGACTGGGATTCGACTATGAACAACGGCGCGAACTCAAGCTGGACGGGCTGCTGCCTGCTGCCGTACAGGATGATGAACAGCGCGAGCGCATCGTTTACCGCCGCTTCCTGGCCCAGCCCACCGATCTGGACAAGCGGCTCTACCTGATGAGCATCTGCCGCACCGACCGTCGCCTCTTCTACAGGAGCATGGACAAGCACCTGACCGAGTACATGCCCATCGTCTACGCCCCCACCGTGGCCCAATCCATCCAGCGCTACGACGAGTTCTATTCAGGCAGCGACGTGGCCTACATCTCCATCGATCACCCCGAGGGGATCGGCGACGCCCTGGACCAGTACGCCGGCGACCGACCCATCGACCTGGTGGTCTGCACCGACGCGGAAGGCATTCTCGGCATCGGCGACTGGGGCGCCCAGGGGGCTGAGATCCTGACGGGCAAGCTGGCGGTCTACACCGCTGCTGCCGGAATCGATCCCTCTCGCGTTCTGCCGGTGATGGTGGACGTCGGCACCAACCGCCAGGCCCTGCTGGACAATCCGGACTATGTGGGCAACCACTTCGCCAGGGTCAGAGGCCAGCGTTACGACGACTTCATCGACGACTTCGTCCAGCAGGTCCTGCAGCGCTATCCGGAGGCCCTGATCCACTGGGAGGACTTCGGCAGGCCCGAGGCGGCGCCTGTCCTCAAGCGCTACCAGGACCGGATCCTGACCTTGAACGACGACATCCAGGGCACCGGCGTGACCGTACTGGCCGCTCTGATCGCCGCCAGAAAAATCGCCGGAGCCGACCCCAAGGACACCAGGATCATGGTCTTCGGCGCAGGGACCGCCGGCGTGGGCATCGCCGATCAGATTGTGGACGACCTGATCATCCGCCAAGGCATGGATTCAGAGACTGCGCGCAGCAGGGTTCTGCTCTTCGATCGTCAGGGTCTGATTGAGCAGGGTCTGGACGATCTTACCGAGGGCCAAACACGATATGCCCGCAAGCCGGATGAATTCGCCTCAGTCACCGACAAGACCTCGCTGGCACAGGTTGTCGACGCCTTCCAACCCACGGTGCTCATCGGCACCTCGACCAGGGCAGGAGCCTTCAACCAGGACGTTGTCGAGGCCATGGCCAAGCATGTGGAGCGACCACTGATCTGCCCCATCTCCAACCCCACGGAACTGGCCGAGGCCAAGGCTGCCGATGTAATCGCCTGGACCCACGGCCGCGGCTTCGTCATCACCGGCACCCCCTCAAAGCCTGTTGACTACCAGGGGGTCACCTATTCCATCGGACAGGGCAACAACGCCCTCATGTATCCCGGCATCTGCTTCGGGGCCATCGTCGCCAAGGCACGGCTGGTCACCAAGGGGATGCTGTTGGCCGCAGCCTACGCCATCTCCGACATGATCGACGTGGACAAGCCCGGAACCGCCGTGCTGCCGCCGGTGGCCGACCTCAAGGAGATCTCGCGCCGGGTCGCCACAGCTGTGGCTGAACAGGCCGTCCAGGAGGGTCTGAACCGGGAGCCGATTGAGGATGTGGACGCCGCCGTGGCCAAGGCCCAGTGGCACTATGATGCCTGAGCGAAACCGGCACCTTCGCCTCTTGCGATGTTGAGATTGGGGCCCGGCCGTCACAGTTCATAACCTATGATCGTGGCGACCGGGCCCCAATCATAAGTCGGGCCCTGTCAATATTCTCAAGGGTCAATCTTCTCAAGTCCAGCTAACGATGATAGTCTAATAATAAGTAGTCTTTCGCCAGAGTTGACGGATAAGCAATACTAATCTGAGCAACAATCAAGGGAAGCGGCTCATGACCTATATGGATAATGTCCGCGACCTCGAGCTGCTTACCATGCTGGCCCGGTACGGCAGTTTCACCGATGTCGCGTTGGAGGCGGGCATCTCCCAGCCTGCGGTCTCGCAGGCCATCAGAAGACTGGAAAAGCGCCTGGGAACCAAGCTGGTCCTACGTCAACGATTCGGAGCAGGTGACGGCACACAGCTCACCCAGGCCGGAAAAACAGTGGTGGAGCATGTCGGACAGGCCCTGGATCTGATCAACTCCCTGCCTGAGGCCTTGGCTGCGCGGACCGGCATTCGACGGCGCACCATAGGCCTGCCGCCCATCATCTCATCGCTGCTGAGCTCCGGACAAGGGCAGCAAGAGCAGTGTGGCCCAGACAAGAGCACGACCGTAGAAACCATAGGATCTCAAAAACTGCTGGACCAAATAGAGGCCCACCGTGTGGACTACGGGGCTGTAGCAAGCGTCGACGAATCGCTGAGCGTGGATGGCGTCGAAACGACCAAGCTGGCATCCTTCCCCTTCGGCATGGTCTGCACTCAGTCCATGGTCGAACGATTGGGTACGGCAGGAATGACCAGTCTGCATCCCGAGGATCTGGCCATGCTTCCGGGGGACGTTCCCTTCGCCACCCTCAACCGTGATTTCGTCCATGCCCAGGCAGCGGAACGGCTGATTCACCTATCTGAACCAGTCAGTCATCTGATCGAGGTCTCCGACGTGGAAACACTGAAAATGGTGACCACATCCGGGCTGGTCTGCAGCCTGATCACTGCTGCTGGCGTACACCCTGGCGACGGCCTGCGCTTCATCCCCTTCGCCGGGGATGACATGCCTCGTTTCAACATCTTCCTCTTCAACGACACCAAGCGGGAGGCTTTCCACGAGGACGTGGAGGAGGTGCACGCCTTCAGCGATTATGCCACCAGTCGACTGGGCTCTATGGCTTGACCAGAATTGGAATCAATGCCCAAGGAGAAGCGGGAATAACTATAACGTCCATCTGTTGTATACTGACGAGGCTGGTCCGCAATGGCACCGGCAGAGCTTGATAATTCAAGATTGGGGCTGATCGGTTTCGACGGTGACCTGTTCGTCGCAGGGAAGCGTGCCGAGAACGCGGGGGTCCGCTCGTTAATGTCCTCCCGCAAACAACAAGTGCTAAATCTAACCGCACTGAGTTCGCTCTCGCTGCCTGAGCTTCGCGCCAGGATTAACCAGTGAGCAGCTGCTCCGTTCACTCCCCTTCGCCTTCGGGGGGATGCTGAGCGTCATTAAGAAGACTTGCCTGGACTGCCGCGCCACAGGGCGGTTCGGGGACTTTTTCTGCGGCTATGCCCGCCACCGGTTGTCTGCGACACAGGTGGGGGCAGACAGATAGCCACAAAGGCCAGCAGACTACGCACGTAGAAGACTGAGGGTGCGGTCACCGGACCGGGGTTCAATTCCCCGCAGCTCCACCAGAAGAGGAAGCGTCGAACTCTTCTTTTACAAGAATGAGTTTGCGCTTGTGTAGAGGTTGGGGGACGCCTGATGGCGTCCCCTTTCCGTTTTCGTTGATACGAAACGCTGTATTTTTCGTTCTGAGACGTTTTAAGCCCGTTGGGGTACTCGTGTACCCCTCGGGCTTTTTTCGTGCCTTAAAACGCCTCTGAAGCGGTCGGAGGATATTCGACCATGTGCATCTCGCGTCCGCTCGATGCAAGGGTGGCCGCCCTGCGGGCGGCAGTTGGATGTGGGTGAACGTACAGAAGGGATGCGGCATGGGCTTGGCATGCTAAGCCTATTTGTGCGTTCCGTCGTTCGTGCACGCTACCCTGCACACCATGCACACTATCCTGCACACCATGCACATTATCCTGCACACCATTTTTGGCCATAGTGTGCAGCTTAAATCCTGATTTATCAGGGTTTTTAGGGTTAGTGCACACTATGCACACCATTTTTCAAGTCTTATATATGGCAAAAATTTATACCTCGTTCGCGTATATATATGTCATTGGAAAAAAGGTGTGCATGGCGTGCAGGGAGGCAAGAAATCATCGGGAAAGCCCATAAACACGAGAAATCGCCTGCACACTATGACGTACTTTTGGTGTGCAGCGAAGTGTGCATGGCGTGTCGAAGGTGTGCAGCGCACGTCGGAAGGGCACCCTTTTCCTTGGCGTGCTTCTTCTGCCTCGACTTTTCAGGAGGGGCGCGGGCAGAAGATTATTTGAACCGATTTCTGCCCATAAATGAGCGGAAATAGGCTCTGACCTGCGGCGACGGGAAAATTGATATTGCTTTAATTGCCTTAATAGCGTATAACGAAATATGTATAGATGAATGGCTCAGCACCCGTCCCGTCCTTGATGCGGGGTTGCTACCGGGAATAGGAGCCGAGCGCTCGGTCGAATAGGCCGTGCGTCACGGGCGAAATAACGAACACGAAGCTCCCGTGGAAACCGAGATAGACAAGGCTTTGCGCCTCTGTCCTTCTTTGGTTTCCACGGGAGCTTTTTTTGTTTCGCGAAAAGGACTTTGAACATGGAGGTGGCTGGTTATGGCTAAAGGAAAGAAGCAAGTAAAAGAGGTAAATCCCTCTTACATGACGACGCGCGAGGTGGCGGCGTTCCTCGGTTCGAGCGCGGGGACGCTCTGCGTCTGGCGTTGTCAGGGCAAGGGGCCGAATTACTACAAGGTAGGAAACGCAGTTCGCTACAAGATTGACGACGTTGAGGCGTGGAAGAACGCGAACGTGAAGCACGTCGAACTGACGAATTAAGGAGGTGAGAACATGGAGGTAAAAGAAAACCGCCCCGACGCCTGCACAGCTTCCGGGACGGCCAAATCCATAATAAGTATTTTAGCACAGATACGCCTGATATTCAAGAGGAATTGACAGGACCCTTTCTTCCCGATGATTGTGCAGCGGACATCGTGTCGTTCTGCTCCGAGCAGACTATCGCGAACGACGATTTGTTGGAGTATGCGACGCTGTTCTATCTGCAGGGCATCGACCCCGAGAACCCGCCTTCGCGCGATACGCTCAAGTTCGAGCTTCTGACGCTGACGAACCGTTGCATCGACGCGTACAACTTGGGCAAGCGCGACCCGAACGCGGGTCCCGGTGCGAAGCAGAGGGATGCCTATCCCGACCAGAAGCAGGGCGCGGAGCGCTACAAGCGCCTTTCGGGTCTCCATACCTTGCAGATTGCCATCATCCTGTACAAGCTGCACCATGCGGTGGGCATCCTTTGGAACAACTCGCATGACGACGGCAACTTTGATATCGGCATTTACCAGTACAGAGGCGACAACGAGGGCTGCTATGACGTTGGCGAGCAGAATCTGAAGAGCCTTATCCGCAGCTATTGCAAGACGGGCACCATCAAGGACGTAAATGAGACCATCGAGACTCTTCGCGCGATTTGCCCTCGTGTGGAGCGCTGTCGCGACCGCGATTTGGTCGCCGTGAACAACGGCATCTACGATTACGGCAACAAGATTCTGATGGCGTTCGACCCTGCGTTCGTCTTCACGAGCAAGAAGCACGTCGATTTCGTTGACCACGCCCAGAACCCCGTCATCCACAACGACGAGGACGGCACGGACTGGGACGTCGCGTCGTGGATGAACGAGCTGTCCGACGACCCCGATGTGGTTGCGCTTCTATGGCAGATTATCGGCGCAACGGTTCGTCCGTATGTGAGCTGGAATAAATCCGCATGGCTCTATTCCCCTCCGGCAACAACGGCAAGGGCACGCTCTGCACCCTGCTTCGCAATCTTTGCGGACCGGGCGACTGGACTTCCATTCCGCTGAAGAACTTCGGCAAGGATTTCATGCTCACGTCGCTGATGCATGCGTCCGTGATTATCACCGACGAGAACGACACGGGCACGTTCGTGGACGACGCGGCGTCGCTCAAGAGCATCATCACGGGCGACCCGTTCCAGATGAACCGCAAGAACCGCGACCCGCGAGACGTGCTTTTCAACGGTTTCATGGTGCAGTGCGTCAACGAGATTCCGAAGGTTCGAGATAAGTCCGAATCCATGCTCCGCCGCCTGCTGGTGATTCCGTTCAAGAAGCGTTTTCAAGGCAAGGAGCGCAAGTACATCAAGGACGACTACCTGCGCCGCAAGGACGTTCTCGAATACGTGCTGTACCACGTGCTCGCCGAAACGGACTACTACGAGCTTGATGAGCCGGAGGCTTGCTTGGAGCTTCTGGATGAGTTCCGTCTGACGAACGACCCGGTTCGCCAGTTCCTTGACGACATCCTAATACGGGCGACATGGGACGTTTTGCCATGGCAGTTCGTATTCGATTTGTATCGCCATTGGTTTATTCGCAACAACCCGAGCGGACGATGCCAGAGTCGCAAATCGCTCATCAACGACGTCAAGGAAATCATCTCCGATTACGAGGGCTGGGACTATTCGGACAATCCGGTTTCCATCCCCGACGAGATGTACGAAACGCCTGAGGGGCTGGTTGGCATGTATGGCGTCTTTGAGTGGGAGGAGCAGGGATATCGAGGCACGAATGCAAGTCGCTCCCGCTCGTATCACGGTTCAAAACGCACTCGCGGTCTCGTTCGCGTAGGCGTGGCCGCTTCGGAAGATGCAGCAATAACTGATTCAACGAACAAGGAGGAATAAATCATGAGCAATTTGACGCCTGATGAGCTGGCTCGACTTCGCCTGAAGGCGAAGCACGGGACGCTCACGCCCGAAGAACAGCGGGCGTACAACGACTATGTGACGGAGCAGCTTTCCGCTGTTCCGTCGCCGCCCTCGGGTACTGTACCGCCTAAGAAGGATAAGCCGAAGCGAAACATTGATGCGATTGATGTTGTGCGCAAGATTGCCGGTGTGGCGGTGATTGTTGCCGCGCTTGTATTTCTTGGGCCGAAACTTCTCAGCTTTGGCACTGATTTACTTGGTGATGCAATGAACTTCACCACGGCGGTGCACGATGCGGCAGATGCGCAGCGCACTGGGAACGCGCATTATGTGGCAACCTCTCATGAGGCTGGCACGATTGACTTTGAGCGTCCCGATGTATTTATCAACGGTGAGTATTTCATCGCGATAAAGTCGGATGCCCACTATGGCGTTTTGAGCATCGCTTGTGGTGCGTACGATGCAAACGCTCCCGATAAGACGAACAAGTACAACACCATACCTGACTATTTTGATGTGCGTGGCGGTATTGGTATGGCTGTTGTTGATGTTGATAGTGAATATACAATTCGCGATAACGAGCTTCGCACTGTTCTTGAGGAACACGGTCTTAGCTACGACACGTTCTGTTCGAATGCAGCTGCTTTCAATCTGAGCGAGAGTGAACTGGCCGATTTGACTGCACAGATTGCATCAGCGATTACATACGGAGACATCGCGAATTATCCCATGACTGAGGATACAACGTTCACTTATACGACCAATGGTCATCCTTATCAGGCCGACGAGGATATGGATGATTGGGTTGTGTTTGCTGGTTCTGATGCTGTCATCCATATAAGTTACCCGGACAATTTCACTCTCGATGGTTCTGTTGATGGTTCCCAAATGTTCGTAGATGCACAGCCGACTTCGGCTGTGGAGCAGTAGCTATTTCACTAACAAGGAGGAGTAAATCATGAGCACTAAGAAGAAGATTTCCGACATCGACAAGGCGATTGAGGAGATGCAGCAGCGCAGTGACGAGTGCTTCAAGCACATCGGCAAGGTGATGTACGAGAGCTGTCCCGAGCTGGGCGACATGAGCGTCACCGACATGCGCAAGGCAGGGCGCTACCTGCACAAGTTCTTGACCGAGAAGGCACCTTCGCAGGGTGCCTCCCCTGCCCGAAACGGCGCGCCCGTCGCGTCCGATTCGGGTAGCACGACCGTCCCGGACGGACGCGAGCCTATGCCCGTGACGGGCTATGGCGAGGGCATGTAGCGAGGCAGTCGTGCCTCCTATCCGGCACCCCGCAAGGGGTGTCCGGGGTGCCCCGTTCCGAATGGGATGCTTCGCCGAGTCGTCGGTGAAAGCTGGTCGGGAACAGGGCGCATCTGGGGGTTCGAAGGGGGCAGTGAAAACTGCCCCCTCGCGAGCGGGACGTGTAACGACAAAACGAAGGATTTTTCGACGCAGTAGAAAAATCCGAAGTTTTGTAGGGACAAGTCCCATGCTCGCTCCTTTTTTAGTGTCGAATTTGCTGTCGAAAAATCAACGCACACGTTGCATTAAAAAAGGAGGTGTTTTACGTGGGTGTGAGTTTAGATATGAGGAGCAGCCGCGTGCGCCGTCATGCGGCTAAGAAACCGAACAAGGGGCGCACGGTTCAGGTTCGGTTTTCGGACGAGGCGCTTGCCGCGCTGGACGCGATTTGCTCCGAGAAAAAGATGACCCGCTCCGCATTTCTCCGCAGTTGTGTGGAGAAGGTACAGAGCGGGGATGTTGAACCGACGTACGTTGTGACAAGGAACGCCGATGCGGAGCGTATGGCATCCGAGGCAAAACACATCGGCGTCAACGTGAACCAGATTGCGCGGGTGCTGAACGCGGAGTCCAAGTCGCATCCGGGTTCGCTCCCCTCGGGCGTGCTCGGCGAGTGTAAGACGGGTCTCGAAGAGGTGCGTGGCGAGCTGTTGAAGCTGACCGATGAGGTGGACGGCCTGCGCACCGATTTCGGCAAGGATGTGTTCACCGCCATGTCCCTGCTGTGGCGTGACCCGGACGTCCCCGAGAGGATACAGGAGCTGTGCGATTACTGGTACGGCGAGCGTGGCGAGAAGATTCTTTTTGGCTGGGGTGGAAGCTGATGTCAACGACGCATATCCAGCCCCTGCCGAACGTCCGTGGACGCATGTCGTACACGGAACTCGGAGAGGGCAAGAAGCGCACGCGCAATATCCGCGAGGGGACGAACCGCATCGCCGCCCAGATGGGCGACATGGGCACCCGCGAGGACTTCATCCGGTTCTGCTCCGCCCTGCGCAGGCAGAGTCAGGGGACGAGGTTGAACGAGGGCTATGAGCTGCGCGTCTCGTGGTCCCCCGAAGAGCTTTCCAGGGACAGCCCCGAGGACATCCAGCGGGCGTGCGAATACGGCTACCTCCTGTGCAAGGAGGTAGCCCCGAACGCTCCCTGCTGGGTCACGGTCCACACCGACGGCGAGTGCGGCTGCGTGCACGTTCATGCGACCATCGCGAACCATGATTTGGTATCCGGCACGGCCATCGCGCACGGCACCGACCACGCGACCGTGAAGCGCAAGAACGACCGGCTGAGCCGCGAGATGGGGTTCACCGTCGTGGGTCCCGAACCCGCCAAGGAGAAGACCACATGGGCCGAGCGCAAGGAGCAGTTCGGCATCGAGTCCTTCGAGCGCCTTCTGGGCAACCGCGTGGAGGACGCCCGCAACCATGCGAACAACATGGAGGAGTTCCTTGAGGAGCTGAAGATTCGCGACGTCGAGCTGACCGAGACCCGCAAGGTTGACAAGAAGACAGGAGAGGAGACCGTGGGCTGGAGCTACAAGTCCCACGACCTCTACGGAAAGAGCAAGCGCAAGAGAGGGCGCCGTGCCTCCAACCTCGCCGACGACCTGACCCGCGAGGGCGTCGAGGCGCACTTCGAGGAGAAGCAGCGCGGGCTTGAGGCGCAGGAGCAGGACGCCCCGGCACCGGAAGTCCTTCCCGACGTGCCCGAGACGGCAGAACCGGAGGAGCAGCCCTCTACGGATTCCGCTCTCGACGTGTACGACCTCGACCAGTCCGACGTGTCGGAGATGGCGTCCGACCTTCAGAAGGCGCACATCCACCGCTCACGCGAGGAGGGCAAGCCCTTCATGGACGAGCGCTATCAGCAGATTGTCGAGGCGGGCAATCACCCGGACGAGCAGCTGGCGAAGCTGCGCAAGGACGTGGACGCCGCAAGGCGCGAGTTCCATGCCTCCAAGGAGGCGCTCGACACCCTGCAAAGCCCGTGCCCGGGGCTTCTGGCCGGCATGCACGTGTTCGCCAAGGCGGGGCGCAACGCCAAGGACCCCGTGTCCCGCATGATGGCCGACATGACAGCCATGATGCTGCGCATGATGATTCAGCAGGTGCTCGCGGAGGAACGCCGCAGGCAGCGCGAGGAGGCGGAGAAGCGCGTGTACGAGTCCCGCAAGAACATGTGGGATGCCGAGAAGCGCCTCAAGGTAGCGGAAAATGCGCTGTCCAACGAGGACGAGCGCGAGTCCAAGGCGCGTGCCAAGACCGTGCAGGCGCGCTATGCCAGGGCGCGAAGTGTCAGCCCAAGCACTCCGAGGTCGGCGGGCAAAGACACGCAGTTCGGCGAGTAGCCAAAAAGATGAGGGAGCAGCGTCAAGCTGCTCCCTTTCTCAATGGATTTCAGGCGCTGGCACGTAGTCCCAGCTGGTCCCGAAGTGCGTGGAAAATCTCGTCCAACGGTGCCCAGTCCCCGCTCACGGGCTACGAAGAGACCTTCAGAAGGGCTGTTGACGGACGTACATGCAAGGAGCGGAAAATCGGGGTTTTCGCCGCCCGCTCGTTTATGAGTTGATTCGGAAAACGTGGCGGAGCGGACGGAGCGAAGCGAGGGCGTGAAGCCCGTTTGGAGACCAGCAAAAGCCCAGATAAAGCCCCAAAAGTGGCAGTTGAATACGCATTTGTCGGCTCATATAATTAAACATGGAAATACATAATTAATTAAATACATAGCGTGCTGAGGATATGAAGACGATTTTGGTATGCAATCAGAAGGGCGGCGTTGGAAAGTCCTTGGTCGCCGACGAGATTGCCTTCTCCTTCGAGCGCTCCGGCATCCCCGTGAGCTTCTACGACTTGGACACGCAGGGCGGCACGCTGCACAAGACGCATGAGGCGGACGGTGCGCAGGTCGCCGTGGTGGACACGCCGGGGGCATTGCAGGAGGCGTTGTCGGACTGGCTGAAGGAGGCGGACGTGGTGGTCATCCCGACCAGAACCACGTCGAAGGACATCGAGCCGCTGATGCGCATGCGCAAGGCGGTGTTCAAGAACGGTCGCGCGAAGATTGTCTACGTGATGAACGGGTGGAACCGCTTCAAGGCGTCCCGCGACTTCATGGGGTGGTTCGAGGGTCTGGCGGGCGACCAGACGGTGGCCACGCTGCCCCAGTCCGAGGCGTTCGTTCAGGCGGGAGCTGCTGGCAAGTCCGTGGTCGAGTTCGACCGACGCGGCAAGGCTGCGAAGGCGACTCTTGCTCTGGTGGACACGGTGCGCGAGGCTGCGGGATTCCCGAAGGAATAAGTAATTGATGAATCAAGTAAAAAATGAATGACGGAGTTCACGAGTATAAGCCCTGTTAAGGCATGAGCGGCAAGCCTATAAGACCTTAGGAACCTACCGACTGTGACGGGTCGGTCTGGGACGGGCACAGCGTCTGAAATCGCAGATTTGTGACGAGCGGTGAACGAAGGCGGCTATCCATGGGGTAGGTGCCTTCGGTTGCCGCTCTTTTTTCGTGGCTCCTCCGTCAACTGACGAGAGGAGACATGAAATGGCAGGTAATAACAGTAATTTAGGCGCTGCAAAGCGTGCGAAGAACGATGAGTTCTACACCCAGTTGACGGACGTCGAGAAGGAACTCCGTCATTATCGTAAGCATTTCCGGGGTGCAACAGTGCTCTGCAACTGCGACGACCCGTTCGAGAGCAACTTCTTCAAGTTTTTCGTGTTGAACTTCAATCGTCTCGGATTGAAGAAACTAATTGCGACGTGTTATGAGGGGTCGGCTGTTGCCGAGTACCGTGACGGCAAGGCGAAGCCTTATAAGGCGGTCGTCACAACGGTGCATGACACGACCGGGGACGGCGGCGTCGATATGGAGGATGTCCGTAACTTGTTCGAGCTTGGCGAGAACGAATTGGCTGAGCTTGAGGGTGATGGTGACTTCCGCTCCGAGGAGTGCTTGGCACTGCTCGATGAGGCGGACATTGTCGTGACAAATCCGCCGTTCTCGCTGTTTCGCGAGTATGTGGCCGTCCTGATGGAATACGGGAAGAAGTTCATTATTATTGGCAACAAAAATGCTATTACATACAAAGAAATCTTTCCTTTGTTGAAGGATAATTTTGTATGGCTTGGCAGTAAATCACCGTCTGAGTTTTTTACACCTGATGGTATGACGAAGCGTGTTAATGGTTTGACTCGTTGGTTTACTAATCTTGACATTAAGAAGCGTCATGAAGAGCTGATTCTGGTCAAGAAGTATGCAGGACACGAGGATGAGTATCCAAAGTATGACAACTATGATGCTATCGAGGTGTCGAAGGTTGCGGATATTCCGTTTGATTACGACGGCGTTATGGGAGTACCGATAACGTTTCTGGACAAATACTGCCCCGACCAGTTCGAGATAGTGGGATTTGGCAGTGGAAGTTTTGGCGTTGAGGTCGGCGTCAAGGGATATCGAAAGGAATATTTAGATAAGTTGGGTGGAACGGTGCCCGCTAAGGGCAATCTATATTATGTGATTGAGGATAGTCCCGTCACGCCGTATAAGCGTATTCTCATCCGTAACAAGCATCCTGAGTTGTAAAAGCGCAGGTCAGAGGCGTGTTGTGTATAGACAAATACGCCTTTATGATGTATAATTGTACAAATGTGTAAATGATTAAAGGAGGTCGAGCCATGGCGAATATATTCGAGAAATACGCTGCCGACCGTGAGGCCGAGCAGAAGAAGATAGAGAAGGCCGTTGTCGCCGACACGGCCGCTGACGAGAAGCGCACGACGCTCTCGTTGTCGCTCACCGTGAGCGACAAGAAGGCGCTCAAGATGATGGCTGCGGAGCGCGAGACGACGATTGCCGCAATCATCCACGAGTGGGTACAGGAGCATCTTGAGGAGGTGAGCGAGTAAGTGGCTGGAAATTCGAGCCTTGGCGCTGCGAAGGACGCCAAGAATGACGAGTTTTATACGCAGCTTACGGATATAGAGAAAGAGCTTCGCCACTATCGCAAGCACTTCAAGGACAAGACGGTGCTTTGCAACTGCGATGACCCGTTCGAGTCCAACTTCTTCAAATATTTCGTGCTGAACTTCAACCGCCTTGGGTTGAAGAAACTGATTGCGACGTGCTATGCGACGTCACCCATCATGGGGCAGCAACTCTCGCTGTTCGATGTCGTGGGCGGTGACGAAGACAAGAAGGGCAAGCCGTACAAGGCCGTAGTAACGAAGGTCTACGACGTGACCGGGGACGGTGGCGTGGACATGTTCGACGTCGCGGAGCTGTTCAAGCAAGGGGAAAACGAACTTGTTGAACTTGATGGCGACGGCGACTTTCGAAGTCGCGAATGCATGGGTTTGCTGGAAGAAGCTGACATAGCTGTGACAAATCCGCCGTTTTCGCTTTTCCGTCAGTACGTTTCGACATTAGTGAATTTCAAGAAGGATTTTGTCATCATCGGTCCCGACAAGGGGCGCAAGTATAAAGAGACGTTCCCCTTAATCAGGGATAACAAAATGTGGCTTGGTGCCACAAACCCGAAGCGCTTTTACGTGCCCGATTCCTATCAGAGCGATAGCATAAAAGTTGGCGATGACGGTCGCCGATACATGCAGATGGGAAATATCTGCTGGTATACGAACTTAGATATCAAGAAGCGGCACGAGGAGTTGATTCTTTTCCAGCGCTATGCGCCCGAAAAGTATCCCTCATATACGAATTTCGATGGGATTGACGTAGCGCATGTTAGCGATATCCCGTGTGACTATGCCGGTGCTATGGGCGTGCCGATTAACTTTCTCGATAGCTATAACCCTGAGCAGTTCGAGATTATCGGATTGGGTGAAGGCGATTTAGCTAAAGAGATTTCTATTACTCGAAATCACGAGGGTCGTACCAAACTTGAATACCAAGATGGTAACGGTGCGTATAAACGTCCGTTTGCGCGTATCGTTGTACGCAACAAGCATCCTGAGCAGCCGAAGGAGGTGCAGCAGTAATGCATATCGAAGAGCGCAAGGTGACTGTTCGTGAGGTCACCGAAGGATATTTCAACGACGCCGAGGAAGGCGTTGTCGGCTACGACGACCAGCTGGACATCCGTCCGAAGTACCAGCGTGAGTTCGTCTACAAGGACAAGCAGCGCGATGAGGTCATCCGTACCGTGATGAAGGGCCTGCCTCTCAACGTCATGTACTGGGTTGACCGAGGCGAGCAGTACGAGGACGACCCGGACGAGCCGAGGTACGAGGTTCTGGATGGCCAGCAGCGTACTATCTCGCTGTGCGAGTACGTTGACGGGTCGTTCTCCGTGGACGACAAGTATTTCTACAACCTGCCGGGCGATAGGCAGAAGCAGATTCTCGATTACGAGCTGTTCGTGTACGTCTGCGAGGGAACGGATTCCGAGAAGCTGGAATGGTTCCGCATCATCAACATCGCAGGTGAACAGCTTACCGACCAAGAACTGCGCAACGCGGTGTATGCGGGTCCATGGGTGTCCGACGCCAAGCGTTATTTCTCGAAGACGGGCTGTGCGGTGTCTACGCTCGCGGACGATTACCTGAAGGGTTCGAGCATCCGTCAGGAGTTCTTGGAGACGGCCATCTCTTGGGCCGCTTCCGCCGAGGGCAAGTCCATCGAGGGCTATATGGCGGAGCATCAGAACGACCCGACGGCACAGGCCCTGTGGAGCTACTTCCGCTCGGTTATCGAGTGGGTACAGGCTGTGTTCCCGAAGAAGCGCAAGGAGATGAAGGGTCTCCCGTGGGGCTTGTTCTATAACGAGCATCATGAGCGTCGCGACCTCGACCCGAAGGCGCTTGAGGAGCGAGTGAGCGCACTGATGGCGGATGAGGACGTACAGAAAAAGTCTGGCGTCTATGAGTACCTGTTGACGGGGAACGAGAAGGCGCTGTCCATCCGCGCGTTCGACCAGCGTACGAAGCGTGAGGCATACGAGCGCCAGGGTCACAAGTGCGCCATCTGCGGCGAGGAGTTCGAGTTCGAGCAGATGCACGGCGACCATATCAAGCCGTGGAGCAAGGGCGGGCACACAACACCCGATAACTGCCAGATGCTCTGTCGCGATTGCAACCTGAAGAAAGGTGCACAGGAGTAAGCCAATAAAGCCCGTCGCTCTTTTGGGCGACGAGCTTTATAATTAAATGCGTATTTACGCAATTCATCATATAGAAGGAACTAACGTGAAAGCCTATAAGCAGAAATTACGGGAGGGGGTGAACCTATGGCACGTAAGAAGAGATTCGCGCCGAACGATAACAACCTTGCGATAGCGTACTATCGCTTTTCGTCCCACTCGCAGAACGACGCAAGTATCGACCAGCAGCGCGAGCTTGTCCACGACTGGGCGGATGCGCACGGCTTCAAAATCGTGCAGGAGTATGAGGACGCGGCAATATCCGGCACCACGGACGCACACCGGGGTTCCAGCAGATGCTGTCGGAAGTCGCAAAAATCCGTCCTCATACCCTCATCATGTGGAAGACCGACCGTCTGGGACGCGACAAATACGTTCTGGCGATGGCGAAGAAGAAAATCCGCGACGCGGGATGCGAGATTCACCTGCTCGCCGAGAATATCCCGACGGAGGGACCCGAAGGCGTCCTCATCGAGGGATTGATGGAGGCCATGGCGGAGTATTACAGCCGCCAGCTGTCGCAGAACATCCAGCGCGGCATGGACTACAACGCGCAGCGCGCCCTGTACAACGGCCATAAGCTGTTCGGCTATGACGTGGACAGGTCCACGAAGAAGTACATCCCAGACCCGAACACAGCGCCGTTCGTGCAGTGGGCGTTCAGGGAATACGCATCGGGCAAGCCGCTGAAGACCATTGCCGAGGAGATGAACGCGCAGGGCCTGCGCACGCCGAGGAACGCGAAGTTCAGCGTGAACATGCTGAACAAGATGCTCAAGAACCGCGCCTACATCGGCGAGTATCACCACGGCGACATCGTGGTCGAGGGCGGAATGCCCGTCCTTGTCGACAAGGCGACTTTCGACAGGGCGCAAAGGCGGTTCGCCGAGAACAAGCGCAAGGGTTCCCAGCGGGCGCACGGTATGGACGAGAACGAGGCTCCGCGCTATTTGGCTTACGGGCAAGCTCTATTGCGGTGAGTGCGGGAGCACCATGCAGGGCGTGTCCCGGTACGAGCAAGACCGGACGGACGTATTACTACTACTATTGCTCCGCCCAGCGCAGGAAAGAGTGCCACCTGCACAAGGCCCGCAAGCAGGACTTAGAGGACATGGTGCTGTTCGCCTTGCATAACATCGTTGACGACGAGGAGAACGTGACGGCGCTCGCTCTGGATGCGGCGGAGTATTACGAGAAGAACCGCAACGACACCGCGTATCTCGAAGCGCTGGAAGCGAAGCGCAAGGAAGTGGAGAAAAGCCTTGCGAACCTCGTGAAGGTCATCGAGAAGGGTGTGGTCAGCGATACGGTGACGGAACGTCTCACGCAGCTCGAAGAGCAAAAGCGTGCCCTGAACGATGCCATAGAGACGGAAAACGTCCGCGTATCGTTGTGCGAGGACAAGCACAGCATTCAGGCGTATTTCGACAAGTTCCTGCATGCTGACGTGAACGACCCGGAGATTCGAGACCAAGTTTTCGAGTATTTCGTGGACAAGGTCTATATGTACGATGATAAGCTCGTCGTGAGCATGTGGTTCTCTGAGGACGACAAGCAGGAAATCACGTGGCGGGACTGGTTTTCGCTGGATGAGTATTGGACCGACGAATCCCCTTTTGTTAAAGGGGGAAGCGTTGAGTTCGACTGCTTCCCCCTCAGCTCCACACGACAAGGGCCAGCCGAGGCAACTTGGCTGGCCCTTTTGTTGTTTTGCACGCTTTAGACCATGCGTGTCTCTACTGCTTACTGGCCGACACCTGTTCGCCGGCATCCATTCAGCAATCGCCGAGATCCAGAATGGCTCTGTTGAGAAAGCACAGTCAAGTGCTCATGCTGTTGATTGGCTAATCGGTGCTTCAAGACTGGAAGCACACTGACGCAACCCTGATTCATCTGAGAGATGAAGAACATGGTTACAAGCCTTGGTACACGCCTCTATTTGAGCCCCTCTATGAAAATCATTTTTCACGATAGCCTTGATAAAGCAGTATTGCGAGGAGGAGTATGGCTTATATCGAGTTCAACTCAGTCGTCAAATCCTATCCCTCTGGTCGTTCAGTCATCAAAGCTTTGGACCAGGCCTCGTTCACAGCCGATCAGGGGAAGCTGACGATTATTTTGGGCGCATCAGGCGCAGGGAAAACGACCGCGCTCAACATTCTGGGCGGCATGGACACCGCCATCTCTGGTCAGGTATCCGTGGGCGACCGGCAGATAACCAGCCTGGACCATCATGAACTAATCGACTACAGACGCAACGACATCGGATTCGTCTTCCAGTTCTATAACTTGGTCCCCAGCTTGACAGCTCTTGAGAATGTTGAATTGGCCTCGCAGATCTGCGCTGATCACTTTGACCCGGCTCGAACCTTGGAAGACGTTGGTCTTAAAGACCGCATGGACAACTTTCCGTCGCAGCTGTCAGGCGGTGAGCAGCAGAGGGTGGCCATTGCACGAGCAATCGCCAAAAGACCCAAGATCCTCCTGTGCGACGAGCCTACAGGCACCCTGGATTTTACAACCGGGCGTGAGGTCTTGGACCTCCTGCAAACCATATGCCGACAACAGTCAATGACCGTATTGATCATCACACATAACTCGGCTCTGGCGCCAATGGCTGATAATTTAATCCGTTTCCATTCGGGAAAGGTCGTCAGTCAGGAAGTCAACGACCATCCCACTCCGGTTGAGGAGATTGAATGGTAACGGCCAAGACAGCTCCTGGACAGAACAAACGAGCTGACGGTATTGGCAAGGTCAGCCACGCTCGTTTCCCCATGGCCTTCATCAAAGACATGCTGCGCTCCTGGCTCCACAGCTGGAAACGCTTCCTGGCCATCGGTCTCATCTCTGCTCTAGGTGTGGCCGTTCTGACGGGCATCTGGGCAGGTTGCCAGGATATGTACCAGGGAGCCGACCACTTCTATAAGACCCAGGGGCTCTACGACGTACAGGTGGTCTCCTCCTCCGGTCTTACTAACGATGACTTGCAGGCTCTCAGGCGGCTGCCCGATGTCCGCAAGGCCCAGGCGGAAGAATTCCAGAAGGCACAAACAAAAGTCAACGGAAGCAAGAAGAAACTGACTCTGGTCCGTCTACACTCCCACGGTCTGAACCAACCCTATCTTCAGACGGGGCGGCTGCCCCAGTCCAAAAAAGAGGCGGCGGTCACGCAAAAATTCTTGACTGATAGCCATCTGCGATTGGGAGGTCACATCCAGCTGGAGGGCGATCGCAATGCCAGCCAGACTGCCGATAACACCTCTGAACTGACAATCACCGGCACCGTTCTTGATCCACAGGATCTGGTCAATCCCCAGGGTCGACGGGCAGGAGGGTTCCGCAGGACCGCAACATCCGATTACCGCATCTTCCTGCCCAGCAAAGCACCTGCCGAGTCAGGAAACCAACAGCAGAAGCCAGTCTATGCGGCCATTTCACTACGCATGCAGGGCAGCGAACAGATGGACACCTTCAGCGACGATTACGAAGACGCGGTCAATCGGATGACCGACCAAATAGCGCATAAGGTCCAGCCCTACAGGCAAGAGGCCCGCCACCAAGAGCTGGTCGACAATGTCAAAGAGCAGCTCGAACAAGCAAGGCAGACGGGGCAATTCCTACAGACGGCTGAACCTGTCTCAGGAAATCAGACCATGTCAAAAACAGCAGATGGGGCGACTAAGGATCCTGCCACCTTGGTGCCGCCTGTGCGCTGGTACCTCAACACTCGCGCGACCAGTGGTTCATACTCTGACTTCAAGTCCGACATCGACTCCATCCAATCTCTGGGCCGAGCCTTCCCTGTAATCTTTTTAACGGTTGCCGTGCTCATGAGCCTTACAGCCATGACTCGCATGGTCGAAGAGGACCGCGGACTGATTGGAACCCATCTGGCCTTGGGCTACGGACGTATACCCGTTGCCCTCCGATACCTCTTGTTCGCTCTTCTTGCCTGCCTGATCGGCGGCGGGCTGGGGAATCTGGCAGGTTTCATCGGCATCCCCGCCTTCCTGCTGACGATTCTGCGCGATTTGTATGTCGTGCCCGGCACTCGTTTGGCGTACGACTGGGCTTACGGCTCGTTCGGAGTTGCCCTGTTCGCCGTGGGAGTGCTTCTGGCAACCGCAGTGGCTTGCGCCAACGAAATGAGGCAGACGCCGGCGCAACTGATGCTACCCAAGGCCCCCAAAGCGGGCGCACGCATCTTCCTGGAAAAAATCGGACCCCTCTGGCGGCGCATGTCCTTCCTCAACAAGGTCACGGCCCGCAATCTCTTCCGATTCAAGGGACGGCTAATCATGACCGTTGGCGGGGTGGCCGGCTGCACGGCTCTGATTTTATGCGGATTGGCCATCAGCGACACGGTTGATTCCCTGGGCCCCAGGCAGTTTCATGATGTCTACCACTATGATCTGCTTGCTGTGAGTTCAGAAAACAATCTGACCCCACTGCATCAGCTGCTGCAAAAGGATGGCCGCACGCGCTCGATGATGCCGATTCGGGTAGAGTCCAGTCGGATGACTGCTGAACTGCATCACTCTCATCAGCAGAAGTCCGAGGCGATTCAACTGATAGTGGTTCCGAAAGACAAAGAGACGGCTTTCTCCAAGATGGTCAATCTGCGTTCGACGGATCGGCGTGCTCAAACCCTCCATCTGGGCGATACGGGTCCTATTGTGTCCCAATCGGCTGCTCATTCCCTAGGCTTGTCCGCCGGATCGACCATCCGCTTGCTCGACAAGGATATGAACACGGTGGAAACGCGGGTTGCCGCTGTCTCCCGCAGTCTGATCGGTTCGGACATCTATCTGACAGCGGAGTGTTATCAGCGTCTGTTCGATAAAACCAGCCAGAGCAGTAGCACAGTTGCCATGAATGCAGTCTATGCCCTATTGACCGGCTCTCCCGACCAACAGGTTTCTTACGCCAACCGTCTGAGCCGAAACCAGGAGGTCGCCTCGGCCGTCAGCACCGTCGACATGGAGCGATCTATGAACTTTGATCTGATGTACGCGGTGGTCATGCTAATCGTAGCGTTGGCTGGGGGTCTGGCTCTGGCTGTCCTATTCACCCTGGCCTCGACCAACGTATCCGAACGCACCAGGGAGATAGCCACTCTCAAAGTCCTAGGTTTCCATGACCGAGAGGTCCACACCTATATCAATAAGGAGATGCTGATTCTGACACTGATGGGCATTGTTCTGGGCCTACCATTGGGTCGGTATGTCGCCGGACTGCTGACTTCAGCCCTGAATATGCCTTCCCTCTATTTCGCTGTTCAGATCAAGCCGGTTTCCTACCTGATCGCAGCTGGTGCCACAATGGCATTCACCTTTGTGGTTCAGTGCTTTACCAACCCTACCTTGGACCGCATCGACCCTGTCTCAGCGCTGAAAAGCGTGGAATGAGCCTGCGCTATGGCTAGCCCTATTCGCCTATGGCGCCTTGCAGGATTGCTATGGGGGAGCGCCTCAAAGCGGGCCGCGCCGTCAGCATGGTCGCCAGCGAGCCGACGACGATAATCGGCAACCCACATATAAGGAAGAACTGCCAAGGAAAAACTACGGACAGACTGTGTATAAGGGGCCAATAGACCATGGCTGTGCTCAGTCCGACCAGTTTGGTGCCGCCTGCTGCGATGATAATGCCTGTAGTCATCACGATGGTGCCGTCCAATGTGGATATAGCAGTAAGCTGCTGCGGGTTTGCCCCAGCGATTGACAGGAGCGCCAAATCAAGGTCACGATCCCGAGCGGCGATGGCGAACCCCGCGATCACGCCGACCAGGGCGACCAGCAGCGCTGCCCAGAAACCATAGAGCAACTCCAAAGTCCCGCCCGCTGTGGCACTCGGTATTCCCGGCACCTTGTTTATGGCGACGGTACTGGTGCCTCCGGCAGTCAGCAGACCGCCGACCAAAAACATGCAGGCGGTCAACGCTATGACCGTTGAGCCGAATGTCGTGTCTTTGCTTCTGACCACAGCCTGTGAACGCGCTACCCGCCAGACGGCAGACGATGACGGCACCAGAGCAGTCCAGAGTTGAGTGACCCTGCCTATAGCCGGCCCACCAGCGCGAGCCAAGGCTATCAGCAGCAAGAGAATGGCGAAAAGCGGTCCACTTCCAACGGCACTTATGACCGCCCGGACTTGCTTAGGATCCAAGGATACAGAGCCGCTGTGCGAAAGATAGGCAAAGACAGGCAACGGCAATAGCAGCAAGGCCAGCCCAAGGAAAAGGGCCACAAGACCACCTCCATGTCTCGGCCGTTCAACCGATTCGCTCTCCTCAGCACGGTGCACCATCCGGACTGGTGTCATCTTTCCCAAATCCCGCAATGTCCGGCTGGTCGCCAAGACGGCCGTGGCCAATCCCACTGCAAGACCAGTCAGGGCAGACCTGGGAAATCTGTGCCAGGTAAAAGCGAAATGTACCGACATTCGCATCCCGGTGGAATACCAATCGAGGATCCTTCCAGCCAGCGCAGGTGAAAGAGCCACGGCAATAAGGGAGGCCGGCAGAAGCAAAATCATCACCTGCAAAAGCGTAAGCACCAGGACCTTCTTAGGCGTAGCTCCCAGCAGCGAGAGAAGGGCCAGCCCTTGCCGACGTTGGCGAATTGATGCCTGCAGGGTTTGCTTGATCACCAGACAGCCGAGCACAATGACCGTGAGGAAGACCAGACTCAGGGCCGAAGCCAGACTCTTAGCAGGATCCCTGGTCTTGACCGACAGACCTTGGTAATAGCTGTTGACTCCCATGCTCACACTCATGGCACAGAGCAGAGTTTGCGTGACCACAAGAACGATAAAGACGCCAGCCCAAATGCCGCTATTGGCTTTCAGATCACGTAAGGCCCAAGTCATGATTCATTCACCTGCCACATCCTCGTGCGTACACCCTGCTAGATCCCTCTATTTATATGAATAGCCGATCGGCGCGGGAGACAACATCCGGCAAACCCCTGAAACGACCCTGAATTAACCCTGATTCCTTCTTACAATGAACCCTCGGCCGCTCCCTTGCTATTCAACTATCAGGGTGTTGCCCCGTGCTATTCTGATGGCCAGAATCTGATTCAGGTTCCCGGACGATGGTCAAGTACCCGGACAGCGACAAGACTTGCCGGAAGGGAACCATGTCCTCGTGGATCATACTTATACTCGCTGGCATCTGCGAATCGGTCTGGGCCACCGCCCTAGGCAAGTCTCAGGGTTTTACCAAAATCGTCCCTGACATCGTATTTATCGTGGGATTGATTCTGAGCATGGTGGGTCTGGCCTTTGCCATGCGCAGCATCCCTACCAGCACGGCCTATGCGATCTGGGTCGGCATAGGAGCTGCCCTGACCGTTCTATACGCCATGGCTACTGGATCGGAGCCTGTTTCACTCGCCCGCATTCTGCTCATCATCGGTCTGGTCGCCTGCGTGGTCGGACTCAAGATCGTCAACTGAGAACAGCCTATCAAAGCAGAAATATCCAGCAGCAGAATCAATGAAGAAAGGAATCGCCATCATGACCGCAACAATACGGCAATGCACCTCGGATGTTGCCGGGCTGATATGTTCCTTGGGCATGACCACCTTCCGTGACACCTTCGCCGCCGACAACAGCCAAGAGAACATGGAAGACTACCTCCTGCATTCCTTCTCCTCCGAACTGATCAAGTCGCAATTGTCTGAATCTGAATCCGTCTTTCTCCTGGCCAGCGTGGATTGCACGCCCGCAGCTTACATGCAGCTCAGCACAGGGAAAGCCCAGACCGAGCAGTTCGGTGACACTTCAATAGAAATCGAGCGGCTCTACGTCCTATCGGACTTCAAACGCCACGGACTGGGCACACTGCTGGTCAATCAGGCCTTCGAACGAGCCAGGAACCAGAGACTGAGCAAAATTTGGCTGGGTGTATGGGAGCACAATGAACCCGCTCAACGTTTCTACCAAGCCATGGGCTTCAAACGGACCGGCGAGCACACTTTCACCTTGGGCGCTGACATTCAGACCGACTGGATCATGACCGCAGCAATCAATTAATAGCTACCTCTGTGCAAACACGAGGCACCGAAAGCCACAAAATTGCGGATGGCCTCCGGTGCCGCTATTGACAACAACAAAGGGCTATTGCGAAACTGCTTACCTCTTCACTATCACCCGGTCTTTGTAGAGATCTTCGCTCGACAAAGACCGATCCATTCACTAATCATCGAGAATCATGGATTCGAAACGCTTGCTGAACATCATTACCGCAACCGCAACAACAATTTCCAAAGTGCCAATGATCAGGAATAGAGGAAGTTGCTGATCCAGCGACTTCAACCTTCCATAGACGACCAGCATGATGGCGGTACCGATGGCTGCAGACAATGTTAGTGAGGTCTGCATCTGCGTCTCGTAAGACTTCGGAGCAATTGCAGCAACAGTTGAGTTAGCTGCAACACCGTAGGGGAATCCACCGAAATTGCTGACCAAGTAATAAACCAGCAGCCATACCACCGAGTATTTTCCGGCGTGAGGATTGAGCACGACAGTCGGCACAATCAGGAGGAAATTGGCGATGCCGGTGAAGAAGAAACCAAAGCAGAGACGACTGCTCGACTTCCAACGCTTGCCCAGGTCGGTGACCCAGAACCAGCTGAAGAAGAGTCCTGAAAGCAGAGAAATAATACCCACAATGGTCGTGAAGGATCCTGGTGCGATTTCGATACCGCCAAACTTACGGTTGATACGCTGATCCAGGAACATTAGCAGGGTGGTGCCTTGGATGGCGTAGTCCACACCAATTACAATTTGCATGATCAACAGTGGAGTAACTGCGCGCAACCTATGCCGTTCGGTACTGCTGATGCGCTTGGAACGCCAGATAATGGCAAAGAAGAGAATCGCCACCACAAATGTGCACGAACTGACAGTATTGGCCAGGCTGTTCACACTGACCTTCTTGGACAAGAGCAGCACGGCTATGAAAGCAGCAATGACAACCAGGGCCACCAGTGCGATTAGACTGTAGCGCTTCTTTTCTTGGGCGCTCAAGGGCCTGGACGGCTTTGAACCCAAGGATCCGAAGAAACGATTACCAGGCAAGCCGATAATAGCGGCATAGAGTAGGGCCGCGACCGCCCCGATAGCAAAGCCGTAATGATAGTTGACCAGCCCCAGTTGAGCAGAAATCACAGGAGTGATAAAGCCAGCTATGTTGTTGGCGATGGCGTGAATAGCGAAGGCCCCGTCACGACGACTGTCATCGCGGTGGAAGAGCATACCGGTCAACGAGGCGTTGGAGGCACCGACGATAGGAATGTTCATGAGAACCATGCCCACTATGGCAAAAGCGCGACCCTGACCGATTGAGAATGCAGGGATAGCAAGAAGGCCGCAGGACAGCCCCTTGGTGATATTGCCAATGACCAGCGCCTTGCGAGCGCCAAAAACTCGATCAGCCAACCAGCTGCCCAGTATTTCGAACATGGAATTGATGGCCGCCACGATGGCTATAAGCTGGGCCGCCTCACCCTGGGTGAATCCCAATCCCTTGGTCCAAGGCTTGTAGAGATAGTAAATCATCACAGCCCCGTAAGAGGCCCAGCAGATGGAGTTAAAAAGGTTGCCCGTGGCCAGTATGCCAATACCCTTGGGGTAACCGAAGAAGGAACGATCTGCTCTTAGATGTTCCAATTCCTCCTCTTGATGATGGTCGACCTTGAGACCGGACTCATCGACCACCAGGTTCGAATCCTGCTGGTCCTTGTCTGACTGCTCGTCGACATGTTCCGATGATGTTGCCATACGCTTCTCCTCGCTTCTCAATGGTGTCGACCCTCGTTGTTCGGCACCCTTTTGCTCTGCGTGGAACCACAGGCTGTTCCACTTGGAACGGTAAATCTTCAGCCCTTTGGACGTAGGTGCAAAGAGAATGGGAAAAGGTGGACATTTCTCGGTAATGCCATCTGGCCAATACCAGACAAGGCTCCCCTGGCAGGTCGTTCCTTGCTCAGAAAGCGCACCATTGCAAGGATTAGGAAGACATAGAAGCTAGCCAGAACAACTCCAAACCAAAGGCACAAGATTGTCCACCCATTCGACGATTTCCCCCACCTTCATAATCGGGCTTCCGTCCATAGACTGATGAGGTAAGGCGCACCAAGGCGTCGGGGCAGAGCGGCGCCAACGGATCGGAGACGATCCGACGGAAAGCATGACCGACAAAATCCGCCTGTCAACGGAGGAAGTAGGTAATTCATCATGACATCATCCATGCACACTGATCAGGACTGCGTCGATGAGGCGGCCCGTCAGATCTACATCGGCAACACGGGCACCGTGGACTTCGACCTGAAACTGCCGACCGAAGGGGTGGAGGGAACCACCATCGAGTGGACCAGCAGCGACGATCGATGGGTGAACCCTCAAGGCAAGGTCAATCAGCCCGAATACGGCCTAGGCGACCGGAACGTAACCCTGACCGCGACCGTCACCAAGGGCGGCGGCGAGGCCCAGCGCAGCTTCGATGTGACCGTGTTGCAGATGCCCAACAAGATTGAAGTACGCAAGGTCTACCCCATCGAGATCAAGGCGCGCAAGGGCATCACCTACTATTTGCCCATGTTCACGGCCGTGCTGACCAAGGACGGCCAGAAGGTCTCCCAGCGGGTCAACTGGGACGAAGGTGTTGAGCAGAGGGATGAACAGACCGGCGAACATGACTTCCAAGGATCCATCGACGGCAGCGATATCCGTGTGCAGTGCAAGGTTCAGGTGATTGACGAAGACCCCGAACAGCCAGTGGATTCCATCCCTAAGGTCCGCCGCGTGCCCATCTCCCGGGTGCGGCTCAACGGTGATGGAATGCTTGCAGGCAACCAGCGTCGGCGGATAGCCTTCCTGAAGACCCTGGACGACGATCAGCTCTTGGTGGAGTTCCGCCGGGCCGCCCACCTGGACACCAAGGGAGCCAAGCCTATGATCGGCTGGGACGCTCCGGACTCCAACTTGCGCGGCCACACCACCGGCCACGTCCTGTCCGCATACGCCTTGGGGTATGCCGCTACCGGCGACGAGGACATTCGGACCAAACTGACCTATCTGGTCGACGGGCTGGCCGAGGTCCAGGCCGCCTTTGCAAAGAGCGGAGCCACCAAGCCGGGCTTCCTGTCGGCCTACGACGAGAGCCAGTTCGACAAGCTGGAGCAGTACGCGCCCTACCCCACTATCTGGGCGCCCTACTACACCCTGCACAAGATTCTGGCTGGGCTGATCGACGCCTACCACTTCGCCGGCAATGAAACGGCTCTGCGCGTGGCCTCGGACCTGGGCGACTGGGTCTATGACCGCGTCCACCGACTCCCCCATGAGCAGTTGCAGAATATGTGGAGCATGTATATCGCTGGCGAGTTCGGAGGCATGAACGAGTCCCTGGCCCACCTGTACGCCATCACCGGACGTAAGGAGCACCTGGAGGCCGCCCGCCTCTTCGACAACGACCGTCTCATGGTCCCCATGCGTCAGAAGGTGGATGCACTGGGCGGGTTGCATGGCAACCAGCACATCCCCCAGGTCATCGGTTCGGTGGAGCTCTTTCGCCAGACCGGGCTGCCCTACTACTTGCAGCAGGCCGAGTTCTTCCTCAAGTCGGTCATGGGCCATCACATCTACGCCATGGGCGGCACCGGTCAGGGCGAAATGTTCCAACAGCCCGACGTGATCGGCGCCCTGCTCAAGGACAACACCGCTGAGTCCTGCGCCTCCTATAACCTGCTCAAGCTGTCTGCGCTCCTGTTCTCCTTCGACCCCGATCAGGAGTATGCAGACTACACCGAGCTGACCACACTCAACCACATCGCCGCCAGCACCGACCATGTACCCCAGGGCGGCAGTCTCTACTTCTTCCCCACTCAGCCGGGCGGCCACAAGGAATTCGATGAGGAGAACAGCTGCTGCCACGGCACCGGCCTGGAATCGCACTTCTACTACGCCGATGGAGCCTTCTACACGGACGAGACGACCCTGTGGATCGAGCAGTATCTTCCCTGCAGCCTGAACGACATCGACCAGAAGATGGCGCTGAGCGTGGACGTGGACGACCGCCACCCCGAGAAGGTAACCATCACCATAGAAGCTCTGGACAGACCGCGCCTGGCCCTACGCATTCCCGCCTGGACCCGCGGCAGGGTCCACATCGACATCGACGGAACCCCGGTGTCCCAGTCTCTCATGGGCACCGACCCGGCTGTGGCGGTCCTTGATGCGAGCGCCTGCGGTCTGAATTCCTGGTCAGGAACCACCATTACGCTGACATTCGATCCGACCATCCGGCTGATCGGCACCCCGGACCGGCCTTCCCTGGCCGCCGTGGCCTGGGGACCCTACGTGCTTGCCACCTTGAGCCCCAGCACTGATATGCAGAGCCTTGACATCGACCGGAAGGATCCTGGGTCCGCCTTCGAGCGCCAGGGCGAGAAGCTGGTCTTCCGTCACCGGGACAGCGGCCTGGAATTCGTCCCCCTCTGGACCATTGACGAAAACCAGCCATATCATGCCTACGTCGAAGTGGCCAGCCACTGACCGTGTCCTAAGGCCAAGGTTTCAGCTACAGGGAGGACGGTCAGCACGGATCAGGCAATCATCACCAGTTTCCCCAACGATGCGGCGGTCTTCAAATCCGCAGGGCGCTTCATCGGCACCCCCGGATGGATCCACGAGCGCCGCACCGTTGACAGCTTTGAGCTGATTCTGGTTGAAGAGGGCCTCCTCCCGCTGACCGTGTCCGGACGGCATCATGATCTGAAAGCAGGCGGCCTGCTGCTGATCCCGCCCGGCACCCCTCATGAGGGCAGTCGACGGCTGGGACAGGAACCTCTGACCTTCTACTGGGCCCACTTCACCTTGCCTGACTGGCAAAGAGTTCAAGGCCTGCCTGACGAACAGAGGGATAGAAATGACCAGGGCGCGGCACGCGTGGTGCTGCCCCTGGATTTTCGTCTGGCAGACAACAATCGGTTGACCGTCATGTTCAACCAGCTGCTTGACATCTACCAGCGCACCTACCCGGATCCCAGCCCCTACTGCAGCTATTTCATAACCTGCCTGCTCATGGAGATCGCCATGGGAAGGCCCGCGCCCAAGGGCCGTCAAGAAGCTGACGACGAGGACAGCACCCTCCAGAAGGTCCAAGATTGGATCCGTATCAACGCCTGCGACCGGATCAGTGTTGCCAGCGTAGCAGAAAACTTCAACTATTCGCCCTCGTACCTGTCGACTATCTATAAGCGGCGGTTCGGCATCGGTATCACCGGACAGATCAGGCGGATCCGCATCGAACGAGCTCAGGAGCTGCTCCTGTCGACCTCCATGGGCGTCAGACAGATAGCCGAAGCCTGCGGATATGACGACCCCAAATATTTCATGCGCGTCTTCAAACGGTTCTCCGGTCTGACCCCAACCAGATACCGATCCAGCTTTTCCCAGCGACACTACAACAACGCCTGAAGTCCTTAGACTGGAACCATGAGAATCGTCATACAGCGGGTCAGCCGTGCCAGGGTCGATGTGGTCGATGAGCAGGGGCGGCCGGATCCCGATTTTAAACCCCAGAGCATCGGCATGGGGCTCATGCTCCTGGTAGCCGTCCAGGATGGCGACGGGGCAGACCAGGTGGACTATGCCGTCCGCAAGCTGACCCGGATGCGCATCTTCGCCGACGAGGAGGGCCGGATGAACCGGTCAATCCTTGATTGCGGCGGCTCCATCCTTTCCGTCTCCCAGTTCACTCTTTACGCGGATCTTCGTCACGGCAACCGTCCCAGCTTCATGGCTGCGGGAGAACCCCAACACGCCCAAAGCGTCTGGAAGGATCTGAACCGAGCTTTGGAGGCAACCGGTGTGCCGGTTGCCGCCGGACGCTTCGGCGCCCACATGCGAGTGGATCTGGTCAACGACGGACCGGTGACCATCCTGCTGGACACCGACAGATTGATGAAGCCGGCAGCTCCTTCAGCGACTATTTGACAATGGGCCTCAGGGGCGCCGACACATCCAGCTGATGCTTGTCGCCGATCTTGGATGGATCGTTGATGATCTTGTCGACTACGGCCTGCTTGAGCTTCAGGTCAGAGCCGTCGCCCCAGATGATGACATGTTTGCCCTGGTCCAGCTCGGTGGTAATGGAGTCTTGGGTTTCCGCAGTCACCTTGGTCACCGAATGGCGCATGGCCTCGGGCATGGTTGACAGAATCCGCAGGGTCTGCCTGACCGCCTGATCCTGCTGGGCACGCTTGACGGTAGCCACCTGGATGACCGGCACCCCCTCGACCGGCTTGGACACAGTATTGAGCACCCTCCCCTGTCTGTCGACGGCCGTCAGTTTGCGCTGCGCATCCTTGAAGACCGCAGTAGGCTCCTGGGCATCGAAGGTCACCTCCAGACCGTGCGGAAAACTCTTGCTGACCTTGGCATCGGTCACCCCGGCCATGCCGCTGATCTCCTGCTCTACGCCATTGGTGGAAATCAGCAGCAGAGAGCGATCCCCCTGATTGGCCACGATTGAGACCACTCGATCGTTGGACACCCAGGCATTGCCGCCGCTGACATTGATCTTGTCGGTCTGCAGGCGAAAGACCGGCGAAAGAAAGAGCAGCCATGCCAGTCCTGCTATCAGAGCTATAACCAGGAGGACGACACCTGTCCGGATCAAGACCAGCCTGCGGCTGACCTTCTTCTTTTCGCGCACTCGGGCCTGAAAATCCAGAACCTTGGGCCGGACGAAGATCCCCAGACCCTGGTCCTCCTGGTCGGTGCCTATTCTGCCCGAGACGGGTCGGTCCGGCGGTATGGTCCGGGCATCGACGAATCCGCCGGCCGAACCTGTAGAGTGTGAGGCCACAGACTTGGAAGCTGAGGCGTTGTTCCTTTTTACCAGGGAGCGGGAAGATGAGGAGGCGGATCTGGCGCTTCGAGTCCGTGATCCGCCTGGATTCCTGGTACGACCCGGACGACCCCTGAGACGCTTCGACCCTTTGAGATGCTCGGACCGCTTCAGACGCCTGCCCTCGCTGCCGGTTTTCCCAGTCTTGGACCGGCGGCCTGCCAGTGCCGCATCATCGGGAACAGTCGACCTGGCCGATCTGGCGGTTCTGCTGGTCCTCTGTTGCTCTGCCGAAGACTTGGTGCGCCCAGACCGGGCCTCCCGTGCGGCCTTGGCAGCCCGGACGGCCCTGGTCCTGGACGAAGCCCCGCTGGAGACGCGGCGACCCTTGCCGGTCTTCACTGCTCGTCCCGTTCAGCCAGCCTGTCAAGAATGACCGGCCCCATGTCGGTGACATCGCCTGCGCCGACGGTCAGGATCACATCCCCCGGCTCCGCCCGCTCGGCCAGGTCCAGAGCCGCCTGATGCATGTCCGGGCAGGCCCGGAAGATGGCTCCAGCCGACCTATTCCCGGAATCCTGAGACTCCTGGTCCTTTGCCTTGCTGGCCGCTGCGGGGATGGTTCCGGCATCCACACCCGGAAAATCGCTGGCCAGCTCACGCGCAGGGAAGATGTCGGTGACGGTCACATCGTCCGCCAGGGACAAAGCCTGCGCGAAACGGTCGGCGAAGATGGCAGTGCGCGAATACAGGTGTGGCTGGAAGAGCACCCTGATGGTCCGACCCGGATAACGCCGTCTGGCGGCGGTCAACAAGGCGGCGATCTCCGTGGGATGATGGGCGTAATCGTCCACCACGGTGACCCCATGCCGGCCGCCACGGACCTCGAAGCGACGAGAGGCCCCACGGAAGTCTGCGGCGGAAGCGGCGGCCGTATCAGGATCCATCCCCAGCAGGATGGCGGCGATGATGGCTGCGGCGGCATTGCGGGCGTTGTGAATACCGGGAATCGCCAGGTCCACCTGCAGTTCGAGCGGCTTGCCGACCTCTAAGCCTGCCGCCTGGAGCACCTGCGCGGGGAGAGCCAGACGGCAATGCTCACGACCGCTGCCGCTGCTTTCGGACTCGGACCCGATGCGGACCAGGCCCAGAATCCCAGGCAGGGATTCAGCACTCAGTCGGGGATTCGAAGCATAGACGATGATCTTGGCCTGGCAGTCCCCGTGCAGCCGCTGCAGCACCTCCAGGGCACCCTGGTCATCCCCGCAGACCACCAGGAATCGTCGGGCATGCCGGGCATGTTCCACGAAGGCCTGGTGGAAGGCATCGGCCGTGCCATAGTGGTCCAGATGGTCGGGCTCCACGTTGGTGATGATGGCGATGTCGGGAGTGTACTTGCCAAAGCTGCCGTCGGACTCGTCCGCCTCGGCCACCAGGACCCGTCCGACTCCCACATGCCCCCCGTCCATGGGCCCCTGGCCGCTCTGGAGGCTGCCCCCGATGGCATAGCTGGGATCGGCCAGATCCCCTTGGCCGCCCTTGGCCAACAGGTGGGCCAAGAGAGCGCTCGTAGTGGTCTTGCCATGGGCGCCGGCCACGGTGACCGAAATCCTGGATGCCATGAGCAGGGCCAGAATGTCGCTGCGATGAACCAGCCGGGCTCCGGCGTCACGAGCTGCCAGAATCTCGGGATTGTCTGGCTTGATGGCACTGGACCAGACCACCGTGCGCGCCCCGGCTACATTGCGGGCGTCCTGGCCGATGGCGACCCGGATCCCCAGCTGACGCAGACGACGGGTCTTGTCCCCCTCCGCACGGTCGGATCCGGAGACCTGCACCCCCTCCTGGTGGAGCATCTCGGCCAGCACGCTCATCCCGGCCCCACCGATGCCGATGAAGTGTGTGGGCCCCAGATCCCCGGGGTCGCACACTCCGGCCTGGGCCAGGGCAGGCAGGCAGGGGTCCAGGACCGGCAGGGACCGGTCGCCGCCGTCCTGTCGACCGGGCACTGTATTCAATTCATGCTTGGGCACAGTAGTTGCATCTCCTCCAACAGTTCAGGACCATTTAGGACGGTCGCCAATCGCCTGCCTCCATTATGCCCGATTAGGCCCTCCCGGAGTCCTTGCGGGCAAGGTGTTGATCGGCCATGGTCAGGATCTGCTCGGCCATCACCTGGGCGGCATCGCGAATCCCGTATCCCCAGGCCCGGCGACGCATGTCAGCCAGCCTACCCCTGTCAGCCATAAGGGCAGGGACATGGTCAGCCACCCATTTGGCATCCAGGGCCGCATCATCCACCATGAGCCCTCCCCCGGCACGGACGACCGGCTGGGCGTTGAACCGCTGCTCACCGTTGCCGATGGGCAGGGGCACGTAGACGGCGGGCACACCCAGGGCGGCCAGCTCGCTGACGGAGCCGGCACCAGCCCTGCAGACCACCAGATCAGCGCAGGCAAATGCCAGATCGATCCGCTCCAGGTATTCGGCCATATGGTAGTCCCCCTGGCCCCGATGAGCCGGGTCCAGATCGTTGATTGCCGCATCGCCCAGGTCAGCCTCCACCTGCTCCCTGACCTGGTCGGCCTTGCCACGTCCCGTCAGATGGATGACCTGGGTTCGATCCAGCAGCTGCCTTGCCGCGCCAGCCACCGCCTTGTTCAGGCTGAGCGCACCCAAGGATCCCCCGGTGACCAGCAGGATGGGCCTATCGGGATCCAGACCCAAGGACTGTGCAGACTCCCGACGGGCTCGTGCGGGGTCGGCTTCCATCTGCCTGGCCAGTCGGGCGATGGCCGGCCGCAGGGGCAGACCCACACGATGCACGGGCACTCCGGCCCGGGCCCGGATGCCGGTATCCTCATAGGCCGTACCCACGAAATCGGCCCAGCGAGCACCCAGCTTGTTGGCCATGCCCGCCCGGGCGTTCTGCTCATGGACGACGATGGGCAGACCCAGGTTCCGTGCGGCCCGGTAGGCCGGCGCCGAGGCATAGCCGCCAAAGCCGACCACCAGGTCGGCCGACCGATCCCGCAAATACCCTCGTACCCGCTGCACCTCACGCCGCCAACGCCGGGGGAAGTCCAGGGCGGCCTTGCCGGGACGACGAGGGAAGGGTACCTTCTCAATCAGATCCAGGGGAAGTCCGGCAGCCGGCACCAGGTCGTGCTCCAGCCCGACGGCAGTGCCGATCACACTGACAGAAGCCTGGGGGCAGCGCTCCCGAATGGCCGCAGCCACACTGAGCAGGGGGTTGACATGCCCTGCCGTCCCCCCGCCGGCCAGCACCAGATGGGGACCAGCGCCTTTCCCGGCATGCTCCTGGGCATCCCCAGGCATCCCTTTCTCGGTCCTCGTCGCTGTCGTCATCCGCTAATCCGCTTCCTTTCCGCCATGTCCATTCCGCATCTCAGGACCCGTCCGTGGCTGCCATCACGTCCGGTTGGGTCCGAATCATCTTCAGAGCCACCCCGGCCGAAGCCAGGCAGGAGATCAGGGCGGTCCCTCCAGCCGATACAAAGGGCAGGGGCAGCCCGATGACCGGCAGCAGCCCCAGAACCACGCAGATGTTGACCAGGGCTTGGCCCACCAGCCACACATCCAGGCAGATCAGCACCATGCCCGCATACCGGTCCTTGGTGGTCAGGGCGATTCTCAGCATGCACCAGCCCATGACCACAAAGACCAGAATAAGCATGGCTGCCCCTACAAAGCCCAGCTCCTCGCCGATGACAGCGAAGATGAAGTCATTGTGCGCCTCGGGCAGGTAGTTCCACTTCTCCCTGGAGTTGCCCAGCCCGACCCCGGTCAGACCCCCCGAGGCCATGGCGTAGAGCCCGTGGATGGACTGATAGCAGACCCCCTGAATGTCATCCGCCGAGCACTTGCCATAGGCGGCCATGATCCGCTGGGTCCGGTTGCTGTTGCCGTAGACGGAAAAGCCGATGACCGCAGCCATGCCCAGGACTGCCAGGCTGAGCAGCCAGCGCAGGGGGAAGCCCGAGACCAGGAAGGCCACGAAGCCGATGATGACGATGATCATGGCCGTTCCCAGGTCCTTGCCCAGCATGATCAGCAGGAAACTGACGAGAAAACCGGTGGCCGGCTTGGCAAAGGCCTTGGCCAGGCTCTTCAGTTCGGAATCCTTGCCGACCTGCCGCTGGGCTTCGATCAGGGCCTGGGGCAGCCACAGACACAGGGCCAGCTTGAGCAGCTCGGCCGGCTGCATGGAGACACCCCCCACCGAGATCCACCCCTCATTGCCGTTGGCAGAACGCCCCAGCGGCGTACGGGTCAGCAACTGGATGCCCTGGCTGGCGATCAGGAACCAAGTGCTCCAGTTCCGGTAGTGGTCGACACTGATTCTCACGGCCAGCAGGGCCAGCAGCAGCCCTATCACTGCGTATATGCTCTGGCGAATGACCTGGCTCCAGGGTGAACTGCCCTGGGCCACCAGATCCACAGCCGAGGAGGAGAAGACCATCATCAGGCCGAAGACCGTGGTGGCGACGACCGTAGCCAGAAAGCCGTAGTAGCACCAGAGCGGATTGAGGATGGCCCGCCATCCCCGGTAGTTCCCCTTGCCGCCAGACCCCCGGGAGGAAGCCGTGTGCGGATCAGTGTCGCGCTTCATGCTCGTGGACCCATTGTGTTGCCTGCTGGGCAAACTGGTCACCCCGGTCGGCATAGGAGGCGAACTGATCCATGGAGGCGCAGGCAGGTGCCAACAGAACCACCTGCCCGGGGCGTGCATAGGAGCCGGCCGCACGAACGGCCCGGGCCATGACCTGGTCGCCTGCACCGGGGTCGATCAGGGTAACCGGAAGATCTGGCGCCTGGTCCTTGATGGCCTGGAGCATGGGCTGCTGATCCTGGCCGATGATCACGGCTGCGGCCAACTTGGATCTGCGGGACCGGATCAGATCGTCAAAGCGGGCGCCCTTGGCCAGCCCACCGGCCAACCAGACCACCTGGCCGTCATGGTAGCTGGCCAGGGAGGCCTCGGCGGCGTGGGCGTTGGTGGCCTTGGAATCGTCTACAAATCGGACGGCCTGCGAACCCTGGCCCAGGGTGGCCACGGTGCTGATCCTGTGGTCGCCGGGCGTGAAAGCGCGCATGGCCTCGATGGCCGCATCGACCCTGGCCCCGGCGCCCAGTGCCAGAGCCAGAGCGCAGAGGGCATCAGCCAGCAGATGGGGATAGACCGTGCCATCGGGCTCGCACAGGTCCGTCAGATCCGCCACTCGAACCAACCTGACACCCTCATCAAGGTCCTGACCGGTCAATCCGCTGCGGTCCACGACCCAACCGTCCTCCACGCCCAGCTGTCCGGACTCGGGCCGCTCCAGGGTGAAGCCCACCCGTCGGCAGCCCGGGGCTGGCTGTGCCTGTCTGGCCAGATCGGAGACCCGGGAGTCATCGGCGTTGTAGACCAGGGCCTTGCGCACGCCCCGGTAGATGCGCGCCTTGTCGGCCGCATAGGCCTCGAAGCCCCCATGCCAGTCCAGGTGGTCGTCGGCCAGATTGGTGATGGCCGCGCACTCCAGGGCCGGCGAGAAGGTGAAGTGCAACTGGAAGGAACTCAGCTCCACGCAGAGCATGTCATTGTCGGGGTCCAGGACGGCTGTGGAGACGGCCTTGCCGATGTTGCCCACCGCAGGGGCTGTAAACCCGCTGGCCTGCATCATGGAGGCGACCATCCTGGTGGTCGAGGTCTTGCCGTTGGTTCCGGTGATTCCTATCCAGGGGGCTGGGCGACCGGTCCTGGCTGAGGGCATCCGCAGCATCCAAGCCATCTCCACCTCGCTGACCACGGGAATGCCCTGACGCTGCGCCTCAAGGATAAATGGAGTGCGCGGATTGAAGACAGGCGAAGCCATGACCAAGTCCACCTGGCTCCAATCCACCTGGCCGAAGTCATGAAGATCGGCCTGTGGGGCGCGCTGGTCCACAGTGGTCACCCCGGCTGCTCGTCCTCGCAGGGCTGCGGCCACACTCCGTCCGGAAATGCCCAGCCCGGCGACCAGTACACGCTTCTGGCTCAAGTCCATATCCATGAACACCTCATTCCGCTAGCTCCGGCATCTGCTTGGCATGATACCGGCTGCCGAAGTCCGGTACCGTGAATGGACGCACTCAGATGGGCAGCCCGGAGCGGACCACCCAGTCCGCATAGAAGCAGACCAGGGCCAACAGGACGAAGATCAGGTCCACCATCCAGAACCGGACGACCACCTTGGACTCCTGCCAGCCCATCAGCTCGAAGTGGTGGTGGATGGGCGCCATTTTGAAGACCCGCTTGTGGGTGAGCTTGAAATAGCCCACCTGGATGACATCGGAGGCTGCCTCTCCCACGAAGAGCCCGCCCAGGATGACCGCCAGAAGCTCGGTATGGGTGGCGATGGACAGGGCCGCGAAGAGCCCGCCCAGAGCCAGGGATCCGGTATCGCCCATGAAGATGGAGGCAGGATTGGTGTTGTACCAGAGGAAGCCGAAGCAGGCCACGGCCGCACAGCAGGCGATGATGGCCAGGTCCAGGGGGTCGGAGACCGCGTAGGCATGGCCGGGATGGCCGCCGCCCTTCAAGTGGTAGCTCTCCCAGAAGGCGATGACCGTATAGCCCACGAAGGCGATCATGGAGGATCCCGAAGCCAGTCCGTCCAGGCCATCGGTCAGGTTGACCGCATTGCTCCAGGCCGTCATCAGCAGATTGACCCAGATGATGAAGAGCACCACGGACAGGACGCTGCCCGCCATTCGGAAGTCGATGATGGGCTGCTCCACGAAGGATATGCCCGCCTGGGCGCTGGGGTAGCCGTTCTTGGTGGGCAGCTTCAGGGCCAGCACCGCGTATATGGTGGCCAGAATGAACTGGCCGATGAACTTGGCCCTGACCGACAGGCCCAGATTCTGCTTTTTGCGCACCTTGGCGAAGTCGTCGATGAAGCCCAGAAAGCCCATGGAGAGCATGGCGAACAGGACCAGCATGGCAGACAGGGACACGGACTCCCCCCGCGACAGGTAACGGTAGAGCGCCGAGGCCGCCCATCCCAGCAGAATGGCCAGGTTGATGACCAGCCCGCCCATGGTCGGGGTGCCGCGCTTGACCAGGTGGGACTTGGGCCCGTCCTGACGGATGTACTGGCCGTAGTGCAGGCGGTGGACCAGCCGTATCAGCAGGGGGGTCCCCGCCAGCGTCACCACCAGGGCGACCAGGATTCCGATGATGAGGGCAATCACAGTGTGTACTCCAACTCTTGGATTCTGTCCTTGAATATTAGACCCCGCTGCGGGGATGCCGATGGACCCATGGCTCAGCCCTGCCACCGGTCGGCCAGATCGGACAGGCCGGACATGTGCGAGCCCTTGAGCAGAACCAGATTCTGCCGGTCCGAATGCCTGGCGCACAGGCGGCGGACCATCCGGTCGGCCTGGTCAGCGTCCTGGGCAAAGAGGACACGCATGGACCCGGGTTGATCCTCGCCGGAATCGGATGGACCGCCGGCACCACGGACCAGGGCCTGGACCAGAGCATCCATCCGTTTGTCCCGGCAACCCACCGCGACCAATGCATCGATGCCCTGACGACGGCAGTAGGCGCCGATCTCCTGGTGCAGCTGCTCCCCTCGATCGCCCAGCTCAAGCATGACCCCCAGGACGGCTATCCGATAGACCGGGCCATCGGATCCCTTCCAGGCGGCCAGGGCGTCCAGACCGGCCCGCACGGAGTCGGGATTGGCGTTGAAGGAATCATCGATCAGGGTGAAGGAGGCTTCCGGCAGCCGGACCGAGGATAGGGCCATCCGATGCGGACTGATCCGCCGCTGACGGCCCAGTTCATCGGCGATGCGCTCTGCGTCCAGACCCAGGGCATGGGCTACCGTAGCGGCGGCCAGGGCGTTCATGACGTTGTGCCGTCCCGGAATGCCCAGACGCAGCCGAACTGGTTGCTGGCCACGCAGGCACAGCTCGAAGGCCGGCCTATCCAGGCTGTCACTGTCCAGGTAGCGAGCCGAACCATCCAGGTCGCTGCCCTGCCCGCCGCCTTGAACGGCCATGCCAAACCGCAGAACAGGCCCGGAGGCCAGATCAGCCATGGCGGCCACCCGGGAATCGTCTGCATTCAGCACGGCGGTCCCGCCCGGCACCAGGCCTTGCACAATCTCGCTCTTGGCCTGGGCGATACGCTCCACGGAGCCGAATTCGCCCAGGTGGGCCACTCCCACCTTGAGGACCAGGGCCATGTCCGGGGGAACCATCCGGGTCAGGCCCGCAATCTCGCCCACGTGGCTGGCACCCATCTCCGCCACCAGGTAGCGTGTGTCCGGCCCGACCTCCAAGGCGGTCAGAGGAAGGCCGATCTCGTTGTTGAAGGACCCGACCGGGGCCACCACAGGGCCCAGCAGGGCCAGCAGGGAGGCCAACAGATCCTTGGTCGTGGTCTTGCCGACTGAACCGGTGATGCCGATGACCGTGAAGGGGCCTGTGGCCTCACGCCGGAGGTCCATGTTGGCCCTGGCCAGCAGCCCCAGGGCCGCAACCGTATCGTCCACAAGAATCTGAGGCAGGTCAGCGTCCGGAACCAGGTGGTCGACCAGGGCCGCCCGGCAACCCTTGGCCCCCAGGCCGGGAACATAGTCATGACCGTCCACGTGCTCGCCCTTGATGGCTACGAAGAGTCCATCGACCCCCGCCTGCCGGGAGTCGGTCACCACCCGCATGCGCACGGACCGCCGGTCGGGTTCGCGACCAGGACCGGCCTCGACCAGCCGACCGTGCACATATTCGACGACCTCTTCCAGGGTCATGGGCATGGACCCGGCCCCTACAGACTGACTCATCCTCACCTCTCAGGACATTTCGCGGGAGACGCGCAGGGCGCTCCTGATGTTGTTGCGTTTGACGCCGGCGGCCATGGTCATGGCGATGCATAGGGACAGGTCGTCGCTCTGTGCATCGGCGGGCAATGACTGGCGGGCCAGCCCGTCCGATTCCTCGTTGCGCCGGGCCACAATGGTGTGCCCGCCCAGGTTGAACCCGTATCGGCGGGCCCTGGAAATCAGCCGCACATGCCGCATATCGCGGGTGGAGCCCTCCTGGGCGCCCAAGGCCACCACATCCAGGTCCACCGCCTGCAGGGCATCCCTGGCCAGGGTCTGCTCCTCCACGGAGATGACCACGGCGGCCGCCCCGTCCTCCAGGGCGATGGACAGATTGCGCTGCACATCGAACATGCTCAGGGGGTATTCCAGGTCCAGCCGCCGGTCCAGCGAGTATGAGCCCTTGGCGCTGAGAATGCCGACGGGATTGCCCAGCACGTGCAGGAAGTCGGCCAAGAGATCCACCTGGTCCTGCACCTGGGAACCGACCAGGGCGAAGACAGCCAGTGCTCCCGAAGGATCACCGGCGGCATTGGCCAGCAGCTGGCCCATCTGCCAGGGGTGCATGGTGCCGAAGAGCAGGGGTATGCGGGCTCGTCCCACCTCTTGACGGGCCGCAGTCGGCAGCAGGGCTGCGTAAGCCCCCCGACGCTCGGCCTCCTCGATCATGCCCTGGTCCACCTGCTGGTCTGCAGGCACGTAAAGACTGCCGGGCCGCACCGAGGGCAGGTCGTCCACCAGTGAGGTCACCGTCACTGGTTCAGCGAAGTCGGGGACCAGGGTAAGCCCGTAGCGCCCCTTGAGCTGACCCAGGGTCAACCGTCGGGAGATTGATTCACTCAGCGCACTCATGCTGCAATCTCTCCTTCGTCCGGGAACGCCATGATGCCTGCCGGTATCACCATGTTACCGGGATAGCATCGGTTCTGGGCTGGGACGTGGGGACCTGGTATTTCTGCATAAGGAATTCACCGATCTGGGCGAAGATGGGACCAGCGGTGACGCCGCCGAAAACCCCGGCACTGCTGTGGGGATTCTTCAGCACCACGGTGATCACAAAGCGGGGATCGTCAGCGGGCAGTATGCCCACCCAGTCGCTGACGATGCCGCTCAATCTGCCGGAGCTGTCGGCCACCTCGGCGGTGCCGGTCTTGGCGGCTATCCTGTAGCCTTCCACCTTGACCGTCTTGTCGTATTTCTCTGACACTGACTCCATCGCGTTCATGACCTCACCCGCCACCTTCTCATCCACGACCCTGACCTGATTGGCCTTGACGGCGCCCTGACCGCGGATGATGGTCTGGTCGGAACGGACCCCCTTGTTGGCCAGGGTGGCGATGGCATTGGTCAGCTGGACGGCGTTGGTGGCATAGCCCTGGCCGAACAGGACCGTGTTGCGGGTGCGCCGATCCCAGGTCTGAGGCGTGGTCAGCAGTCCCTTGGACTCCCCCGGCAGACCCAGGGCCGAGACATGGCCGATGCCGAAGCGGGTCAGATAGTCGTAGCGCTTCTGGTCCGGATAGTTCTGACCGGCCATGACCATGCCCACGTTGGAGGAATTCTGCAGAATGCCGGCCAGCGTCCAATGCTCGTCCCCATGGTTGAAGGAATCCTTGTACTGCTGGTTGTCGAGGGTGATGTGGTCGGGCACGGTAAAGCGGTCGGTCATGGAGTGCGCCTGCTCCTGGAGCATGCCCGCGGCCGAGATGGTCTTGCCGACCGAGCCGGGCTCGAAGGTCTCCGCCACAGCCCTGGAGGAGTTGACCTTGGCCTGGTCGCTGCCCGCCTGGTAGTCGTCGGTGTCGGCCAGGGCCAGGATCTCGTTGGTGTGGGTGTCCTGAACCACCGCCAGGGCCCAGTCCGCATGGTAGTTCTGGCAGCCTGACTTGAGGGCCTGGCGGACGTACCAGAGCACGTCCTGATCGATGGTCAGTCTCACGTCCTTGCCATTGACCGGATTGCGCTGACGGGTCATGGTTCCGGGAATCTCCTGGCCCAGCATCCCCTGCTGATAGACCGTATAGCCGTCAGTGCCGGTCAGCCGCCGATTCTCCATCTGCTCGATCCCGGCCACGCCCTTGCCGCTGTCGTCGATGCCCCCGATCAGGGCTCCCATCAGATCCGCGTGCGGATAGGTGCGTTCACTGCTCAGTTCGGCCGTGATGATCCCCTGCAGTCCCAGCTTGTCGATGGAACGCTTGACCTCGGGGGTCACCCGCTTGGCCAGGACCACATACCGTCCAGGGACGCTGAGCTTGCCCCCCAGCTCCATGGCGTTCATCCCCAGGGCAGGCGCCAGAAGGCGTGCCACGCCCGCAGCACCGTCAGCGCCCACCGGATGGCCTTTGATACTGTGGCAGTCACTGCCCGTGCGCTTGGTGCAGTTGATGGGTATGAAGGAAGCGGCCGCCTCGGGGTCGCCGATGATGTTGTATCGCTCCAGGCTCTGGGCCAGCACCCGGCCGTTGACATCCAGGATGCGGCCACGCTGGGCCTTGATGGTATGCGGCACGGTGCGACCCGCCGCAGCTGCCTGGGCCATGGACCTTCCGTCGAAGAGCTGGATGTAGGCCAATTTGCCCAGGGCCAGCGCGGCCACGAGGATCAGGATCAGGCCCACGGACAGGGAACGTTTGCAGAAAGACAGGTGCCAGGAGCGCTTGGTTCCCTTGCCGCTCATGGATGCCCCGCTTTGCTCCGGGCATCCTGAGGGGGCCTGTAGCCCTGCAGATCGATGGAGTTCAGACCCTGCTGGGGCTGCATGCCCAACTGCTGGGCCTTGTCCGGCAGGGAGGCCTGGAGCTGGTCGAGTTTGTTCTGGTCATCCTGGACGTCCTGGTTGAGATTGCTGATCTCACGCTGGATTCGGGTGGCTTCGAAGGAATCCTGGACCATCTGGGTACGCAACATCAGGGAGCCGAACATACAGGCGGCCAGAAAAACCACGGAGGTCATGATCCTCAGCAGAGGATTGCCACGGGTCCGCGTCCAGCTGATCAGGCGCCGGGCCCCCTCAGCCACCGGGCCTCGTTCTGGCTGGCGGGCCTTGCCCGGCTTGCCTGTGCCCTTGATCAGACTGAGCTCAGGCCTGGTGGGCATTTCCTGGATGCGGGGATGGCCCTTGTCTGCAGAGGCCTTGGAACGGACTGAACGTGCTGGCATGGTCATGACCGGCGCCTCGATTCCGAACCGTGGCCGACGCGGCGACGGCGACCATCCGAACCCTCACCACGGGCCTCGGCCTGAAGCCGACGACGACGCTCCTCAGGGATGGTTCCGCTCATCTCCACAGCCCGCAGGCGGACCGAGGCGGAGCGGGGGTTGCGTTCCCGCTCGGCCGGGTCTGCCTTGATGGCCCCGTGAGTCAGATCCGACAGGTAGGGACGGGCCTGATCTGGCACCACCGGCATGCCCGCAGGAAGGTCGACATGCAACCCAGGCGCCATGAAGCGCTTGACCATGCGGTCCTCCAGGGAATGGTAGGACTCCACAATCAGACGACCCCCCTGGGACAGCCGCAGAATGGCCTGGGGCAGGGTTCGCCTCAAACGATCCAACTCCCCGTTGACCTCGATGCGCAGGGCTTGAAAGACCCTCTTGGCCGGATTGCCCGGAGGACGGTGGCCGCGCGGCACAGCCCTGTCGACCAGGCGGTCCAGCTGGGCCGAGGTGGTCAGCGGCTGCTCCTGCCTGGCCTCGACGATGGCCCGGGCGATGCGTCCCGCATAGCGTTCCTCCCCATACCGGGAGAAGATCTCGGCCAAGTGTTCCTGGTCGTACTCGGCCAGGACCTGTGCGGCCGTCAGCTCCTGGCTGGTGTCCATGCGCATGTCCAGCGGGGCATCCTGCCGGTAGGTGAAGCCCCTGTCGCGCTGGTCGATCTGCAGGGAGGACAGCCCCAGATCCATGAAGACCAGGTCCACCTGGCCCACTCCCAGTGCATCCAGCTGCCGGTCCAGCTGGTCAAAGGGGGCATGCACCGGCGTGAAGCGGTCGGCCAGACCCTCGTCGCGCATCCGGCCAGTTGCCAGATCCAGGGCCTCAAGATCCCTGTCGATGCCGATAAGACGGGCCTCAGGGCAAGCCTTGAGGAAGGCGGTGGCATGCCCTGCCAGACCCAGCGTGCAATCCACAGCCACGGCCCCCGGGTGCTCCAGGGCGGGCCGGGCCAGCGCAAGGCAACGCTCCAGCAGGACGGGACGGTGGACCATACCTCTGTCCACGGCCTCCTGATCGGGTGGATTGCGATTTTCCATGAACGCCTCCATCAGCAATCCACCGCCGGAAGAACATCGTCGGCAATGTCGGCGTAGCCCTGTTCCTTGCTCTCAAGGTATGCGGTCCAGGAATCCAGATTCCAGATCTCGGCACGGGTGCCCACACCGATGACCACGACGGGACCGGTCAGCCGTGCATAGGAGCGGAGCATGGGCGGAACCAGGATGCGACCCTGCTTGTCGGGGACCTGGTCGACAGCGCCGGACAGGAATACACGCAGGTAGTCCCTGGCCGACTTGTCGCCCATGGAGGTGTGTTGGATGCGCACGGCCATCCGCCGAAATTCCTCAGCGGGCAGCAGACTGACGCAACGTTCCTGGCCACGGGTCATGACCAGGCCCTGACCCAGCTGGGCGCGGAACTTGGCGGGCAGCGCCAGGCGGCCCTTGGAATCCATCTTGGGGGTGTAGGTGCCCAGAAGCATGGGCGGCAGGGAAGGCAAGGCAGCATCTGCGTCGTATGTATCGGCCATGCCCCACCTCCAATGCCAGTTCGGTAACCATGGGACGGCCCCATTGGGTAGTGTCCCCTGCGCAGTGCTCCCCACTTTACCCCACTTATCCCCATTGCTCACCACCTTGACACCACTTCAGGCCCAAACCCAACCATTCGACTCGCCAAAGTGTCCGGTCCGGCGTTTCGCCACCCGGCGAAGAGGGCGCTACCACGGATCTGCCGGGCCGAAAAAGTAGAGGTCCAGCGGTATATTGGATCATCCGATTTTTGACCATTGGACAGAACGGACGCACATGTCGAGCTATTCCTCACAGCTGCATGAAGAGCAGACGGCGGTGGACAGGGCCTACGGCCGTCTGGACGAGCTGCGGACCCAGGCCAGGACCAGACTGGACGCGGTCCGGGCCGCCGGCTCCCACGGATCGCCCACCCAGCGCACCGAGCGGGATTCATTCGCCAACATGTACGAGGACCGGCTCACCCAGCTGCGGGCCGTGGAGGACCGTCTGGTCTTCGGCCGGCTGGATACGGCCCAAGGCGGCCGACGATATATCGGGCGACTGGGCCTGCTGGACAGCAACCATGAGCCCATCCTGACCGACTGGCGTGCCGAGGCCGCACGCCCCTTCTACGAGGCCACCCCGGCGGACCACGGCGACATCGTCATGCGTCGGCACATCACCCTCAACTTCCGCCAGGTCACCGGCATCGAGGATGAGGTTCTGGATCTGTCGGCCCCCGAAGTGGACAAGGCGGCCCAGGGCGGCACCCTGGCCGGCGAGGGCGCGCTCATGGCCTCCCTGTCCAGCCGCCGCACCGGGCAGATGACCGACATCGTGGCCACCATCCAGGCCGAACAGGACCGGATCATCCGCTCCCCCATGACCCGCCCGTTGGTGGTCCAGGGAGGACCAGGCACCGGCAAGACCGCCGTGGCCCTGCACCGGGCGGCCTATCTGCTCTATACCCACAGGCGCAGACTCGAGAGTTCAGGCGTGCTGATCGTCGGGCCAAGCAACGCCTTCCTGCACTACATCGACCAGGTCCTGCCCTCCCTGGGCGAGACCGGAGTGCTCAGCCGAACCATGGGCGACCTCATCCCCGGCATCAGCACCGAACGCCAGGAGGATCCTCAGGTGGCCCGGCTCAAGGGGGACATCCGCATGGCCGAGGCCGTAGCCAACGCCGTCGCCTCCCGGGAGCGGGTGCCTGCCTCCCTGCCAACGGTCAAGGTGGATGGGGTGGCAGTCCCCATGCTTGCGGTCGACCTGGAACAGGCCCTGGTCGATGCCCGACGCAGCCACCAGCCCCACAACAAGGCCAGGAACACCTTCGTGCGCTCGGCCCTGAACGCCATGACCGCCCGCTATGCCGAAGGGGTGGACTATCAGCCCGGAGCCGAGGAACTTGCCCGGGTCACCTCCCTGCTACGGCTGAACGACCAGGTGCGGCGGACCCTCAACCTGGCCTGGCTGCCCATGAACCCCCGCTGGCTGGTCAACGACCTCTGGTCCAGGCCGGATCGTCTGCGCCGGTTCGCCCCCTGGCTGACCCCGGAACAGATCGACCTGCTGACCCGCCAGGACGGCGCCGAACTTACCGTATCCGACATCCCCATCCTGGATGAGGCCATGGAGCTGCTGGGCCCAGACCCCCGCCAGGCGGATCGTGAACAGGCCGAAAAGGCCCGACGCGATGAGGAACGTCAATTTGCCAGCGACACCCTGGCCCAGAACGGCATCGGCACAGGCATCGTGACCTCGCAGATGCTGCTGGATTCCATCAATGGCGAGGACGAGAACCAGGCAGCCACTCAGGCGGCCGCCGACCGAGAGTGGGTCTACGGGCACATCGTGGTCGACGAAGCCCAGGAACTAACGGCCATGGACTGGAGAATGCTGGTCCGGCGCTGCCCATCCCGGTCCTTCACCATCGTCGGGGACGTGGCCCAGACGGCGGCCCTTGGCGGCACCCGGTCCTGGGCCTCCACCATGGACAGGCTTTTCGGCCCGGACGGATGGGACCTGCGGCAGCTGACCATCGACTATCGCAACCCTCGTCAGGTATCCAACCTGGCTTCCTCCTTCGCCGCCTCCGAGGGTCTTGAGGTTTCCACGCTCAAAGCCGTGCGTGAGGTGGAAGGCTCGGTCAGCCACCTGCGGGCCGACGATCAGGCCAGCCTGCTGGACCAGCTGCCCGACCTTGTGGGCGAACTGGCGGAACGTCACCTGGGCAAAGACGGTACCGGACGCCTGGCCATCATCGTTCCCAGCGCCCTGGAATCCGAGGTCGGCTCACAGTTGCATATCGATAAGGCTCAGCAGCACCAGATCACGGTCACAACCACCGGCCACACCAAGGGCCTGGAGTTCGACGCCGTGGTTCTGGTTGAGCCTGGAGCCATTCAGAATGAAGCCCCCTCCAGGCTGAGCGCGGCGGCCGACCTCTATGTGGCCATGACGCGACCGACCCAGGAACTGGTCATCGCTCAGACTTCCGAGGATCAGAGGCTGCTGAATCTGGGATGATGCGCCTGGCACACCGTTCACTTCCAGCTCCATCTCACAACGGCGGGAGGTGCTGGCCTGTGGCAGTTTAGGCCTGATGCAGTCAGAACGGCCGGGCCAGGGTAGCTGATTTCTCAGGACTGTGCAGTCGCAGGCTGCTCTTCAGCTGACTGGTCCTCGGCGCGAAGGGTGTCGATGGCCTGCTGGAAGTCCTCCAGGTTGCTGAAGTTGCGGTAGACCGAGGCGAAGCGCAGATAGGCCACCTCGTCCAGCTCCCTAAGGGGCTTCAGAATGGCCCTGCCGACCTCTTCCGAATCGACCTGAGCCAGGCCGCGCGAACGCAGATCCTCTTCGACCTGCTGGCCCAGGAGCTTCAGGTCATTCTCATCTATGGGCCTGCCCTGGCAGGCCTTCCTTACACCAGAGATGACCTTGTCGCGGTTGAAGGGTTCGGCGTTGCCTGAACGTTTCATGACCAGGAGGATCGAGGTCTCCACCGTGGTGAACCGACGCGAGCAGTTCGGACACTCACGGCGGCGTCTTATGGCATGGCCGTCGTCGCTGATTCGTGTATCCACAACCTTGGTATCGGGATTCTGGCAGAAAGGACAATGCATATGTAATATCATAGCGCCAAAGAACCTCAAGACCCACGTATACCGGGCCTATCAGCGTATAACCCTGGACAAACTCCTTGAATTCAGCTAGTACCTTCATCCCGGCGACGAGTCATTGAAGCCGCGTCGGTAATTCCCTGGACCGAAAGTCGCTGCATCAATCGTCGCTGGGAATCAGAATTCGGTCACCAACGCGCAGGTTGGGCGAGGACATGTTGTTGATCCGCATGATGCGGTCCACGTTTTCAGTGACATCCTCGCCTTGCGGGGTGATCGAGGCTGCATAGGACCAGACATTATCGCCCGGACGGACCGTTCTTGCAATGACCTCCTGCGGTCCTGGAGCGGAGCTGGCCGGACGAGCCATCCATCCGGCCCCAATCAGGGTCATCGCGCCGACAGCCAGAAAAGCCGCGAATCTGCGCACGATGACACCCACGAAACCCTGATCGGACACACAGGCTTTGGCGGCACTGCGAAGACGCAGCATGACGGACGAGAACAGGGAACTGACATACACCCGGCAGGCCGAGGGCAGGCTCGACGGCGTAGACATGCGGGAACTGACACCGGCACGAACAACCACAGCACACCTCTTTCGAACATTTGTTCTATCGAACAGATGTTCTCATTCTGGCATCTCACTCGTCGTTTGGCAAGGCCGATTCGAACATTTGTTTGATTTTTCACTTTGGGCAGGCTAGACTGAGTTCAGTTTCCAAGGAAAGGAGCCATCCGTGAGCACCATCCCCTTTGTCGGGCCTGCAACCATGAGCTCCGACAGCAAGTCCAGCGCCGCTCATGGCGCAACCTCTCAGGAAACCGCTGAAACCTCCGCCAGCACCGAGCATCCGAATCAGGGGTCCAGGCCCAAGTTGACCGATCGCCAGGCCAGGGTGCTGGAAGCCATCAAGCGGCACCTGTCGGAGCGCGGATTTCTGCCCTCCTACAGGGAGATCGGCAAAGACGCGGGACTGCGCAGCACTTCTTCCGTCAAACACCAGCTTCAGGTCCTGCAGGATCTGGGATACATTCGTCTGACTGCCAACAAGGGACGTGCCATAGAGCTGGTTCAGGACCAACCTGAGCCGACTGCTGGAACCGCCAGGATCATGCCCTTCCCCGACACACAGACCGACGAGGCCATCATGCAGTCGCGCGACGTGCCCCTGGTCGGCAGAATCGCCGCAGGTCAGCCCATTCTGGCCGAGCAGCATGTGGACGATGTCATGCGTCTGCCCGAGCGCCTGACTGGATCAGGTGAGCTCTTCATGCTTGAGGTCCATGGGGATTCCATGGTTGATGCCGCCATCTGCGACGGGGACTTCGTGGTCGTCCGCCGCCAACAGGAGGCTGAGAATGGAGACATCGTCGCGGCCCTGCTGGACGATGGGGCCACGGTAAAGACCTTCCGTCGCGAGAAGGACCACGTCTGGCTGATTCCCCACAACCCGTCGTACTCCCCTATTGACGGCACCCACGCCGTCATCATGGGCAAGGTGGTCACCGTTCTGCGCAAGGTCTGAAGGCTACATGTCCAAATGCTCGCCGCTGCTGTCTCGGTGACCCTGCGGCTCTATCTGAAAGGTCGTGTGTTCGACCGAGACCGGGAAATGATTGCGCAAACAGCGTTGCATGCTGGTCAGAATGCGTTCGTTTTCGACAGCCGTCGTTCCCTGACGCACCACCACATGTGCCGTCAGCTGCGGCAGGCCGGTGGAAACACTGTTGGCATGCAGGTCGTGAACCTCAAGCACGCCGGGCACACCCTCCAGGTGCTTCCTGACCTTGGCCATGTCGAGGTCCGCCGGGGTCTCCTCAAGAAGCACGGAGACACTGCTGGCCAGCAGTTTGATCGCGCGGGGAATCATCAGCAGAGCAATCAGGGCTCCCGCCACGGCATCGAATCCGGCCCAGCCGGTGAGCATCATGACCACGGCAGATACCAGGACGGCCACCGAGCCCAGTGCATCGTTGACCACTTCGAGAAAAGCGGCACGCATATTCAGGTTGTCCTTATGCCCGGAGGCCAGGACCAGGATGGACCCCACATTGGCAGCCAGGCCCAAAATGCCGAAGAAGAGCAGCAACCCCTGCTGATGAACCTGGTCCCGCCCGGGCGACCAGAGCCGCAAGACAGCCTCCACAATAGCGTAGACGCCCACAGCCAGCAGAACCAGAGCACCGCCGGCCGCCGTGATGACCTCCAGACGGGACCAGCCCCATGTCCTCCGGTTTGTGGGACGGCGCTCCATCAACACTGCCGTGACCGTGGAGGCGATCAGCACGGCCATGTCGGTCATCATGTGCCCGGCGTCGACCAGCAAGGCCAGGCTACGGGTGACCAAGGCACCGACGACTTCGGCCACGAATACCGAGCCCGTCAGCGCCAGGGTCGTCAGCAACTGTCGACGATGGGCGGACCCGCCGCCCTGGACACCACCTTCATGAGCGCTCATGCATACCACGATTCATCAATCACCAAAGTATGCCACCAGGGGTCACAAGGCAAGGGTCTTCCGAGAAATACTCAGAAACCGAACTTGCTTGCCGTCTCCTTCAGGGTCTCGGCGGAACGCTTCAGAGCAGCCAGCTCGCCGTCGCTCAGCGGGGTGTTGATGTGGGTGTTGACCCCGTCACGGTTGAGCACGCTGGGAACCGACATGCACACGTCAGAAATCCCGTGGAAGTCCTCCAGCAGGGAGCTGACCGGCAGAATCCTGTCGGTGCCGTTCAGGATGGATTCGATGATGTCCACGCCGGACATGGCGATGGCGAAGTTGGTCGCCCCCTTGCCCTCGATGATCTGGTAGGCGGCGTTCTTCACCTCCTGGTGGATCTCCTCGCGCTTGGCCGCGTCCAGAGGCTCATGGCCGGGCAGCTCCATCCAGTCACACATGGGCACCCCGCCGATGGTGGCCGAGCTCCAGAGCGGGACCTCGGAGTCGCCGTGCTCGCCGGCGATGTAGGCATGGACGTTCTTGACGTTGACACCGGTCTGCTGGCCGATCAGGTACCGCAGCCGGGCGGAATCCAGGTTGGTGCCCGAACCGAACATCTGGTTGACCGGCAGCCCGGACAGCTCCAGAGAGACCCGGGTGACGATGTCGACGGGGTTGGTAATCAGCAGGAAGATGGCATTGGGTGCCACCTCGACCATCTGAGGAATGATGGACTTCATCATGTTGATGGTGGCGCCGGCCAGGTCAAGCCGAGTCTGGCCCGGCTTCTGCCTGGCTCCGGCCGTGATGACCACCATGTCGGCATCGGCGCAGATCTGCGGATCGTCCGAGCCGTCGATGGTGACCGTGGGGTAGAAGCTGGATCCGTGCTGCATGTCGCGGACCTCGGCCTCAACACGCTGGGCGTTGATATCCTCAAGGACGATCTCCCGAGCCACACCGCGCTGGGCTGCCGAGAAGGCCAGGGTCGACCCCACGGCTCCGGCTCCTACGATCGCTAGCTTGGTTGGCTTGATTGATGATTCCGCCATTGTTTTATGGACCTCTCTTATCGGAACCCGGGAAACGGGTTTGCCGCTGACACAACATACGTAGTCTACCCAGCATAGGTGACCTGGCGTGCATCTGCCCCTTAGGAGCCCAGCCTTCCCGATGGCGTGTCACCAGCTGGAGCCCGCAAGGGCTTCTGATCAATGGCCTGGTCAAGCACGGCGGCCGCCAGCCGGTCGTCCACATCAGCGCTCAGCGCAACCCCATCGGCCCGGTATTCCAATGAATCCACCCGTCCCAACCGCCGCACCTGCTCCAGCAGGGAGCCACTGGTGTAGGGCAGGACGGCCTGGACGTGCACGGCGGGGGCGGGCAGCAGCTCCTCCACCCGCCTGCGCAGGGACGTAAGACCCTGACCCTGCCTGGCCGAGACCAGGAAGGCCTCGGGTTCAAGGTTGGCGAGCCGCTGCCGGGCATCCTGGTCGATCAGATCAACCTTATTGAAGACCAACAGGCGGGGAATGGACTCAGCGCCGGGGATCTCTGCCAGCACGGCATCCACAGCCCTGATCTGCCCGAAGGGATCGGGATGGGAGCCGTCCACGACGTGCAGAATCAGGTCGGACTGGCCCACCTCCTCCAGGGTGGATTTGAAGGCCTCGACCAGCTGGGTGGGCAGGCGGCGGACGAACCCGACCGTGTCCACATAGACATAAAGCCGACCGTCTGCGGCCTTGGTGCGCCTGACGGCCGTATCCAGGGTGGCGAACAGGGCGTTCTCCACCAGTTCCTCGGACCCGGTCAGCCGGTTGGTCAGCGAGGATTTGCCGGCGTTGGTGTACCCCACCACGGCCACGGCCGGCAACTGATAGCGTCGCCGGGATCCACGCTTGACCTGACGCGAGGGGGCCATCTGGGCGATCTGACGCTTCAGCCGGGAAATCCGACGTCTGATGACCCGCCGGTCGGTCTCGATCTTGGTCTCGCCCGGGCCGCGGGAGCCTATGCCGCCGGCCTGCCCGGCAGCCTGACCTCCGGCCTGGCGGGAGAGTGATCCGCCCCAGCCGCGCAGCCTGGGCAGCATGTACTCCAGCTGGGCCAGTTCCACCTGGGCCTTGCCCTCGCGGCTGGTGGCATGCTGGGCGAAGATGTCCAGAATCAGGGCTGTCCTGTCGACCACCTTGACCTTGGTGACATCCTCCAGGGCACGTCGCTGGGAGGGATGAAGGTCGTCATCGGTGATGATGGTGTCGGCGCCCAGCCGGGCCACGATATCCGCCAGCTCCCGCGCCTTCCCCGAACCCAGGTAGGTGGCCGGATCGGGTTTGACACGCTGCTGGAGCAGGCCGTCAAGCACCTCGGCCCCGGCGGTCCGCGCCAGGGCGGCCAGCTCGCGCAGGGACTCCTCGGCCTGGCCGACCGTGGTCCGAGAACCTGACCAGACGCCGACCAGGACCACCCGCTCCAAACGGACCTTGCGATACTCCACCTCGGTCACGTCCTGCAGCTCGCCCAGCCCCTCGACATGACGGAAGGCATTACGTCGGCTGCGCTCCTGCCACTCCTGATCCTGGTCCTGCCCGACCTGCCCTTCACTGCCGGTCAGCACCTCGGACTTGTGGGCGAGCGGGTCCTGGTGGGCGTCGACAACTGCTGAACCATGCTCTTGGGTCGGTTTTTCTTGGGTCAAAGGCACCTCTGCATTGATCTATGGACTAGGGAACGAATCCGGTGTAGGCGGAATCATGACACAGTCTTTATTATCATCTTCTTAGCAGACATCAGCGGGTGCCCGAGGGACGGGCGGACTTCAAAGACGGACAGGATGGACATGACGCACAGGGACCATGGCAGCAGCCGGGGGCAATCCTCCAGGACCGGGACGGACGGAGGCGAACAGTACTTCGTAGCCCGTCCGGCCTCCCCCGACCAGAGGCGGACCATCCAGGTGGAGCTGGCCGGCCGCACCTGCCAGGTGGAGGTCTCCCACGGGGTCTTCTCGTCGGGCAGGCTTGACCTGGGCACCTCGGTCCTGCTCAAACGCGTCCCCCAGCCCCCGGCCGAGGGCGACTTCCTGGACCTCGGCTGCGGCTGGGGGCCCATCGCCCTGAGCATGGCCATGCAGTCACCCAAGGCCAACATCTACGCTGTGGACACCAACCTGCGGGCCCTGGACCTGACCGCCCGCAACGCGCAAACCCAGGATCTTGACAAGGTGCACACACTGACCCCGGAGCAGGTTCCGGACGATCTGCGCTTCGACCTGATATGGTCCAACCCGCCCATCCGGGTGGGCAAGGCGGCCCTGCACGACCTGTTGATGACCTATCTGCCCAGACTGAAGCCCCAGGGCCGGGCCTACCTGGTGGTCCAGCGCAATCTGGGCGCCGACTCCCTCATTCCCTGGCTGGCTGACACCCTGGGCCCCGGCTGGACTGCGGAAAAGTATGCCTCTTCCAAGGGCTACCGGATCATCGAGGTGGGCCAGGCATGAGGTTCGAGTATCCTGCCGAGCTGCCCATCAGCGCGGCCAAGGAGGACATCGTCCATGCCGTGCAGTCCTCCCAGGTGGTCATCGTCTCCGGCCAGACCGGCTCGGGCAAGACCACCCAGATCCCCAAGATCCTCCTTCAGATGGGCCGCGGAGACCACGGCCACCAGATCGTGCACACCCAGCCCAGGAGGATCGCCGCCAGAACCGTGGCCGAGCGCATCGCCTCGGAGACGGGCACCAGGCTGGGCGACCAGATCGGCTACCAGGTGCGATTCACCGACAAGTCCAGCCGGAGCACCCGCCTGCGGGTGGTCACCGACGGCATCCTCCTGGCGCAGATCCAGGGCGATCCCCAGCTGCGGGCCTACGACACCATCATCATCGACGAGGCCCATGAACGCAGCCTGAACATCGACTTTCTGCTGGGGTATCTGACCGCCCTGCTGCCCAAACGGCCCGATCTGAAGCTGATCATCACCTCGGCAACCATCGATTCGGTCAAGTTCCGTGACCACTTCGCCAAGGCCCTGCATACCCAGGTGCCCGTGCTGGAGGTCTCCGGACGCACCTATCCGGTCCAGACCCTCTACGAGCCTGCAGGATCGGCGCCGGCCCTGATGCGGCATGTACCCGGGTTCGACTCCGATGAGGACGGCCAGGACAGGGAGGAGCCGGACATCCCCAAGGCGGTGGCCCGGGCCTGCGCCGAGCTGGTCATCCACTCCACCCACGTGGACGGCCCCAGGGACATCCTGGTCTTCGCAGCCGGCGAGCGCGACATCCGTGAGTACGAAACCGCCCTGAGACGGCACTTCGGCCCTCGGACCTCCGACATGCGCCGCCCGGACGCCCTGGAGATCATCCCCCTCTTCGCCCGACTGTCGGCCAAGGAGCAGCACCGGGTCTTCGAACATCACGGCCATCAGCGCATCGTCATCGCCACCAACGTGGCGGAAACCTCCCTGACGGTACCGGGCATCCGATACGTGGTGGACCCGGGATTGGCCAGGATCAGCCGCTACTCCAAGTCAGCCAAGGTCCAGCGTCTGCCCATCGAGCCCATCTCCCAGGCCTCGGCCGATCAACGTGCAGGCCGTTGCGGACGTGTGGCCGACGGCATCGCCATCCGCCTGTATGCCAAGGACGACTATGACACCCGTCCCAAGTTCACCGACCCGGAGATCCTGCGCACCTCCCTGGGTTCGGTCATCCTGCACATGCTCTCGGTGGGTGTGGCCCATACGGCCGAGGACGTCACCGACTTCGGCTTCATCGACCCGCCCGACACCCGGGCAGTCAGCGACGGTCTGCGGGAGCTGACCGAGCTGCAGGCCATCTCCCGACAACAGGGCCTCATCCGGCTGACCAATCTGGGACGACGGCTGGCCAGGATCCCCATCGACATCCGCCTGGGCAGAATGATCCTGCAGGCCGGCCAGGATGCCACCCCGGACACCCTGGCCGCCGTTCTGGTGGTCGTGGCCTTCCTCTCCCTGCAGGACCCCCGCGAGCGCCCTGAGGAGAAGCGCGAGGAGGCCGACCGGATCCATGCCCGCTATGAAGACCCCTCCAGCGACTTCCTGACGGCCCTGAACATCTGGAACCGTTTCTTCCCCCAGGACAAGGAACCCTCCAACGGGTCCCTGCGCAAGGCCTGCAAGCAGGAGTACATGGCCTTCCTGCGCATGCGGCAGTGGCATGACCTCTACCGGCAGCTTGCCCAGATGTGCCGGGGCCTGCACATGAAGGTGGGCTCCCCTGTCCCCGTCAAGGGACCGGATCAGGCCCTGCTGGCCCTGCCGATTGGGCAGCAGGCGGCCCATGCCCTGGTCTGCTCCTGGGACGACCAAGGCATCCACCGGTCCATGCTGGCGGGCCTGCTCTCCAGCATGGGCATGCAGGTGGTCCACGAACCCAAGGCCTCCGATTTCGCCGGCCTGCATGGTGCCGCCCGGGCCAAGGCCATGAAGCGGGCTCGCCGGCAGGCCAAGAACGACTATCAAGGGGCGCGCGGCACGCATTTCGCCATCTTCCCCGGCTCCGCCCTGGCCAAGGCCAATCCGCCCTGGATCATGGCCGCCGAGCTGGTGGAGACCTCCCGCCTCTGGGCTCGCTGCTGTGCAGCCATCGACCCCGCCTGGGCCGAGCCCCTGGCCAAGTCCCTGACCAGGACCACCTACGCCGAGCCCCATTGGTCGGCCTCCCGTGGTGCCGCGGTGGCGACCTCAAAGGTTCTGCTCTACGGCCTGCCCATCGTGCGCGACAGGACGGTCCAATGGGCCCGCATCAACCCCGGCCAGGCCCGGGACATGCTGATACGCCAGGGCCTGGTCGAGGGTGACGTGCGCGAGCGCTTCCCCCATGATGGCTTCATTCAGGCCAACAGGCGGGTGCTCAGCGAGGCCGGCGAGCGGACCAGCCGGACCCGCCAGGTGACCGGCACCGTCACCGAGGAGGACCTTTACGACTTCTACCAGGAGCGCATCCCCCAGGAGGCCACATCCCTGGCCGCGCTGGGCTCCTGGTGGCGGAAGCACCACGATGCGGACCCCCACCTCCTGGACTTCGACCCAGACAAGGTGGAGCGTCTGAACGACCAGTCCGCCTCCTATCGACCCGGGGATTACCCCGACCACTGGCACACCCTGGGCATCGACGGCCGGCCCATGGATCTGCCCCTGACCTACCGCTACCAGCCGGGAGAGCCGGACGACGGCATCACGGTCCACATCCCCCTGCACTGCCTGAACCAGCTGACTCCCGGACAGTTCAGCTGGACCGTGCCCGGCCTCCTGGACGATCTGATCACAGCCACCATCAAGTCCCTGCCCAAGGCCCTGCGGGTCCAGTTCGTGCCCGCCCCTGACGCCGCCCGGACCATCCGCTCATGGATAGACGGCCACTATCCCCTGCTGCCCGGCGCCGATCCTGCGTCGGCGGACCAGGCCACCTACGGGTCGGCGGACCAGCCTGCGGGCGAAGACCCAAACAGTGCGGGAGACATCCCCGCCGGTGGCTGGCCGGACTTCGAGCAGGCCTTCACCGCCGCAGCCATCGACACGGTCGGTGCCCAGCTGCACCCGGAGGTCTTCACCCAGGCCAGGTTGGAACGGCTACCCGACTACCTGCGGCCGACCTTCCAGGTGGAGGAGAAACGGCGCCACGGTCACCCCAAGGTCCTGGGCCGGTCCAAGTCCCTGATCGACCTGCAGCGCGACCTGGCCGGACAGGCCCGGCAGTCGGCCCGGTCCCGGGTGGACTCCCAGGCCAGCAAGGCCGCCCGACAGGGCCAGGTGGTCAAAAGCGCCGACCTGCTCCACCAGTCCGGCGCCACCACCAAACCGCGCGAGGAACTGATCTGGCAGGCCGCCCTGGACAAGCTCCACCTGCCTGCCCAGCGGATCTCCTCACGCTGGCTGAGCCGGGAGGCCCTGATGCTGGCCTCGGCCCCCTACCCGGATACCTCCGCCCTGGCCGAGGACCTGCAGATGGCCGCTGTCAAGCGCCTGATCCCGCACACCGAGGCCATCACCGACGACCAAACCCTGCAGGAGGCTGTGGCCGGCGTAAGCCAGATCTTCGAGGACACCGTCTATCAGGTGGCCAAGGATGTGGTCCCCATTCTGCAGACTTCGGCCCAGGTGGACAAGGCCGTGTCTGGCCCAGCCGATCTTCCCCTGCTCTCGGTCCTGCAGTGGATACGCCAGCATTCGGCCAATCTGATGGCCAAGGGCTTCATCGGCACCGATCCGCCCTATGCCCTCCCCCGCCTGCGGACATACCTGAAGGCCGATCTGATGCGCCTGGACAAGGCCCGCAGGGACAAGGATCGTGACGTACGATGGGCATGGCAGGCGCAGACCGCCCAGGATCTGGTGGACCAGGCGACCAAGGCGGCCCAGGCTCTGCCCGCCGGTCCCGGACGAGACCAGGCCATGGACCGTGCGCGAAGGGGACGTTGGATGATGGAGGAGTACTTCGTCTCCATCTGGGCCCAGGAGCTGGGGACCGCCATCCCCGTCAGCCTGCAAAGGATCAGGAAGGCGCTGGAAGGAAAACCATGAGCACAAGGCCATCGGGGCGAAGACGCGGGGGCGGCACCAAACGCGGACGGATCACCCTCCGCCGTGCGCAGACCCTGGGGGCCGCCCTGATGGCCATAGTCCTGGTGGTCGCCCTGTGCATCCTGGCCGTCCGCTTCGTCTCCTACCGGCTGATGGTCGGCCGCGTCATCCGCCACCAGGAGCAGCTCTCCCAGGAGTACGTCTTTAATCCAGGCAGAATCATCACCGACCACCGCTTCCATGACACGGTGGACATGAACGCCGACGACGTCCAGGCCTTCCTGGACCAGAAAGGGGGATCCTGCAACGGATCCACCTGCCTGCGCAGTCTGCACATGGATGTTCCCGACCGCCCCAGCGACGGCCTATGTGATGCCTACAAGGGCGGCAAGGGGCAGAGCGCGGCTCAGATCATCGACGGGTCCGCCCGCTCCTGCGGAATCAGCCAGAAGGTCCTCCTGACCATGCTGCAAAAGGAGCAGCACCTGGTGGCCACCGACCAGCCCCCCACCCAGGTCCAGCTCCAGTCGGCCATGGGTCTTTCCTGCCCTGACGATGCAGACTGCGACGCCCGCTATGCCGGATTCTTCAACCAGGTCTACGGGGCGGCCCACCGCTTCCGCTACTATCAGGCCCACCGGGACCAGTACGGCTACCAGACCAAGGCCCTGAACGATGTGCGCTTCAGCCCCGATGCCTCCTGTGGCAGCGGCAAGGTCTACATCGAGAACGATGCCACTGCCCTGCTCTACATCTATACGCCCTACCAGCCCAACGAGGCAGCGCTGCGGGCAGGCGACGGCGAGGGCAACCGCTGCTCAAGCTACGGCAACCGCAACTTCGTCATCATCTACAACAGCTGGTTCGGCCGATCGGACCAGTGAGCCCCGGGTTCAAAGCTTGGGCAGGTAGTAGGCCAGCTCGTAGGGGGTGACCTGCCGGCTGTATCCGGCCCACTCCCGGTGCTTGTTGCGCAGGAAGTACTCGAAGGTCTGCTCGCCCAGCACCTGGGCCACGAAGTCCGACTTCTCCATGACCTTGAGCGCCGCGTCCAGGCTGTCAGGCAGGGGCTCGATGCCCATGGCCTGCCGCTCGGCGTCGGTCAGCTCCCAGACGTCATCGCTGGTGGGCTCGCACAGGGTCATCTTCTGCTCGATCCCGTCCAGACCGGCAGCCAGCAGCACCGAATATGCCAGGTAGGGGTTGGCCCCCGGATCCAGCCCGCGGAACTCCATCCTGGCCGAGTTGCCCTTGCCGGGCTTGTACTGGGGTATGCGCAGGAGGGCGGACCGGTTGTTGTGCCCCCAGCAGACGTAGCTGGGTGCCTCGGCTCCGCCCCAGAGCCGCTTGTAGGAGTTGACATACTGGTCGGTCACCGCACAGATCTCGGCCGCATGGGCCAGGATGCCGGCGGCGAACTGCCGGGCCGTCTGGGACATGTTGAACTCCTGGCCCACCTCATAGAAGGCGTTGGTGTCACCCTCGAACAGGCTCAGATGGGTGTGCATGCCCGACCCCGGCTGGTCGGTGAAGGGCTTGGGCATGAAGCTGGCGTAGATTCCCCGCTCCAGGGAGATCTCCTTGACCACGGTCCGGAAGGTCATGATGTTGTCGGAGGTGGTCAGGGCATCGGCATAGCGCAGGTCGATCTCGTTCTGCCCCGGTCCGGCCTCATGGTGGGAGTACTCCACCGAGATGCCCATCTGCTCCAGCATGTTGACGCAGGCCCGGCGGAAGTCCATCCCCGGGCTGCGGGGCACGTGGTCGAAGTAGCCACCCTCGTCGATGGGGGTCGGGATCTGGGACCAGTCATCCTGGTTCTCGAACAGATAGAACTCGATCTCCGGATGGGTGTAGAAGATGAAGCCCTTCTCTTTGGCCTTGGCCAGGGCACGCTTGAGCACATGCCTGGGGTCACCGCTGCTGGGCTCGCCGTCCGGTGTGAGCACGTCGCAGAAGATCCGCGCCGTACCCTGGGGTCCGCCCCTCCAGGGAAGGATCTGGAAGGTGGATGGGTCGGGCTTGACGATCATGTCGTCCTCGGAAACCCTGGTCATACCCTCGATGGCCGAGCCGTCAAAGCCCAGCCCCTCCTCGAAGGCCACCTCCAGCTCGGTGGGCGCTATGGCCACCGATTTCAGGGTTCCCAAGACATCGGTGAACCAGAGACGAATGAACCGGACATCGCGCTCCTCGACAGTGCGCAGCGCGAACTCCTCTTGCTTATCCATAGAGCTTATGCTCCCATTCCTATATTTCCTGTATTTCGCAGATTTGCTTATAGCGTTAACAATGCCCCGAGACCAGGTCCAGTGCCTGCTCCAGGGTGAAGGCCCCCTCATAAAGGGACTTGCCCAGGATGGCGCTGTCCACGCCCCGATCGACCAGGTCCAGGATGCGGCCCAGGTCATCCAGGCTGGAAATGCCCCCCGAGGCGGTCACCCTGGCCGGGGTCCGGTCAGCCACCTGGCCAAGCAGGTCCAGGTTGGGGCCGGTCATCATCCCGTCGCGGGTCACATCGGTGACCACGTACCGGCTGCACCCGTCCCGGTCCAGTCGTTTCATGGCCTCGAAAAGGTCCCCGCCCTGTCTGGTCCAGCCCCGGGCGGCCAGGGTGTGTCCGCGCACGTCCAGACCCACGCAGACCTTCTGCCCGTAGCGATCCAGGACCCGGCTGGTCCATTCCGGGTCCTCCAGGGCCGCCGTGCCGATGTTGACCCGGGTGGCGCCTGCATCCAGGGCTGCCTCCAGGCTGGCGTCGTCACGTATGCCGCCGCTGAGCTCCACCTTGACGCGATCCCCAAGCTCGTTGACCAGGGCGGCCAGCTTGTCGCGGTTGTCGCCCGTGCCGAAGGCCGCATCTAGGTCGACCAGGTGGAGCCACTCGGCACCCTGGTCCACCCAGGCCTTGGCTGCATCGGCAGGCTCGCCGTAGACCTTCTCGGACCCGGAAATCCCTTGCTTCAGGCGGACCGCCTTTCCGTCGCGGACATCGACAGCGGGTAGGAGCGTCAGCATCTCATTCACCTTTCTCGCAAGGGAGTCCGGACGCCCCGGGAAGGGTCCGCACCCAATTGGTCAGCAGCCGTGCACCGGCCTGGCCGGACTTTTCGGGATGGAACTGGGTGGCGCTCAGGGGACCGCATTCATAGGCGGCCACGAATCTGCTGCGCCCATAGATGGCCCAGGTAACCAGCGGTTCACCAAAAGAGGCGCCCTGTATGGTCTTGTCAGACTCTGACCGGACCGACGCTGGCTGGCTGCCGCCATGTTCATTCAATGCCGCTACCCGCAGGGACAGATCGGGCTGCGTCCCGCTTGTCCGGTCATCCCCCTGCACTGCCATGGCCGCATAGGAGTGGACGAAGTAGAAGCGCTGGTCCCGGACCCCTGCCAAAAGCCGCGTTCCCTGAGGCGCCTGGACATGGTCCCAGCCCATATGGGGCACGACGTCGGCATCCAGCTTGGTCACCCGACCGGGGATCAGGCCCAGCCCGGGTTCGCTGCGGCCGTCCTCGTCCCCGAACTGGAACATGACCTGGAGACCTATGCAGACCCCCAGAACAGGCAACCCCTGAGCCAGACGATCCAGGATGATGCGGTCGCCGCCCACGGCCCGCAACCCCGCCATGCAGGCCCCGTAGGCTCCCACACCTGGGATGACCAGGCCGTCGGCCTTCATGGCCAGGTCCGGGTCGGCGCTGATCTGCGCATCGACCCCAAGCTGGGAGAGGGCATGCACCATGGATCTGACATTGCCGAAGCCATAGTCAAGCACCTGTATCCTGGTCATGTTCCTCCTAGCCAAGCCTCTTGCCCGAACTTCTACTCGACTTGATTACTCGACGCGGCCCTGGCGAGTCGATCCGCCGGCCCCGAACCTGGTGTGCGAGGCGATGATGCCCATGGCCTTCTCGCGGTTGTACTCCCCCGAATCGAAGATGGCGGCCCCGTCCTGGCGCAGCCTGTCCACCGTGGTGGTCCCGATCATCAGGTCCTCCACGAAGTCGGCGGTGGCGGCGAAGAGGATGGGCGGCGCAAGCGTCTGCCCCGACTTCCCGCTGATCCAGAGGGTCACCTCAAGTTTGTCGGCCCGGTTGACCGCAAGGATGGCACTGAGCCCGGATACCACCGTGGTCAGATCGCGGATGGCGGCCTCGGGTCCGTCCCCATCCAGGTTTCTCAGGACGGCCACGGCACCCTCATGGGCCTGGATGCACCAGGCCGAAATATCGGAAATCTGGCAGAAGGCCGCCAGAAGCTCTGCCGAAGCCAGACGGGTCACCATGACGGCGGCCTTGGCCCGGTTGCCTATCAGGCCTTCAAGCTCCTGATCGAAGTCAGCCGCAACACCATCAGCCCCGTCCGGTTCCACCGACGATTGGTCGGCGGGTTCGAAATTCGGCCCAGCCTCGTCATCCACGCTCGATCCGGAGTGCTCAACCGGCTGATCCGCTTGGTCCTGGTCCTCATTGAACTCAGCCTCAAAGCTGGCCAGGGCCCGCTCGACCTCCTCCTCGCTCAGATGATGGCCGGAATCCGGCAGGTCCTGATCCTTGTTGTCGTTGTTGTCGTGTTCATCAGTGCTCATAGCGACCCCTTGGTGCTGGGGATGCCCTTCACCCTGGGATCCGGCTCCACGGCGAAACGCAGAGCCCTGGCCAGGGCCTTGAATTCAGCCTCGGCGATGTGATGCGGATCCCTGCCCGACAAGAGGGTCAGGTGCAGGCAGATGCCGGCGTGCAGGGCGATGGACTCCATGACGTGCCTGACCAGGGAACCGGTGAAGTGCCCGCCGATCATGGCGTATTCGAACCCTTCCGGCTCACCGGTGCAGACCGCATAGGGCCTGCCGGAAATATCGACCACGGCTCGGGCCAGGGCCTCGTCCAGGGGAACGGTTGCGTCGGCGAAGCGCTTGATGCCCCGCTTGTCCCCCAGGGCCTGGGCCAGGGCCTCGCCAAAGACGATGGCCACGTCCTCGACGGTGTGGTGGACGTCGATCTGGGTGTCCCCGCTGGCCTTGATGGTCAGGTCGATCAGGGAATGCCTGCCCAGGGCCGTCATCATATGGTCATAGAAGGGAACCGAGGTGTCGATGTCGGTCACCCCGGTGCCATCCAGGTCCAGACTCAGGCTCACCTTGGATTCACTGGTCTGGCGGGTGATGGTGGCTGTTCTGCCTGCCATTGCTGCTCCTCCGCTTTCTGCCGCACACTCCAGTCCGCACTAGGTCTTCTGCGCGGCGTCTAGACCACCAGCATAGCCGTTCCGCTGGTCTGCATCCTCCTAGAACCGCGTAAGGACATGGACCAGGGTTCGGCGGAAACGCTCCATCTCCGCGTCCGTGCCCATGCAGACCCTCAGGTAGCCCTGGGGACCAACGGCCCGAATCAGCACGCCTTCATCCTTCATGGCCTCGAAGACGGCATCCCGGTCGGGGAAGGTGCCGAAGAGGATGAAGTTGGATGCAGAAGGAACCACGGTCAAGGGCCGGCCATGGAACTTCTGCTCGGCCAGCCACTCAGCGGTTTCCTGCCGGGTCTGGCGGATCTGATCCACCCGTGCCAGCTGGAGGTCCGTGTGCTCCAGGGCAGCCAGGGCCGCAGCCTGGGTCAGGGCGCTCAGGTGGTAGGGCATCCGGACGATGCGGACCGCGTCGACTATTCCCCGGGATGCTGCCAGGTAGCCCACCCTGGCACCGGCGAAGGCGAAGGCCTTGGACATGGTCCGGCTGACCGCCAGGTGGTCGTACTGCCCGATCAGACTGACCGCCGATGGCGTGCCCGGGTCGCGGAACTCGATGTAGGCCTCGTCCACGACCACGATGGGTCGGGCGGAGGAATCCGCACCCGTTACAGGGACCTTGGAGCAGACCTCCAGGAGTCTGATCAGCTGGTCCATGGGCAGGGGCGTCCCCGTGGGATTGTTGGGGCTGGTCACCAGGACCATGGCGGGCCCCAGCGCCTTGATGCGTTCGATGGTCGTGTCCATATCCAGACTGAAATCGGGCAGCCGGTGGGCCAGCTTCCAATCGGTGAAGGTATCCCTGGCATATTCGGGATACATGGAGTAGGTCGGGTCGCAGCCCAAGGCGGTCCTGCCCGGACCACCGAAGGCCTGGAAGAGCTGGAGCATGATCTCATTGGACCCGTTGGCCGCCCAGAGCTGCCCGGGTTGGAGCGAGGTCCCCGACTCCTTCTTCAGGTAGGCAGCCAGGGCCCGCCGCAGTTCCTCATGCTCCCTGTCCGGATAGCGGTTGAGACCGGGGGCCACCTGGCGCACCCGCTCGCAGATGGCATCGACCACCTCCTGGTCCAGGGGGTAGGGGTTTTCGTTGACGTTCAGGCAGACCGGGACATCCAGCTGGGGGGCGCCGTAGGGCTCCTCCCCCACCAGGTCCGCACGGAGGGGAAGATCGGCTGGTATGGCACTCACCTTAGACCGGCCTTCTCTTCGTTGGCTTCCAGGTCGGCCTTGTCGTAGGGGTCGTCCAGGAACCGGCTCAGGACGCACTCGCCATGGGCGGGCAGATCCTCGGATACGGCGAAATCATTGATCTTGGCAGCGATGGGCTTGAGCCCCTCCTGGTCATATTCGATGACTTCGACAGGCTTCATGAAGGTATGGACGCCCAGCGCCACGTCGAAGCGGGCGGTTCCGCCGGTGGGCAGAACGTGGTTAGACCCGGACATGTAGTCGCCCAGGGGCACAGGGGAGTAAGGGCCGCGGAAGATGGCGCCGGCATTCCTGATCCGGTCGATGACGGCATCCGGATCGGCCGTCTGAACCTCCAGGTGCTCGGCGGCATAGGCATTGGCCACGTCGATGGACTGGCCGATTCCGTCGGTCAGGATGATCCCCGACTGATTGCCGCCCAGGGAGGTACGCACCCGGTCGGCATGCTCGGTCCTAGGCACCCTGCGATCCAGAGCCTCCTGAACGCCCTGGGCCAGGTCCCGGCTGTCGGTGATCAGCACCGAGCCGGCCAGCTCGTCATGCTCGGCCTGGCCGATCAGGTCTGCAGCAACCCAGTCGGGGTTGGCCTGGCCGTCGGCAAGAATAGCGATTTCCGTGGGTCCGGCCACAGCGTCGATGCCCACCATGCCGGAGACCATCTGCTTGGCCGTCGCCACGAAGATGTTGCCCGGGCCCGTGATCTTGTCGACCGGGTCGCAGAGAATCTCCCCGTCCTGAGGCTCGGATCCCTTGGCCCCGTAAGCGAACATGGCCACAGCCTGGGCACCGCCCACGGCATAGACCTCGTCCACCCCCAGGATGGCGCAGGTGGCAAGGATGATGGCCGCCGGCAGGCCACGGGGGTCATCGGAGGCAGGCGGCGTGGCCACGGCCAGGGAATCGACCCCGGCAATCTGGGCAGGCACCGCGTTCATGATGACCGAGGAGGGATACAGGGCCTTGCCTCCCGGCACATAGAGGCCCACGCGTTCAATCGGAATCCACCGCTCGCTGACCCGGGCGCCGGGTGCCAGATCGGTGGCCATGGGCTTGGGCACCTGGGTGGTGCAGACCTTGCGGAGGCGGGCAACGGACTCCTCGATCGCCGCCCTGACCTTGGGATCCAGCCCCTCCAAGGCCTCCTGCATGGCCGATGCCGGAACCCTCAGATCATGAGGGCGCACATGGTCGAACCTCTGCTCCAGATCCCGCAGAGCCGCTGCCCCATGCTCGCGCACCTGGTCCAGTATGGGCTGCACCTGGGCGCTGGCCTCCCGGGTACCCATATCGGCCCGGGGCATGGCGGCGAGGAGTTGGGCGCGGGACATGGTTTTACCGCGCAGATCCATGGTTCTCATCATGAGCTTTGACATACTTTGATGGTAGTGAACTTTTGTGTCGCCAATGCCGGCGACTCACCACCGTCCCAAATGGTGAGACGGCTCCGGACGCGTCCTAGGCCGACGGCAGACAGGAGGGTCCGAAGACGGACTTGATCTCGGCCATCATGGAGGTGTCGTGCCTGGTGCGGAATCCGTCGCCGAAGGTCAGCAGACGGACGTTGCCCCGGTCGTCGGTGACCGCCAGACGGACCTGGCAGTAGCCGGGGTGGGACTTGAGTATCCGGGCCAGCCGCTCCATGTGCCCCCGGTCCAGGGCCTGCCTGGGCAGGGTGATGGTCAGTGGCCGCTCGTCGGCCGACTCCAGGACGGGCACCTCCATATCGTTGACGCGAATGTTGGTGGCCTCGTCCCGCAGCTCGACCACACCCTTGACCCGGATAATCGAGTCCAGGACCAGGTCCTCGGAGTGGGCGTCGTAGACCTTGCCGAAGAACATGCACTGGATGGAGCTCTCCAGGTCCTCGATGGTGACGATGGCCCAGGGATTGCCCTTCTTGGAGACCCGTCTGTCCACTGCAGTGACCAGCCCGGCCAGGGTCACCGCCTTGCCGTCCATGCCCTTGGACCGGTTGAGCAGCTGGGCGATGGACATATCGCGCATGCCGGCCAGAACCGAGGTCATGCCGCTCAGGGGATGGTCGGACACGTACAGGCCCAGCATCTGCCGCTCGAAGTTGAGCTTGGTGGACTTGTCCCACTCGTCGATGTCGGGCACGGTCACCTGGGCGTCGCCCAAGGCATCCTGTTGGGGTTGGTCGTCATCGGCGTCGGCGAAGAGGTCGAACTGGCCCTCGGCCTGCTTGCGCTTGATGGGCATGACCTGGTCGACGGCCTCGTCATGAATCTGGAAGAGGGCCCTCCGATTGGGGTCGATGCTGTCGAAGGCGCCCCCCTTGATCAGGGATTCCACGGTCCGCTTGTTGAGCACCTCCATGGGCACACGCTTGACGAAGTCCATGAAGTTGACGTACTTGCCCCGGGGCCCCTGACGCTCCTCGATGATGTCCGCCACCACCTTGTCGCCCACATTGCGGATGGCCCCCAGGCCGAAGCGGACCACGTCGCCGACAGCGGAGTACTCGGACACGGACTCGTTGATGTCGGGCGCCAGGATGCGGATGCCCATCCTCCTGGCCTCGCCCAGGTAGAGGGCGGTCTTGTCCTTGTTGGTCCGCTCGTTCTGCAGCAGGGCGGCCATGAACTCCACCGGATAGTGGGTCTTCAGGTAGGCGGTCCAGTATGCGATCAGGGCGTAGGCCGCCGAGTGCGCCTTGTTGAAGGCGTAGCCGGAGAAGGGCACCAGGACGTCCCAGACCGCCTGGGCGGCCTCCTGGGAGTAGCCGTGCGCCTTCATGCCCTCGAAGAAGGGCACCTGCTCCTTGGCCAGGACGTCGGGCTTCTTCTTGCCCATGGCCCTTCGCAGCACATCGGCTCGGCCCAGGGAGTAGCCGGCCAGAATCCGGGCAGCGGACTGGACCTGCTCCTGATAGACGATCAGGCCGTAGGTCTCGTCCAACACGCCCGCCAGGGGCTTGGCCACCTCGGGGTGGATAGGCTCGATCTTCTGCAGCCCGTTCTTGCGCTTGGCATAGTTGATGTGCGAGTTCATATCCATGGGCCCCGGCCGGTAGAGGGCGATCAGGGCGGAGATGTCGTTGAAGTTGTCGGGCTTGAGCATGCGCAGCAGGGAGCGCATGCCGTCGCCATCGAGCTGGAAGACGCCCAGGGTGTCGCCCCGGGATAGCAGCTGGTAGGTCTCCTTGTCGTCCAGGGGGACCTTCTCGATGCTGATGGGCTCCTTGCCGTTGCGCTCGATGTTGGTGACCGTATCCCTGATGACCGTGAGGTTGGACAGCCCCAGGAAGTCCATCTTGACCAGCCCCAGGGTCTCGCAGGTGTGGTACTCGAAGGTGGTGGTCACCGTGCCGTCCGTGCGTTCCATCAGCGGCGAGGTGTTGGTGATGGGGTTGGAGGCCATGATGGTGGCGCAGGCGTGCACACCGGTCTGGCGGATGATGCCCTCGATGCCCTTGGCCTCCTCGGTGATCCGCTTGACGTCCGGGTTGGACTCATACAGGTCGCGGAATTCCTTGGCCTCCGGGTAGCGCTTGGACTGGGGGTCGAAGATCTCCTTGAGGCTCATGTCCTTGCCGTTGACTGTGGGCGGCAGGGCCTTGGTGACCTGGTCACCCACGGAGTACTCGTAGTCCATGATCCTGGCCGAGTCCTTCAGGGCCTGCTTGGTCTTGATGGTGCCATAGGTCACGCACTGGGCCACCTTGTCGGAACCGTACTTGCGGCCCACGTAGTCCAGGACCTTCATGCGCCCCTCGGGGTCGAAGTCCACGTCGATATCGGGTAGGGAGACCCTCTCGGGGTTGAGGAAGCGCTCGAAGATCAGCCCGTGCTTGAGCGGGTCCAGCTCGGTGATGCCCATGGCGTAGGCCACCATGGATCCTGCAGCCGAGCCACGGCCCGGTCCCACCATGATCCCGTGGTTCTTGGCCCAGTTGATGTAATCGGCCACCACCAGAAAGTATCCGGTGAACTGCATCTGGCAGATGACACCGCACTCGTAGTCGGCCTGGTGGGAGACCTCCTCGGGTACCCCGTCCGGATAGCGGTTCTTCAGTCCCTCGTCCACCTTCTTCAGGAAGAGGGAGGTCTCGTCCCAGCCCTCCGGGCAGTCGAAGCGGGGCATGAAGGCCCCGTCCTCGTGGTCGTCGAACATGACGTTGCAGCGCTCCGCGATCTCCAGGGTGTTGTCGCAGGCTTCGGGGAACTCCTTGAAGATCTCACGCATCTCCTGGGCCGAGCGGATGTAGTAGCCGGTGCCGTCGAACTTGAAGCGGCCAGGGTCGGTCAGCCGGGATCCCGAGTTGATGCAGAGCAGGGCGTCCTGGGCCGAGGCATCCTCCTTGCGCACGTAGTGCGAGTCGTTGGTGGCCACCAGGGGGGCATCCAGACGACGGGCGATCTCCAGCAGATCCTTGGTCACCCGATGCTCGATCTCCAGCCCGTGGTCCATCAGTTCCACGTAGTAGTTCTCCTTGCCGAAGATGTCCTGGAACTCCCCGGCGGCCCGCAGGGCCTCGTCGAACTGGCCCAGCCTCAGCCTGGTCTGGACGATGCCCGAGGGGCAGCCGGTGGTGGCGATGACCCCCTTGTGGTAGGTGGACAGCAGGTCCTTGTCCATGCGGGGCCACTTGCCGACCAGGCCCTCCAGGTTGGCCACCGAGGAGGCCTTGATCAGGTTGACCAGGCCCGTATCGTCGCTGGCCCAGAGGGTCATGTGGGTGATGAAGCCGCCGCCGGAGACGTCGTCCGAACGCTGCTCGTCGGTTCCCCAGTGGACCCGGCTCTTGTCCTGGCGGGCCGTCTCAGGGGTCACATAGGCCTCGATGCCGATGATGGGCTTGATGTCGGCATCCACGGCCGTCCGCCAAAGCTCGTAGGCCCCATGCATGTTGCCATGGTCGGTGATGGCCACGGCCGGCTGCCCCAGCCGTCCCACCTCGGCGACCAGGTCGGGGATCCTGCTGGCCCCGTCCAGGGTGGAATAGTGGGTGTGGGTGTGAAGGTGAACGAAGTCTGACCGGGTTGAGGACATATCTCCAACTTACCCAGGACCCTGGCCGAATCGCCGGAGTCCGCTAGCTGCGTATACCAGCGGCGCTCTGACGTTCGATCTGCAGGGAGCGGCGCAGATCAGCCGGGTAGGAGGAGACCACCTTGGTCCAGATCTTGGTACGGGGGTGGCGGAATTCCAGGCGCATGGCGTGCAGCCACTGCCGCTTCAGGCCCAGTCGCTCCGCCAGGTCGGGGTTGGCCCCATACATGTGGTCACCCACCAGGGGATGGCCTATGGAGGAGAAGTGCACGCGTATCTGATGGGTGCGCCCGGTCTCCAGATTGACGCTGACCAGGGTTGCCGAGCCGAAGCGCTCCAGGACATCCCAGTGGGTGATGGCCTCCTTGCCGGCAGGGGTGACCGTGAAGCGGAAGTCCGAGACACGCGCCCGTCCTATGGGGGCCTCGATGGTGGCCTTGTCCTCGGAAAGATTGCCCTGGACCAGGGCGTGGTAGATCTTGACCACCTCATGCCGGGCGAACTGCCGACGCATCTCCTTGTAGGCCAGGTCGGACTTGCAGACCAGCATGAGGCCGCTGGTGCCCGCGTCCAGGCGGGAGACGATGCCCTGACGGCCCTGGGCCCCCATTGAGGTGATGTGGGTGCCCCGCTGCAGGAGGCTGCCCAGAACGGTTGGGCCGGTCCAACCTATGGAGGGATGTGCCGCCACCCCCACCGGCTTGTCTACGACGACCACGTCCTCGTCCTCATAGACCACGGGCATGTCCTCGGCCACCGGCTCCACCTGCTTGGCTGGCTCGGGCTCGTCCAGCTCTATCAGATCGCCACTCATCAGGGTGGTGGCCTTGTTCACCCGGCGGCCCATGATCCGCACATGCCCCTGGGCCACCAGTTCGCTGGCCTTGGCCCTGGACAGACCCAGCATCTTGGACAGGGCCATATCCAGGCGCCGACCCACAAGGGCATCCGGCGCAGGAAGAAGCCGGGTCACTTGGCCGCTCCCCCATGCTCTTTGGCTTTGTCCCTGTCGCTGAATCGCACATTGCAGACAATGAGCACCACCACGGCCACGCCTGCCAGGGTCAGATAGACGTCGGCCACATTGCCCACCGACCAGCCGTAGTCCAGAAAGTCGACCACGGCACCGTCAAGAAAACCGGAGGCATAGGCCACCCTGTCGATCAGATTGCCTGCCGCACCGGAGAAGGCCAGGGAGAGGACCAGGGTCCAGAGCATGGAGGTGGTGCGCAGAGCCAGAACAATGATGAGCAGGCAGGCTGCCATAGCAATAAGGGATATGACCCAGGTACTCCCCGAGCCCAATCCAAGAGAGGCCCCGGGGTTGCGTACCAGACGCAGTCCACGCAACGGTCCAGGCAGAGCCACCCTGACACCGTTGCCCAGCCGCGCCAGGGCCAGGGCCTTGGTCACCTGGTCCAGGGCTATGGCCACTGCCGCCAGAGCGACGAAGACGGCCACGCGCACGCGCAGCCGTCTCATGGTTGTGTTCTTCGTCATTATCGGTTGGAATCAGTGGGCCTGTTCCGACTTCTTTTCCATGGACTGGTAATTGCTGGTGTCCGAGATCTGGTTGATCAGCTGGTTGAGGAACTCGGTCAGCTTGCTGCGGTAACCCGCCTCGAACTGCTTGAGCCCCTGGATGTTCTCCTCCAGAACCTTGGACTGATCCATGAGCTTGTTCTTGACATCGGCGGCGTAGCGATCGGCACTGTCGCGGGTGTTCTTGTCGTACTCCTGGGCGCGGGTCTGCACCTGGATCTCGTACTCGTCGGCCTGCGAGTGCTGGCGCTTGGAATAGGCGTCGGCATCGGAACGGGTCTTGACCGAGTACTCGTCGGCCTGGGAGCGTACACGCTGTGAGTAACCATCGGCCTCGGAGTGGACTCGCTTGGAATACTCGTCCACCTCGGCGCGGGTCCTCTTGGAGTAGTCCTCCGCCTTCTTGACGATGTCGTCGTGCTGGGCGTGGCCCTCGGCAACCAGCTGGGTGGCGTTGGCCTTGCCCTTGTCCACGTACTGGTCGTGCAGCTGCATGGCCAGGGTGAGCATGGCAGTGGCCCTCTCGGGTTCGCTGCTGGCCTCGGCGCCAGCGCCCGCGATCCGCTGCAGGCTGCCCGTTTCGGTGGAGGGTTCGGCCTTGGAGACCTGCTGGCGCAGCTGCTCCTCGCGCTTGCGGGATTCCTCCAGCTGCTTGTTGAGCTGCTCGGTGCGCTGCTGCTGCTCCTGAGAGGCCTTCTGTGCCTGGGTGACCTGCTGGCGGGCCGTGGCCATGCTCTGCTGGGAGGCATTGAGCTGGTTGGTCAGAGCCTGGACCTGCTGGCGGGCCTGGTCGCGCTCCTTTTGCATGGCGGTCAGCTGATTGGTCAGAGCCTGGGTGTTGTTGCCCGCGGCGGCCTGGGCGGTCAGCTGGTCGATCTGCGAGTTGAGCTGCTCGACCTGACGCTTGAGCTGGTCATTCTGGGAGGCCAGGGTCTTGACCTGGCTCTGGGACTCGGCCAGGAGCCGCTTGGTCTGGGCATCCACGGCAGGCTGCTGGGCGGCATTACCCTGGGCCTGCTTCAGATCCCTGTTTTCCGTCTGCAGGGATTCCACCTGAGCCGTCAGGTCGGAGATCTTGGAGTTCAGCGAGGCCACGTCGGTACCCAGGGACTGGGTGGAAGCGGAGTTGCCCTGCATGGCCTGCTTGCCCAAGGCTTCAACCGTCTCCGTGACCTGATCCAGGAAGTCGTCAACCTCGTCGACGTCGTAGCCTTCCTTGAACCGCACTGTCTGGAAGGTATGCTCCCTTATGTCATTAGGCGTCAATAGAGCCATATGTTTCTCCACCTCGCTTCAGGCCAACCAGCCCGATTGTGTTCTCTTACTGCATGCTAGCACGGAGTCTGCCGTATCCGCGGTCTTGCTTTTATCCCAGCAGCACCTGGATGATGATCAACGCGGCGTAGAGCACCATGAAGGAGACATCGAGCTGGATCCTGCCCATGGGCAGGGGCGGAATGTACCGGCGCAGCCAGCGCAGGGGCGGCTCGGTCAAGGCATAGATGACCCGGATGAGCGAGGCCACGAAGCCTCGGGGGTACCAGCGGGGCGACAGAACCAGGACCCAGTCCAGAATCATCCGCACGAAGAGGATGAGCAGGTAGGTCTCAATGCAGATGTCTATCAGATATCGAATAAAAGGAACAAGCATGCGTCTTCAGGCTCCTGCGGACAAGGCTGCCAGGGCTTCGGTCACTGGGCGAAAAGCCCCTTGGCCGAGGAGCCTGACTCGGGCTCCTCCACCTTGATGTTGACCTGTGCAGGACTGAGCAGGAAGACCCTGGGGGTGACCCGCTCAATGGACCCGCGTACCCCGAAGACCACGCCGGCGGAGAAATCGACAATCCTGTAGGCAACCGACTCGGACACGCCTGTCAGGTTGAGGACCACCGGAACCCCGTCCCGCAGGGCCCTGCCGACCATCTGGGCATCCTCGTAGGACTTGGGATGGATGGTGGTGATGCGGTTGATCCGGCTCTGGAAGGGCGTGGACTCGGCTTCCTGGCTGCTGGACGTGGATTGCGGAGCCATGGGAGTCACAGAGTGATCGGTGTCGAAGCCGTCGCGGGCCTCGTCATCGTCGGCCAGGTCGTCGTCATCGTCATCCACGACATCCGACATGCCGAAAAAGGACATTGCGTTCTTCATCAATCCTGCCATACCTGCTCCTTCGCCTGATTACCGCAGAAAGTCAGGGATATCCAGATATCCCGGGTCGGAGGTGCCGTCATCGCCGGAGGCGGGGGGCACCACATCGTGTTCGGAGGTCTCATCGGACTCCACCTGGGCGGATGGAGTCGTCATCGGCTGCTGGGGCTCCTGGACCGGGGTGGCCGCTGCCGGTGCTGTGGTCGTGTCCACTGCAGGAGCCGGGGTCTCGTCCTTCTTAGGGGTGGGATCGAACCCGGCGGCGATGACCGTGACCCGCACCTCGTCCCCGTAGGCGTCGTCCAAGGCCAGGCCCCAGATGATCTGTGCCTCGGGATGGATGGCATCCTGAACCAGCTGGGCGGCGGCAGATGCCTCCTGCATGCTCAGGTCGGTGGGGCCGGCCACGTTGATCAGGGCCCCATGGGCACCCTCGATGCTCTCCTCCAGGAGCGGAGAGGAGATAGCGATCTCGGCGGCCTGGGTGGCTCGATCCTCGCCCCTGGCTGCGCCGATGCCGAAGAGGGCGGTGCCGGCATCCTTCAAGATGGCGGTGACATCGGAGAAGTCCACGTGAATGTAGGAGTTCATGGTGATCAGGTCGGTGATGCCCTGAACCCCGGCCAGCAGGGCGGTGTCGGCCGTCTTGAAGGCGTCCATGACCGAGACCGTGCGATCCGAGAGGTCCAGAAGCCGGTCATTGGGGATAACGATAAGGGCATCGACCTCTTTGCGCAGGTTCTCGATGCCCGATTCGGCGGAAGCGGAGCGCCTGGGCCCCTCAAAGGTGAAGGGACGGGTGACCACGGCGATGGTGAGCGCGCCTTGCTGACGGGCTGCACGCGCTACCAGAGGGCTGGCACCGGTCCCAGTGCCGCCACCCTCGCCTGCAGTGACGAAGACCATATCGGCGCCCTTGAGGACCTCTTCGATGTCGGACTGATGGTCCTGGGCGGCCTTGGCGCCCTTCTCCGGATCGGCTCCTGCTCCCAGGCCGCGGCTGTTGGCATCAGATAGGGAGATCTTCACATCGGCTTCTGAGCGCAGAAGATCCTTGGCATCGGTATTGATGGCCACAAATTCAACATTCTGCAGACCTTCGGCGATCATGCGATTGACAGCATTGCCACCGGCTCCACCAACACCAACGACCTTGATGTTGGTCTTGTCGTTGAAATTGTCATTCTGGGCAATCTCGCTCACAGTATGCTCCCGTCACTCACGTTACGCTCAACTCTAGCGCAGGTCATATACGCCAACACGCATTTGCCCACAGGCGTTCCGACCCTTCCTGACGGCCGTGGGCCTAGGGTCCGGGAGGTCAGAGCCAACCGTCCTGGCCTCCCGAGAGAACCTCCACGCCGTTCTGTCCGTATTCTAAACCCTGATTCTAGACCCGGATGCGCACGGTTGGTGACGGGGATATTTCCGGCTTCAGTAGGAGGCGTCCATGGGGTCGTTGCCGAATAGCGTCTCGCGCTCCTGATGGGTAGTGATCCGCGAATCCAGCCAACCATAGGGCAGGCGAACCTTCTTGGCATAGCGGACCCGGCCCCGGGGCTTGCCGGCCACTGCCCGCGGATAGGGCATGTCCTGGTCCAGGTTGGCGATGCAGCGGTCCATATCCTCAAGGCTCTCGCAGGCCATGAAGTCGCGGCGCACCTGGCCGCCCACGGCGAAGCCCTTGAGATACCAGGCCACGTGCTTGCGCATATCATGGACGGCCATGCGTTCGTCGCCGTCGTAGAACTCGACCAGGAGCCTGGCGTGGCGGGCCATGATGGCCCCTACCTGGCCCAGGGTGGGCTCCTGCCGTTCCGGGGAGCCGGCCAAGGCCGCCGCGATGTCGGCAAAGAGCCATGGACGGCCCTGGCAGCCCCGGCCGATGGCCACGCCTGCGCAGCCGGTCTGAGCGAACATGTCCAGGGCATCCTCGGCGGTCCAGATGTCGCCGTTGCCGAAGACGGGGATATCTACGGCCTGGACCAGCTGGGCGATCCGGTCCCAGTCGGCATGGCCTCCATAGTATTCAGCCGTGGTTCTGGCGTGCAGGGTGACGGCGGCACACCCCTCCTCCTGGGCGATGTGGGCCGCCTCCAAGAAGGTCTCGTGCTGGTGGTCGATGCCCACCCGGATCTTTGCGGTGACGGGGATCCCAGCAGGCGAGCAGACAGTGACCACACGATGGACCAGTTCGGCGAAGAGGTCGGTCTTCCAGGGCAGGGCGGACCCGCCGCCATGTCTGGTGACCTTGGGGACCGGGCAGCCGAAGTTCATGTCAATATGATCGGCCCAGCCGGCATCGACCACCATCCGGGTGGCCTGCTCCATTATCTGCGGATCCACCCCGTACAGCTGCAGGGAGCGCACCTTCTCCTGGGGGGCGAAGCGGCATAGCCTGAAGGCCTTGGGGTTGCGCGCCACCAAGGCCCTGGCCGTGACCATCTCCCCCACATACAGTCCGTCGGGTCCGTACTCCCGGCAAAGCAGGCGGAAGGGCCAGTTGGTCACGCCCGCCATAGGCGAAAGCATGACCGGCACAGGCACGGTTACAGGGCCCAGCTGCACCGGGGCAACCTTCGGGGTCTGGCGATCAGTCTCAGTACCGGCCACCGGCCTCGGCCACCTTGATGGGTTCGCTCTCGTCCGTGCCCGGCTCGCTGGCCAGGTCCGTGTAGCCGTCAGCGGCACGCGCACCCGTCAGGTCGGACGGACCCATAGGGTAACGCACACGCTGCTCGCCGACGACCCGGCGCACATAGTCCTCCACCTGTTCCAGGGCCACCCGGTCCTGCTGCATGGAGTCGCGGTTGCGGATGGTGACCGCCTTGTCGTCCAGGGTGTCGAAGTCCACGGTGATGCACAGGGGCGTGCCGATCTCGTCCTGACGACGGTAGCGGCGGCCAATGGCGCCTGACTCGTCGTAGTCCACCATCCACTCGTTCTGGCGCAGGTCGGCGGCCAGGTCATGGGCGATCCGCTGCAGATCAGGCTTCTTGGACAGGGGCAGGACCGCGGCCTTGACCGGGGCAAGCCTCGGGTCCAGACGCAGCACGGTGCGCCGGTCGACCCCGCCCTTGGTGTTGGGGGCCTCGTCCACGTCATAGGCATCCACCAGGAAGGCCATCAGCGAGCGCGTCAGACCGGCAGCGGGCTCAATAACATAGGGAATGTAGCGTTCCCCGCTGGCCTGGTCGAAGTAGCTCAGATCCTCGCCCGAATGCTCGGCATGGGCCTTGAGGTCATAGTCGGTGCGGTTGGCCACGCCCTCCAGCTCGCCCCACTCGGAACCCTGGAAGCCGAACCGGTACTCGATGTCCACAGTTCGCTTGGAATAGTGTGCCAGTTTCTCCTTGGGGTGCTCGTAGTGGCGCAGGTTCTCGGGCTTGACGCCCAGGTCCACGTACCAACGGGTCCTGGCGTCGATCCAGTACTGATGCCACTGCTCGTCGGTGCCGGGGTGGACGAAGAACTCCATCTCCATCTGCTCGAACTCGCGGGTGCGGAAGATGAAATTGCCGGGCGTGATCTCGTTGCGGAAGCTCTTGCCCATGTTGGCGATGCCGAAGGGGGGCTTGGAGCGGGAGGAGGCCATGACGGACTTGAAGTCCACGAAGATGCCCTGGGCGGTCTCGGGACGCAGGTAGTGCAGGCTCTTCTCGTCCTGGACGGGTCCCAGGTGGGTCTGCAGCATCATGTTGAAGTCGCGCGGCTCGGTCCACTGGCCCTTGGTGCCGCAGTCCGGGCAGGGGATGTCCTTGAGGCCGTTTTCCGGATCGTGGCCGTGCTTCTCGACGTAGGCCTCCTCCAGGGTGTCGGCCCGGTGCCGCTTGTGGCAGTTCAGGCACTCGATCAGGGGGTCGTTGAAGACGGACACGTGGCCCGAGGCCTCCCAGACCGCCGTGGGCAGGATAACCGAGGTGTCCACGCCGACCACGTCGTCGCGGGTGACCACCATGGTCCGCCACCACTCACGCTTGATGTTGTCCTTGAGAGCCACGCCCAAAGGACCATAGTCCCAGGCCGAGCGCGTCCCGCCGTAGATCTCCCCTGCGGGAAAGACGAATCCTCGGCGCTTGGCCAGAGAGATGACCTCATCCAGTTTCGATACTGCCACTGATCACACCTTCTGCTCGGGAACCCCCTCCTGGGGGCTACGACCTGATGACCGGCCTCCAGCATACCTTCGGCGGGTGACCTGCTGTCAGCGTGGAGGCCTACCATCGAGGCAGGTGCGGGAGGGCGCGCAGGTGACCGCAGGGGACACCGGGCATCCTGCCTGCCAACACCAATCGATGCGGAAAGGTTCCCAATATGCCCGATGTAAACGACCCGTCCTATCTGAACACCGTAGCCGAGGTCACGATTGCACCCTCCGGTCAGGGTGAGGAGCTGTCCACCTATGTGGCCCAGGTCATCAAGGTCATCAGGGACTCGGGGCTGCCCAACCAGACCAACGCCATGAGCACCGTCGTCGAAGGTGATCTGCACCGGGTCATGCAGGTCGTGGAAGAGGCCACACGGGTCCTGGCCGAACAGGGGTACAGGACCGGCGTCAGCCTCAAGCTGGACATCCGTCCCGGCAAGCGGGACCAGATCCACGAGAAGGTGGAGCGGGTCGACCGGATCCTGGCCGGGAAAAACCGCTGAAATCTCACTGTCACTGAAGATCAACCGGGCTGAAATCGCCTGAGCGGGTTAAGGTGTGCCCATGATCACGATGAAGCAGATCGCCGAACGCACAGGCGTGTCCGTCTCCACGGTCTCTCTGGTGCTCAATGGCCACGACAAGGGCAGGGTCAAGTCGGAGATCGCCCGAAAGGTGCGCAGCACCGCCAAGACCCTGGGCTATCGGCCCAATCCCATGGCCCGGTCGCTGCGGACCAGCAAGACCGGCATGCTGGGCTTCATCAGCGAGCAAGTAGCCACCACGCCATACGCCGGCGCCATCATTCAGGGCGCGCAGGATGCGGCAGCGGAGCGCGGCTATGTGCTTCTTACCGTCTCCACCGACGGGGGCGTTCGGGAAGCCGAGCAGATCCAGGCCCTGAAGCGCTATGGGGTAGACGGTTTCCTCTTCGCCAAGATGTATGACCAGAATGTCGACCTGCCCCAGGCTCTGCGCTCCTGCCCTGCCGTGGTGGTCAACGCGGTGGAGCAGGGCGACCGCTGCCCCAGCATCGCCCCTGACGAGTTTCTGATCGGCTACGATGCCACCCGCCATCTGATTGAATCAGGCTGCCGCCGGGTGGCCTACCTGGGCACCACACAGGATCTGCCGGCGCAGGAAGACAGAATGCGGGGGTATCAGGCCGCTCTCAAGGAAGCTGGGTTACCTGCAGGCCAGTCCTTGATCCGACTGGCGGGATTCAACCAGGATGCCATGGATCAGGCGAACGACCTGATGGACGACGAGCACCCCGATGGGGTCTTCTGCTTCAACGATTCGCGCTCCATTTACCTCTACCAGGCGGCCGCAGCCCGCCATCTGTCCATCGGCAGGGACCTCAATCTGGTGGGCGTGGACAACCACCAGGTCATAGCCGAAACCATGGCACCTCCCCTAAGCACAATCGAACTCCCCCACTACGAGATGGGCTTCTGGGCGGTGCGGCGACTGCTGGCGCAAATCAATCCCCGTCGCGCTGCTCTTCCGCTGCCCGACACCCGTGCCGTCCTGCCGCCGCTTGATCAAGCTGACGGGGTGCGCATCCATTGCGCCCTGATCCGCAAGGGCTCCACCCGCCTCGACGCCGCCTCGGACCCGGGCCCAGCCAGCCGCTGAGCCACAATCACCCTTCCCCCTTCACCTCGCAAGATGGTGAACCGAGGTCTAATCCCGGCTGGATTGGTGCCAATCGCCAATAGCCGATAGCAAATCAGCCGGCATCCCCTGCCAACCGATCATCGTGATCGTAGGTACGCATAGCAATCATCAATCGTCAATCGTTTGACGTAAATCGATTGACGACCTACTATACCTACAGGGATCCGCTCTGCACACAGGAAGTGCATCGGACCTGGAGGCACTGCGGAGAAGCGGTGCGCAACAAGGAAAGAGGGGCAGCATGGCCACCAAATTATCGGCGTGGAGGAATCCATCATATTTGGAATCCTCTACCGGAATATTCTTCTTCTTCTGCGCCTGGGGCATCTGGTGGTCCTTCTACTCGCCATGGCTGATCAACGGCCTTGGCATGACCAACACCCAGGTCGGCAACATCTACTCCATCAACTCCGTGGGCACGCTGATAATAATGTTTGTCTACGGGGTAATACAGGACGAGCTGGGGGTCAAGCGTAGGCTCGCCATCTTCATCGCCGCCATTGCAGCGCTGGTCGGACCTTTCGTGCAGTTCATCTACGCCCCCCTCATGCATTCCAACCTGATCCTGGGCGCCGTACTCGGTTCAATCGTTCTATCCGCAGGTTTCATGTCAGGCTGCTCCCTGATCGAGGCCATCACCGAGCGGTACAGCCGCAAATTCGGATTCGAATACGGCCAGTCCCGCGCCTGGGGCTCCTTCGGCTACGCCATTGTGGCTCTGATCGCAGGGTTCACTTTCAACATCAACCCGATGATCAACTTCTGGCTGGGGTCCGCCTTCGGCGCGTGCATGCTCCTGGTCTACGCCTTCTGGATCCCCGATGAGCAGCGCGAGGAGATCAAGCGAGAGTCCACCCCCGAGGGCGAAAAGTCCCAGCCCTCTTTGCGCGACATGATCCATGTCCTGGGCATGCCCGCCCTCTGGCTCCTGATCGTCTTTGTAATCTTCACCAACACCTTCTACACGGTCTTCGACCAACAGATGTTCCCCAACTACTATGCCAACCTCTTCCCCACCCCGGAACAGGGTCACGAGGTCTATGGCATCCTCAACTCCATCCAAGTGTTCCTGGAATCAGCCATGATGGGCGTGGTTCCCATCATCATGCGCAAGATCGGCGTGCGCAACTCCCTTCTGCTGGGAGCTACGGTCATGTTCGCCAGGATCGGCCTGTGCGGCTTCTTCCACGATCCGGTCATGGTCTCTGTTGTCAAGCTCTTCCACTCCATTGAGGTCCCGCTCTTCAGCCTGCCTGCCTTCCGCTACTTCACTCTGCACTTCAACCCCAAGCTGTCCGCCACCCTCTACATGGTGGGCTTCCAGATCGCCTCCCAGGTCGGCCAGGTGGCCCTTTCCACCCCGCTGGGCATGCTCCACGACCGGGCCGGCGACCAGGTCACCTTCTACACCATCTCACTGGTAGTACTGGTCGCCTTGATTTACGGCATCTTCGTGCTCAAGCGCGACGACCAGCAGGTGGACGGCGATCCCTTCATCAGGGATTCGCAGAAGTCCGCCGTAACCCAGGGCTGATCCCCATACCAACCATCATCAGCACCCATCCAACCCGAAAGGATTCAAGGATGAACCAGCCAACAACCAAGGAAAACGCCGACATGAGCGCTCAACTGGACAAGGCCCAGAAGAGCATCGACCGGCTCTTCGCCACCCGCAATGACCGCTGGTATCCCCAGTGCCACATCGCCTCCAAGGCCGGATGGATCAACGACCCCAATGGCCTGAGCTACTACAAGGGGCGCTATCATGCCTACTTCCAGCTCAATCCCTACGGGAGCGAGTGGGGCAACATGCACTGGGGGCATGTGTCCAGCGCCGATCTGGTCACCTGGCGGCGCGAGCCCCTGGCCATGGCGCCCACCCTGGAGGTCGAGAAGGACGGAGTCTTCTCCGGATCGGCCGTGGTGGGCGACGACGGCCGTCTGACCATCTACTACACAGGTCACCGCTGGCGCAACGGGGTCAACGATGACGACGGCAACCTCCAGGAGCAGTGCATGGCTGTCTCCTCAGACGGGATCCACTTCGAAAAGAAGGGGGTCGTGATCCCCTGCCCGGACGACAAGATCCTGCACTTCCGCGATCCCAAGGTGTGGAAGATGGGCGGGCTCTGGTACATGGTCTTCGGAGTCAGCACCCCCGCACAACGCGGCGAGATCTGGATGTACACCTCCAATGACATGGAGCACTGGACCTTCGACCGGGTGATCTACCGGCACCCCGACCCTGAGGTCTTCATGCTGGAATGCCCCGACATGTTCCCCCTCGAGGACAAGTGGGTGATCTGCTACTCGGCCATGGGCCTGAAGCCCCAGGGGTTCGAAGCCCGCAACCACAACAACGCCGGTTACGTGATCGGCAGCTGGCAGCCCGGCGGCGACTTCCATCAGGAGACTGAGTTCCACCTCTGGGACGACGGCCATAACTTCTATGCACCGCAGACCTTCCAGGCCCCTGACGGCCGTCGGCTGGTCTTCGGCTGGATGAGCCCCTTCACGGAGCCCATCCCCATGCAGGAGGATGGCTGGTGCGGACAGTTCACCGTACCCCGCGAGGTCACCCTGGCCGGTGATCACCTGCGCTGCCTGCCGGTGCGTGAGTTCTCCGACCTGGACCAGGACAAGCAGGACTTCGGTCCCATCGAGCTGGAGGTCAACGGCAGCCGGGATCTGGTGAACGACGCGCAGACCGCCGACATCAATATGGAGATCGATCTGAACAAGTCGCAGGCCGAGCGCATCGGTCTGGAGATCCACAGGACACAATCCGGCGATCACACCTTGGTCTGCTATGACGACCAGCTAGGCCGCGTGGTGCTTGACCGCCACTGCAACACCTACGGGGACCGGGGCTACCGCACTGCCCCCGTCGACAAGTCCTCGGGCAGGCTCAAGCTGCGCATCATCGTGGACCGGGGCTCGATCGAGGTCGTCGTCAACGACGGGCTGGAGGTCATGTCCTCCTACTCCTTCCCCGCCGAAGGACCGCGTGGCATCCGTCTGATCGCCGAATCCGGCGAGGGCAGGGCCCTGATCGACTCCCTTTCCATCGCCAGGCTGGGCACCATCTGGGAAGAGCCGGATCGCTGATCCTGCTCCCCTCGTCGGCGCAGGAAAGGCCCGTCCCTGAAATCCACTCAGGGGCGGGCCTTTTGTCTGGCAAGCGCCGGCCTCAGACATCCATTGTCAGAACCAAAGAATCAGAGATCCTCGAAGAAGTAATGGTCCTTTGGCAATGACTCCTTGCCATGGACCGGCGGCCATGACCTGGCCCAGGCTTCTGATCTTCGGAACCTGAAGCCCGAACGAGGCCGCCTAACCCTTGGCTTCACTTGCCGACCCTGACCAACAGAGCCATGAGGCCGGAGGCGATGGCCGCCGCACCCATGAAGATGAAGGCTCCGACGAAGGAGCCGCCGGCGGCCTTGACCAGGTAGCCGATGATCATGGGAGCCAGGAATCCGCCCAGGGTGCCGCCGGTGTTGATGATGCCGATGGCGGAGCCGATGATGTGCGGGTCCATGATCTTGTGGGGCCAGGTGAAGATGCCGGTGAAGGCCACCACGGAGACGCAGGATACCAGGATCAGCAGCAGGAGGGAGAGCCAGATGTTGCGTGAGAAGACGAAGCATACAACCAGGACGGCGCTGATCACCCCGGCACCAAGGATGGCCAACTTCTCCCTGCCCAGGAAGAGCTTCGAGAGCAGCTGACCGGCGTAGATGGTGGCGACGGTCGTAAAGACCGCATTGACCGCCAGCAGAATGCCTGCCTGACCGATCGAAAGCCCGAAGGTGTTCTTTATGAAGGTGGGCATCCAGGAGATGTTGCCGTACAGGAGGATGTTCAGCAAGAGCATGGCCACGAAAAGGACCAGTACGTTCCGGTTCTTCAGAACTTCGAGGAAGCCCGCCCCCCTGGTTCCGGGCTTCTGGCCAACCTCGGGCTGGCGGGGTTTGGAGGGCACGAAAATCAGGATGCAGACAAAGGCCAGCAGGTAGAGGGTGCCCAGCACAGCGTAGGCCAGGTGCCAGTTGATGGCGACCAGGTTGGCGCCCAGAACGAAGGCCAGGATGCCGCCGATGCCCGAGGTCGACAGAATCAGGGATTGTACGAAGGTACGCCGTTCCTGGGGGAAGTTCTCCGCGATCGACTTGGAGCAGGAGGGCGGGTAGCCGCCGTGGCCCATGCCGGCGAAGAACCGGACGATGATGAAGAAGGCCAGACCATTGGCCAGGCCGAACAGGTAGCTGAACAGACCAATGATGATCATGGAGGCCATCAACACACGCTTGGCCCCAAGCCTGTCGGCCAGCCAGCCGCTGGGTATCTGCATGAGCGAGTAGCCCAGGAAGAAGGCCGACATGATGATGCCTGTCTGCCCCGAGTCCAGGTGGAACTGCTCGGAGATGGGGATGATGGCGGTCGAGATCATGTTCTTGTCCATGTACACGATCGAGTAACCGGCCATCAGGGAAAAGATCAGCGTTCCGCTCGCCGTTTTTGAGGATTGCTTGATTGCCATTGGTCTGTCATCCTTCAGTAGAAACCGGCCGCCGCCGGGTAAGGTGATCCGCAGGGATCCCGGAGCAGGCGGCAGCCGAACAGTATGTCAGTGGGGCATCACATCGTCGGGGATGACGACCTTGTACTCCTGGCCGGCGAAGGTCTTGTCGAAGTCCTCCTTGGCGGCCTTGACCAGATCCGGGTCGGTAAACGCATCGTAGGCGGTCAGGGCCAGGGTCTTGCCCGCAGCCAGCAGACCCTTGTGGGCCACCGAGGACTTGCCGTTGGCCGCCCACTGCCAGGAGTGAGCAGAGGTGCCCTGGGGCTCGAACCCGCCGCTGAACTGGGCGGTGGGCGTCTGCCAGCTGACATCGCCGACGTCGGTGGATCCCGATGCCGTATCGGTGAAGACCAGTGGATACTTCTTCAGGGCCATGGTCGACTCGGCCATCTTCCTGACTTCCTCATCCGTCAGATCAGGGAAGGCCTCCTTGGTGCGGCTGAGCACCCGCTGCTTGCCGGCCTCGGGGACTGTGTCGGTGTAGCGGCGCTCATAGTCCAGCTCCTGCTGGTCCAAGGGCAGGGGGCCGACGAGGTCCAGGTTCCTGTCTACGGCCTCGGTCAGCGGATGGTTGGGAATGAAGTTGTAGCAGGCCGCGTCGAACTCCTCCTTGACCTCGGTCTCGGTCATCAGGGCCGCACCCTGGGCGATCTTCTCCACACGCTTGAACAGATCCTGTGCCTGGTCCATCCTGGGGGCGCGCACGAAGTAGTAGAGCCGGGCATGGGACTGCACCACGTTGGCCGACTCACCGCCTGCGTCGATGAAGGCGTAGTGCACGCGGGCCGCATCGATCATGTGCTCGCGCAGGAACTGCACGCCCACATTCATGAGCTCCGCGGCATCCAGGGCGCTCCGGCCCAACTCGGGAGCCGCAGCCGCGTGCGCCGGCACACCGGTGAAGTCGAAGTAGGCCTGCAGGACCGCCAGGCTGGAGGAACCCCAGGCCTGGGTCACATCCGAGGGATGCCAGGACAGGGCCAGATCCAGCCCGTCGAAGACCCCATCCCTGGCCATGAAGGCCTTGCCATAGCCCGACTCCTCAGCCGGGCAGCCGAAGACCTTGATGGTCCCCTTGAGGCCCTTCTCCTCCATGAAAGTCTTGATGCCCACGCCTGCCGCGACGGCCGCCATGCCCAGAATGTTGTGGCCGCAGCCTTGCCCGTTGCCGCCTTCGACCAAGGGCTTGTGCTCGCCCAGGTCGGCCACCTGGCTGAGACCTCCCAGTGCGTCGTATTCGCCGGTGATGCCGATCACCGGACGGCCCGAACCCCAGGTCGCCACGTAGGCATAGTCCATGTGGCCCACGCCCTTTTCGACCTCGAAGCCCTCCTGCTCCAGCACCTTGTAGTGCTGCTGGACCGACTCCTTCACGGCAAATCGGGTCTCGGGGGTACCCCAAATATGGTCGGCGGCCTCGATGAACTCCTGTGACTTGTCCTCGATGATCTGCATGATGCGTTGCTTGTCGTCCACGCCTGTCGACTCCTTCGTTTCGTTTGCTGCGCTGATTTCCACGGCGGACATGGCCTGCTCCGCTGTGATACGTCACAGACTACCTTTCATGGGTGTTACGAGAGTGTTCAGACCTGTGAATTTGGACTATTATGGTTAACCTCACAAAATTGGAAGCTCTGTCTTCTCAAGCTTGGTCCACTCCGCCGAAGCGCCTGTCCCGGTGGATGTAATCGTCGATGGCCCGCCAAAGCACCTCGCGCCCGCAGTCGGGGAAGAGCTCGGGTACGAAATCCAGCTCCGCATAGGCCGCCTGCCAGGGCAGGAAGTTGGAGGTGCGCTGTTCCCCCGAGGTGCGCAGGACCAGGTCGCAGTCCGGTATGTCTGGGTTGTAGAGGTGCTGGGCGATCATCTTTTCGGTGACCTTGGAGCCCTTGATATGCCCGGCCGCCACCTCCCGGGCGATATCGGTGGCTGCATCGGCCAGCTCAGCCCTGCCCCCGTAGTTGATGCAGAAGATCACATCGATCCTGGTGTTGTGCCGGGTGCGCTCCATGGCCGCCTCCAGCTCGTCGATGACCGACTTCCAGAGCCGGGGCCGACGGCCAGCCCAGCGCACGCGCACCCCCCAGTCATCCATTTGGGCCACCCTACGGTGGATGATGTCCCGGGAGAAGCCCATCAGAAAGCGGACCTCGGCCGGCGAGCGCTTCCAATTCTCCGTGGAGAAGGTATACAGGCTCAGGTATCGGACCCCGGCCTCGATGGCTCCGGCTATGGTGTCGAAGACCACCGGCTCGGCGGCCCGGTGACCCTGGGTGCGCTCCATGCCCCTCTGCTTGGCCCAGCGGCCATTGCCGTCCATGATCACACCCAGGTGTCGCGGGACTGAGCCCTCGGGGAAGTGCGGGATACGAGCGGGATCGGAGAAGGGGGCTGCAGGCACATCCAGGGAGGTGTAGTCGACGGGGTCAAAGCTCATGCTTCAAGAATCTAATAGCCTGAGGGACCTGATGGGCCGCTCCAGGTAATATTCGCCCCATTTCTCGACAAGACCGTCGCACAGGGGGGTGGAACCCTTGCCGTCCAGCTTGGACCAGTCCCCGGTGCTCAGCGCCCGGAAGCGTGTCATGGTGGCGGGATCCACCGCCACGGCGTCGGTAGGCCTGTCCCGACTGCAGACCACACCGCCGCCGGGCACCGAGAAATGGGTCAGCTGGTCGGTCCGGCCGCAGACGATGCAGGAATCCAGCCGGGGCCTCCAGCCCGCCAGCGCCAGGGAACGGAGCAGGTAGGAGGCACCGATGTCGCGGGGTCCATGCCGGTGACCTGCCAGGCTGGCCAGGGCGGAGACCAGCAGACGGTATTGCTCCGGGGCCGGCTCATGCTCGCCCACCACCAGTTTGTCGGCGGTCTCAAGCATGACGCCCCCGTTGGCGTAGAGGTCATAGTCGGCGCATATGGCATCCGCATAGGCGGCTATGCAGACGGCCTGGGAGACGATGTCCAGGTTGCGGCCACGGGAGATGAGCAGATCGTCACGCATGAATGGCTCCAGCCGGGCGCCGAAACGGGATTTGGTCCGTCGAACCCCCTTGGCCACGGCCCTGACCTTGCCGTGTCCCCTGGTCAGAATGGTGACGATCCGGTCGGCCTCGCCCAGTTTGACCGTTCTGAGGACCAGGCCCTCGTCACGATAGATGGCCACGACGGTCCCGTCCTTTCATTGGTAGATGAACAGGCCCCAGAAGGCGAAGATCAGCAGGACTCCGAACATGGCCAGGGTGGTGACGATGAAGAGGGCAATGCCAAAGCGGGTGGAGGCCAGAACAGGCCTGGGATCCAAGTTGCGCATCTGCTGACGCAAAGTGGGGCCGCCGGCCTTGCTTGTGCGGACCCGGTCGGGAAGCCGGTCCAATCCCCTCAGGGAGGCGACCTCGACCATGCGGGCGAAGGTGCGCGACCAGGCCCAGATGACCAGGGCGCAGACCACCTGGATGACCGGCCAGCTCCAGTAGCTGACCCCGGCCTGGTCGGGCACGCCGCCCCAGCCCAGGCGTACCACCGCCATGATGACCTGCCCCAGACCGGCTCCGAAAAGGACCAGGGTAGCCAGGGTGGTGCCGGTGATGGTGACCAGGGTGCCGCCGAAGCCATGGCTGAAGCCCAGGACCGGGTCCTTGCGTCGTCGCAGGCGGAACAATTTCATCAGACCGGCCACCAGGGCCATGACCAGGGCCGCCAGCAGAAGCACCAGGGTCAGCAGGTGCAGGACCAACATATAGATGGTCAGCGAGCGCCGCCCCCGCAGGTCAGTGGGCACGGCGATGGACTGGTGGATGGTGGCCCCACCCACGCTGGGGCTGGTCTGGTGCAGGCCATGGACCTGACCCACCGCCCAGTCGACCATGTCCTGCTGGTAGTGGTCGGCCAGGGGCGTGCCGGTCCGGGCTTCATCCCCCAGCCGCAGCACATGGTTGGAGACCGGGTAGGACCGCACAGTGACGTTCTCATTGCCCGAGGCATGAGCCTGGGAGAGCACGCGCTGCACCCCCTCCACCTGGGCGGTCATGACATCCTTGGCCCCGTAGGCCAGCAGGGTGGGAATGGCATAGGTGCTGCGGTCGGTGGGGTCGATGTCCAGATTGTTAAGGCCCAAGAGGGAGGCATCGGTGCTGAAGAGCCGACGGACCACCGACTGGTAGCCCTGGTTGGCCCCGGCGATGGCGAAGTCCTGGGCCACGAAGAAGCCCATGGCGTGGCGCGGGGAATAGACCATGGGGCTGAGCAGGATCTGGAAGGCGATCCGGTGGTCCATGGTCAGCAGCATGGCGGCGATCCAGGTGCTCTCGCTGGTGGCATAGATGCCCACCCTGGATGCATCCACATCATCCCGGTCGCGCAACAGGTTGGCAACCCGCTCGTAGGCCTTGGCCGAAGCCGGATAGTCCCGGTCGGCATCCGTGGTGGACCAGACCGGCTTGTCCAGCACGGCGGTGACGAAACCGGCAGAGGCCAGGGTCCGGGCCACGTCCCCGAAGGAGTTGTCACAGGTGCCGTAACCGGCGCCGTGCATGAAGACTACAGCCGGCCGATGGCCTGAAGCCTCCTTGGGGGTGCGGATCAGTATTCGGATGCGCTGGTGCTCCCCAGTTGAGGGCCGTTCCACGTTCAGTTCCTGGTGACGGGATTCGACCTGGTACTGCCCCACGGTATCCCGGTCGACCCCGGCAGGCCAGTCGAAGGTGACTGCGGTGTCCGGAGTCAGGGTGGGAAAATTCTGATCCACTGGTTCGTATTTCCAGGGAACGGCCGTCAGGTGGGAGACAGAGGCCAGCAGGCCCATGAGGATGATGAAGACGGGCAGGCTGGTCATTAGCCGCCTGACCCTGCTCCACCCGCTTACAGGGAGGGAACGCTCAACCTCTTGGGACACGTCGGTCATTGTAGCCGGTGGCGGGGATGGCGCTTACGCCCTCAGCTGGCACGGCCGGTGACCGGGACCACCATGGGTCCTGCCTCCGGCAGGGTTTCACCCTGGGCCGCCGCCTTGGCATCCATCTGGGCGGCGATTTCCTTGGCCCGCTCCAGCAGTGTGGGGACGATCTGGTCCTCCGGCACGGTCTGCACCACCTTGCCCTTGACGATGATCTGGCCCTTGCCGTTGCCCGAAGCCACCCCCAGGTCGGCCTCCCTGGCCTCCCCCGGTCCGTTGACGATGCAGCCCATGACGGCCACCCGGATGGGTGCGGTGATGTCCTTGAGGCCCTCGGTGACTTCCTTGGCCAGCTCGATCACATCCACCTGGGCCCTGCCGCAGGAGGGGCAGGAGATGATGTCGAAGTGGCGCTGACGCAACCCCAGATATTCCAGAATCTTGCAGCCCACCTTGACCTCCTCCACAGGAGGTGCGGACAGGGAGACCCGGATGGTGTCGCCGATGCCCTCGGCCAATAGCGCGCCGAAGGCCAGGCAGGATTTGATGGTTCCCTGCCAGGAGGGCCCGGCCTCGGTCACGCCCAGGTGCAGGGGCCAGTCGCCCTTGGAGGCCAGGAGCCTGTAGGTCTGGACCGTGGTGACGGGGTCGTGGTGCTTGACGGAGATCTTGAAGTCGTGAAAACCCACGTCCTCGAACATATGGGCCTCTTTCAAGGCCGAGGCGACCAGGGCCTCCGGGGTGGGACCGCCGTAGCGGGCGTAGATGTCCTTGTCCAGGCTGCCGGCGTTGACCCCGATGCGCAAGGAGATGCCCGCGTCTGTGGCGGCCTTGCAGATCTCGGGGCCGACCTGGTCGAACTTGCGGATGTTGCCCGGGTTGACCCTGACGGCTGCGCAACCCGCATCGATGGCCTGGAAGACGTACTTGCTCTGGAAGTGGATGTCTGCGATCACCGGGATCGGCGACTTCTTCGCAATGATGGGAAGCGCGTCGGCATCATCCTGGCTGGGCACAGCCACCCGAATGATGTCGCAGCCGGCAGCGGCCAGCTCGGCGATCTGCTGCAGGGTGGCATTGATGTCAGCGGTGACCGTGTTGGTCATGGACTGCACCGAAATGGGGGCTCCCCCGCCGACCGGCACAGGCCCCACCATGATCCGACGGGAGCGGCGACGAGGATGCAGCGGACTCTGGCTGATGGCCTGCTCCCCTGTCTTGCGGAACCCCTGGGAGGATGCTGACTGTTCGGTCTTGGGAATGCTACTCACGCTGTCATGTCTATCAAAGCATCAGCCCTTTGGCGTGCCTCATGCTCGACTTGCTCCATTACCTCCACGGATGTGAATGTTCCCGGAAGATGCTTTTCCATGGCATCCATGACCGACCGGATGGTTTCGACGATGTCCAGATAGGGCAGCCGGTGATCCAAAAAGGCCCTGACCGCCTGCTCGTTGGCGGCATTGAAGACCGCAGTCATGGGCTCGCAGCTGCCCAGAGCCCGCCTGGCCAGGTTGACCGCCGGGAAAGCCTCGTCATCCAGGGGCTCGAAAGTCCAGGTGCTGGCCTTGGACCAGTCACAGGCCGCAGCCACATTGTCAAGACGGACTGGTGCCGAAAGGCCCAGGGCGATGGGCAGACGCATGTCAGGAGGCGAAGCCTGACTTATGGTGGCCCCATCCTGGAACTGGACCATGGAGTGGACCACGGACTGGGGGTGGACCACCACGGTGATCCGCTCGGGATCAATCCTGAAGAGTCTGCTGGCCTCGATGACCTCCAAACCCTTGTTGACCATGGTGGAGGAGTTGATGGTGACCACCGGACCCATGGACCAGGTCGGATGGTTCAGGGCCTGCTCAGGGGTGACCTGACGCATGGCCTGACGGCTCCAACCCCGGAAAGGACCTCCTGAGGCGGTGACCACCAGACGGGCCACCTCTCCATGCTGTCCCGAACGCAGGGACTGCCAGATGGCCGAATGTTCGGAGTCGACCGGGTTGATCTGGCCCGGCCTTATCTCGGCGTCAAAGAGCAGATGGCCGCCGGCCACCACAGACTCCTTGTTGGCCAGAGCCAGCTGGGATCCGGCCTGCAGGGCCGCAATGGATGGACGCAGACCGACTGATCCGGTGATGCCGTTGAGGACCAGATCGCTGCCGGAGCCGGCCAGAGCCTGGACCGCATCCATGCCTGCCTCTATCCGAATGCCGGTCGACCCCAGGGCCTTGAGAGCCTGCTGCAGGGCCGGAACCCGGGTCTTGTCGGCCAGAGCCAGACGAGTCACGCCAAAGTCACGGGCCTGTCGGGCCAGAAGTTCGACATGGGCACCGCCAGCGGCTAACCCGGTCACCTGGAAACGATCCCTATGACGACTGATCAGATCAAGGGCCTGGGTGCCGATGGATCCTGTGGATCCCAGGATGACCAGACTACGAGACTGGTCGGCATCATCCCTGGGCGACCAATCCGTCAAGGTGCGCTCACACCCGACCGACAAACCGCCCTGCCTGCCTTCACTGCCTGTATTCATTGCTGTCAGATGACTCATCGACCGCCTTTATCCTGCTCCCCCTCGTCGCCGAAGGCCGGGAAGGAAATATCGGGGATGTCCAGATCCATTTTGGGCAGATCCTGGTTGAGCAGGGAGGCCAGATAGGAATCCGGGTCCTGGTCCTGCTTGCTCCCCTGCATGTTTTGTGAGTACCGAGGCTTGGCCCAGTCGGGTGTATCCGTGCTGCTCCCGGCTGTTTCAGCCCAGGGACGCTCCTGGGCCTCGGGCACTGCTGGTGCCGGTTCCTCATAGCTGCCAAGTGGTCCGCCTGCGCCCAGAGGACCATCGACGAAGGGCGAGGAGATGATCGAGGTGGATCCCGGCGTAGACGTGCCGTCAGTATCAGCCCCTGTCGTCGAGGCAGACACCGGCGGTTCCGGCCTTGTGGAGGGGACGAAAGCATTCCCTGCCGATGTAGGCGGGGCGGAGGCTACGGGTGCCGAAGGGGTCGGTTGGAATGCAGCGGGTTCAGGAGTCTGTGGTGCAGTGGAAGGCGAAGAAGTCGTCACCGGGTTGAAGGGGGCGGCTTGCGCAGCCGACGCGGATGCCGCTGACGTTGCACTGGCAGGCACAGGATTGTGGCTGATTGGCGCAGAGACCGGCTGTGCAACCGCAGGCGGCACGGAGACAGGCATGACCGATTCCTGTTGACCGGAGACGAATGGATTGGCAGGGGCGGGATCGGCAGAGGCGACGGGGGCTCCGCCGCTCATGCCTGCTGATGAGGCAGGCGTAGCTGCCGCAGATGCCGCCGTGGCTGCCCCAACGCCTTCCTGGGCCAGTCGCTGGTTGACCGCCGAAGCCAGAGCACTCAGAGAACTGTTGGGCTGCGCCGTCGGAGCTGTAGGCGTCGTCTGCGTGCTGCTTGTCGGAGCCTCGAAGATGGCCCGCTCCGCCTGGTGCAGTTGAGCGAAATCGTCTTGACTGCCCTGGGCGCTCGCGACAGCGGAGGCATTGGGGATGCTCCAGGCGGGTGCCTGGCTCTGTCCAATCAGCGGCTGAACACCCGAAGCTGAGGGGTCCTGCACGGCTGGCTGCGACTGCACAGGAACAGCAGCGGACGCCGTTGCATTGGCGCTGGCTCTCTTGGCCCTCTCGCTGACCCTGGCAAAGGACTCCAACTGCTCCAGAAGCTCGACGGCCTTGGCCAGGAAGAAGTCCACCTGGCGCTCGTCATAACCCTTGGGCCCCCGCCGCTGGGTGAAGATGACGTTGGAGACGCGGTCAGCCGTGATGTCGGTGTTCTTCGACTTGCCCGAATCCGTCTTCCGCCCCTCCTGGAGGTTGAGCTGGTCAGAGGTCTTGTTGAGGACTTGCTCAATCAGCCGTTCCACCTGCTTGCAGTCGTATGAGGGCATGCCGGGATCCCCACGCTTGAAGACACTGCCCGATGGTCTGCCGGCATGAGTGGTCAGCTCCGATTGCAGACTGACCATTCTGGTCGTCCAACCATCCACGCCCACCCGGGCTATCTCCAGACTGGTCTGCCTGTCGGAAATCACCCTTTCCAGCCGTGAGAGGGCAGCGTCCACCTGGGTGATGATATAGCCGTTCTTGCACAGATCAAAGGAGGCGTTGGCTATCTCCTCCTGGGTCAGATCAGGGTCCTGGCTCTCATAAAGTGAGTGAGCCCGCTCCAGGAAGGCGTCCACCTGCTTGGTGTCATATCCCCACTTGCGCTTGCCCGAGCGCGCGATGGTCGCCTCGGTTCCACGGGCATCAGGCTTAGCTGACATCAGGCATCGACCTCCTGACCTTTCTTGCCAACGATCGTCGTGCATCGATTCTACGTGAGCGCTAAGACGCGACTTCGGGCACGCCCCCTAAAAACCCCTGTGGTCCCGCCCGGACTCGAACCGGGGACATCCACCGTGTAAAGGTGGCGCTCTAACCAACTGAGCCACGGGACCAGCACACTACCTTAGCAGAATACACGGTGACAAGGCTGCACGGTGCGGCTATAATCCACTAGGAATTCGCGGGCCTTGTCCGCAAAAGAAGAGAAACACACCATATTCACCATATAAGAGGGGGTTCGGATTGTCACAGACAGTCGATACAGGCAGTGGCAGGAAGACCAACCGCACCCTGGTGACGGTGGCGGTCTTCATCGCCACTTTCATGACGGCCATCGAGGGGACCATCGTCTCCACCGCCATGCCCACCATCATCGGGGACCTGCATGGGCTGTCCATCATGAACTGGGTCTACTCCATCTATCTGCTCATGACGGCGGTCACCACGCCCATCTACGGCAAGCTTTCGGACCGCTTCGGCCGCAAGCCCCTGCTGACCATCGGCCTGCTGGTCTTCGTAATAGGGTCCACCCTGTGCGCACTCTCCCAGTCCATGCCCCAGCTGATCGGCGCCCGTTTTCTGCAGGGCCTGGGGGCAGGCGCCATCCAGCCGCTGACCTACACGGTCCTGGCCGACATCTACCCCCTGGACAAGCGGGCGGGCATGATCGGCCTGAACGGCTCGGCCTGGGGCATCGCCTCCATCATCGCCCCCCTCTTGGGAGGCTTCATCGTCCAGCAGATAAGCTGGCACTGGGTCTTCGCCATCAACGTGCCCATCGGGCTGCTGGTCATCATCATGATCCAGATCTTCCTGAGCGAGCATATCCAGGCGCGTGAAACCCGCGTCGACTACATCGGCATCGGGCTGCTCAGCGTCTGCCTGATCTGCCTGATGCTCTGCCTGCAGAGCCTGGGATCGGCTGGCGATACGCGGATCACCCTGGTCCTGGCTGCGGCCACCGTGGTCACCTTTGCCCTGCTTCTTCATGTGGAGGGTCGCCAGGAGGATCCCATCCTGCCCCTGCGCCTCTTCCGCATCAGGACCTTCGTCATTCAGAACATCTGCATGCTCCTGGTGGCCGGATTCCTCATGGGCTTCGACACCTACATGCCCATCTGGATGCAGTCTGTTCTGGGGATGAACCCCTCCCTGGGCGGCTTTGTGGTCACCCCCTCCTCGATTCTTTGGCTCCTGGGCGCCTACCTGGCCGGACCGCTGACCATGCACCACCCGCCGCACCGGGCCACCAACATCGGTCTGGCCTTCATCCTGACGGCCTGCATCTGCTACATAGCCGTCCCCCAGGCCACCGCCTACTGGGTCTTCCTGGTCATCTCCGCCGTGGTCGGCTTCGGTTTCGGCCTGACCATCACCACCTCGACCATCACCGCTCAGAGCGTGGTGCCAGCCGGCGATGTAGGCGCCTCGACCAGCTTCAACACTCTGGCCCGTTCCCTGGGGCAGACCCTGATGGTCTCCATCTTCGGCATCGTCATGAACACGGTCATCGCCCGCGAGGTGCCCCAGCATAAGGGACTGACCGAGGACATGATGAACAGCATGATCAACCCGGCTACGGCAGGGAGCATCCCCTCACGCCTGTTGGGCCCGGCCCGCACCATCGTCTTCGACGGCCTGCATTGGATCTTCCTGGTGGGCCTGGTCATCCTGATCGTGGCCTTGGTGGCCAACCTCTGCGACATCCGCTCGCGCACCCTGCTGGCCGAATACCAGAACAAGGCCACGACGGTGGCTCCTGCCATTGCTGAGAAGGGCGAGCAGTAAAGGCCGCTGGTCGGAAGGATTCCTCCGGGAACTCCTCTTGAACGACAAGGAGGTGGTGGGGCATCGGTTGACCCTGATGCCCCACCACCTCCTTGATTGGCGCTTATGCAACCAGAAGTCTCACTTGCCCTTGCCGAAAGCCCGCAGCTGGGTGGCGTTCCAATCCTTGCTGACGGTGGTGGGCATCAGGGCGTTCATGCCCGCGGTCTTGGCCGCGTTGGAGACAACCCCCGGCGCCGAAGCTCCGGGCCTGCCGGGTTTGGGGGTCAGCACCCAGAAAGGTGCGCCCTCGTTGACCATGGCCGAGGCATCCATGATGGTATCCGCCAGATCGTCCTCGGCATCCCCGTCCCGCCACCAGATGATGACCCCATCCACGGCTGCGTCATAGTCCTCGTCCACCAGCTCTTCGCCGGTCAGATCCTCGATCCTGGTCCGGATTCCGTCATCGACATCATCGTCCCACATCCATTCCTGAACGATATCTCCGGGATGAAAACCGAACTCTTCCGCTGTATAGGTTGTAGTCTCAGCCACGGCTTCAGCATAACAAGACTGCCGGAATTCACCAATTGAACCGGCCTTGTCTTACCTGCCTTTGGCGGCCGTGCAGCGTGGCAGCCCATCCCCCTGGCCATGGCCGATGGCCACCAGGGCCTTGTAGGCCTCATCCAAGGTGGATACCCGCACATCGCGCAGCCCCTGTGGCACATGGCCTGCAACCTGGGGGCAGTTGGCCGCCGGGGCCAGGAACCAGGTGGCGCCGTCCCGCCTGGCGCCCAGCATCTTCAACTGGATGCCGCCAATGGCACCGACCCGTCCCTTCTGATCCATGGTGCCGGTTCCGGCGATGGTCAGACCGCCGGTCTCCTGCTCCGGGGTGATCTTGTCGATGGCCCCCAGAGTGTACATGAGTCCGGCCGAAGGACCTCCGATGTCGGCCACCCTCATGCTGAATCGCAGGCCTGATACGTCATATCCACGAGCCTTGAGGAAGGCCAGAGCCTGGGCCGAGGCAGCCTTCTGGGAACCGTGCATATCGCCCTGCTCCTGACGCTTGTATTCCTCCACGCTCTGTCCGGGAGGGACCACGGCCTCCTGGGGAAGCACCGTGGCGTGGGGGTCGACCCAGCCCACCAAGGCATCCAGATTTGAGGCCGGATAGCCGGGGATTCCGCGTGCATTGACCGTGGTCATCAGCAGACGGCCCTTGTCATGGTGGACCTGACCGCCCCTGACCCTGATGACCGGTGAGCCTTTTGAACTTCCCAGCACGTCCTGGGTGGGTCCGGGCGTCTCGATGGTATAAGGCGAAGGGAGGAAAAGAACCAAGATGGCCAGAATGACCAGAAGACCGCCGACCAGCATTTTGCGGGTGGGTCCGCCAAGCTTCCCGATTTGCCTTTCGGGTGCGCCTGTGGCGCAGTGATCCGATTTCCCGTGCGGAAGTGTCATAGCTCCAATATTATGGTTGATGAAGACGATAATCCCGGCAGACGTCAACCTTGATGGCGGACGACCTGCCTTGGCGAGGACTGGAATCAAAGCAATGGACGAGAATGCAATCCACCAATGGCTCATCGAGTGCTTCGGCCCGGTGCAGGGCGAGCTGGCCTGGAGTCAGTTCTCACAGCTGCCTGAGTCCATCCGCTCCCAGATGGCGGCCCAGGGAGCCGATCAGCTGCCCAAACCCTCCGAGGTCCAGGCTCTGATCCAGGCCTTCACGGCCGGGGGGCTGAACACCCCTGCCGATATGCAGGCCCAGGCTGACCAGGGTCCCATCAACGTTGCACTGGCCAAGAACATCGCCCTGGGACGCACCAGGGCCGACCAGTCCGATACCACAATCACAGCCGAGGACAGCGACCGGGTGGCCCGAGTCATGAGCGAAGCCAACCTCTGGCTGGACACCGTCTGCGCCTTCGACCCCGCCCCGGGCCAGACCGAAGCCCTGACCCGCGCCGGATGGATCGAGGGCAGCATAGACGCCTGGGTCCAGTTCGCCTCGCCGGTGGCCCAGGCGGTCAGCGAAGCCCTGACCTCCGTCATAAGCCAACGTTTCCAAGGCTTCGATCAGGGCGAGATCTCGGGAATGTTCGCCGGACCTGTGCCCATTCCCCTGCCCGACAACCTCAAGGATCCGACCACCCTGTTGAGGCTGCTGGGGAACACCTCCTTTGCCATGCAGCTGGGGCAGGCCGCCGGAGAGCTGGCCAAGGAGGTCCGCGGAGGATTCGACCAGGGCATACCGTTGCTGAAAAACCCCGCCGGAGCCCTCATTCCACAGAACATCAAGGCCTACGCCAAATCCTTGGAGCTGGATCTGGACGAGGTCACCCGCTACATGGCCCTCAAGGAGGCCGCCCACGCCCGGCTCTACGCCGCCGTCCCCTGGCTGATGCCGCGCTTCGAGGCACTGATCGGCAAGTACGCCCGGGGAGTATCCATCGACCTGGATGCCGTGGAGGACCAACTGCGCGACGCTGAGCAAATCAACCCCGAATCCATCGCCGGTGCCATCAACCTCAGCAACGTAGGCATCGAAGACACCCCTGAGCAGAAGGAGGCCCTGCACAGCCTGGGCGACCTGCTGGCCCTGGTCGACGGCTGGGTGGATTGCGTGGTCTGGAACGCCGGCATGGCCCACCTGCCCCATCTGGAGCAGCTGCGGGAGATGACCCGACGCGAGCGTGCCGTGGGAGGGCCGGCCGAGCAGACCTTCGAGTCCCTGCTGGGCCTGCATCTCCATCCCAAGCGGTTGCGCGAGGCCGCCGAACTTTGGGGGCGCATCACCGCTGAAGAGGGCGTCCAGGGCCGTGACGACCACTGGTCCCATCCGGATCTGCTGCCCTCCCTGCCTGTCAAAGCGGAAGCCGACGAGGGTGGAGCATCGACCTCTGCGGAGGGGCAATCCGAGCAGAAGGCCGACACTCCCGCCACATCGGTGGACTGGGATGCCGAGCTGGACAAACTGCTGAACGCCGAGGAAACGGATTCCTCTGCCGATCCGACCACCCCTGCAGACTCCGACGTTTCCAATGACCAGGAGCATACAGATCACGAAGCTCCGGGCAACCAGAAGAGCGCCGGCAACGATTCCAAGGACACCGATGACGGTCGCCCGGATCAGAACGACTCAGACAAGGGTGATTCGGACAGCTACCAAGCGTGAATCGCATCCCCTCTGTCCCGAGTTCCCAGGGCCCGGGTGATAGCACTCAGCGGTGAATGAACCGGCTGGGGGCGCGTCGGACGAAGGCGCTGCCGTCCTTGTGCTCCGCGTAGGAAAGGTGGAGGGTGTCCTCGGCACGGGTCACCCCTACGTACATGAGGCGGCGCTCCTCCTCCAGGGCATCCCCCTCGGGCGGTGAACCAAAAGGAATCAGCCCCTCGGCACAGCCCACGATGAAGACATGGGCGAACTCCAACCCCTTGGCGGCATGAATGGTGGAGACCGTGACCCTTCCCTGACCCATGCCGCCCTCCAGCTGCTCCAGCACCTCCTGCTTGCTCAGATCGACCGACTGGTTCTGCCATCCTGACTCAGTGCGGACCCGGTAGCCGATCCCGCGTTCGTGCAGGGCACGGCAAATCAGGGTCTGTTGGGCGTTGATCCGCGTCAGAATCGCAAATCGACCGGGCCGTGCACCCTTCCGGATCATGGAGGATATCCGGGAGGCCACGGCCCCAGCTTCATCAGCATCGTCCTCATAACGTGTCATCGCGACTCTGCTGCCCTCCTGACGGGCCGAGGTCAGCTTCAGATAGTCGTCCCGTACTGGCGAGCGCGCCAGAATGCCGTTGGCGTAGTGAACCACCCTTCCCGTGGACCGGTAGTCGGTGGAAAGGTCCAGGTCGGCCTTGATGCCGGGGAATTCCTGGGGGAAGTTCAGCAGGTAGTAGGAAGTGGCCCCGGCGAAAGAGTAGATGGTCTGGGCCGGGTCCCCCACCACACACAGGTTCTGCCTGCCGTTGAGCCAGAGCTTGAGCAACCGGTGCTGCAGGGGCGAGACATCCTGGTACTCGTCCACGGTCAGCCAGCCGATTCGGTCTCTAATGTCGGCAGCAGCCTGGCCGCCTTCCTGCAATATGTGACAGACCAGCAGAAGAATATCGTTGAAGTCCATCTGATTATGGGCGGCCTTGGAGTTCTCGAAGACCGTGTACAGGTCGGCCATCCGATCAGCCTCCAGACCGGCAGGCGGCAGACGGTGGCTGGCCGCGCAGACCCGAACGTAGTCCTGGGGAGCGATCAGCCCCACCTTGGCCCAGTTGATCTCCGCAGTCAGGTCCCTGACCTGGCCCGGGTCGGCCTCCTGCCCGCAGACCCGCTGGTAGGAGGAGGACACCAGGGGCCCCACATCCTCGATCAGATCAGGAGGATAGGTTTCGCTGACCTGGGGCCAAACCCGCCTGAGCTGATGCAGGGCCGCCGAGTGAAAGGTCGCCGCCTGCAGGGAGGCCGACACGCCAAGCTTGGTCAGCCGATCGCGCATTTCTGCCGCGGCACGCACCGAGAAGGTCACTGCCAAGGTTCTGGAGGGCTCCCAGCTGCCGCTGGCGCAGGCATAGGCCATCCGTCGGGTGATGGTCCTGGTCTTGCCAGCCCCGGCCCCCGCGACGATCCGCACAGGCCCTTCAAGCACTGTAGCCGCCTGCCGCTGGGCGGGATCCAGACCCTCCAGCAATCGTTCCTCATCCTCATGCACACCCCCATTGTGTCAAAGGCCGGTACCGAAAGCAGCGGCGGCGTGCCCATGTGGTCAAGTGGACAACCGTATTCACAACGGTCCTTGTATTATCCTTGAGAATGTGACTGAACGAACGAAGCTGACCCTGGCCGCCCTGGCGTCGGCTGCCATGCCCGAGGTGCCCATGACCGGCGCGCGGGACTGCGACCAGCTCAGCAGTCTGGATCGTGCACAGGGCGTGGACTGCGCCGTGGTCCAGGACGCGACCGGCAACGTCTACGACGTCTGGGCCACCAGCTCGGAAGCCGGCAAGCGTCGGCTGGCCGCTCGGGTCAAGGCGGCTCAGGCCCTGGCCGACGCCAAGGAGATGGCGGCCATGGGCTTCCGAGTCGAGCGCATCCTGGCCTACCAGCCCGGCGAGAGGGCGGACAGTCCGACCGGCACCACAGCTGTTGCCGTCATGACCCACTGCCCAGGCCGAATCCGCCCCCTCCACCTGCTGACCATGAACGAATGCACCGCCGCAGGTACAGCCATCGGCGCCATCCATCGGGTTCGCCCTGATTTTCTGAAGACCCACGGCTATCCGGCCTTCTCCACCGCCCAAATCGCGGCCCAACTGCGGGGATGGATCAAGCGGCTGCGCATGGACGGCCATGTGCCCAAGGAAATCACCAATTCGTGGGCATCCATCGTATCGACCGACGGACTCTGGTCCTTTGAAACCTGCACCGTGCACGGAGGCTTCTCGGACGGCGATCTGCTCTATACAGGCTCCGGACTCAGCGGCGTCTACGGCTGGCAGGATATGCAGATCAACGATCCTGCCCGTGACCTGGCCTGGATTTTCGCCAAGCTGGACGGGTCCCGCCGCAATGCAGTCATCGCAGCCTATGGCAGGATGATGGGGGCTCGGCTGGACGACCTGATCATGCTTCGGGCCAATCTCTGGCTGCAGATGGAGCAGGTGGGCGACTTCATCACCGCCCTGGATCATGCGGACAACGAGCGCATCATCCAATTCAAGGCCCAGGTGGAGCGTCTGGCCCAACAGCTGGGCGACCACGAGCAGGATCAACGCGCCCGTCGGCAGCAGAATACGCCCAGTCCGTCACCCGCTGGCGCACCCTCCACAATCACCGTGGGCACCCTGCTGGGCGACGATAATGCTGAAGACCCCTCTGCTTCCAAGGTACAGGAGAACCCGGCACCGGAGCCGGACCCCGCCTCGACGAATGCCTCGGATGAGAACTCGGCCACCATCGCCATCAACAGGGTGGAAATGGCCGACCTGGCTCTGGCCCAGACCGCCATGGACCACTCCGATGCCAGGAACAAACCCATCAGACAGTCCCGGAGCACAGACACAGACGCCGACGATCAATCCAAGCCACCGACTGTTCCTCCCCTTGCCCAGGAGGAGGCATCAGGCCTGAGCGATCACTTCCGCGGCATCGGCAACCCAGCCACCAGTGACGAGGATGCGGATGGCGAAACGAATCCAAAGGCTGCGGTAAGCGGCTCGTCCGCAGACCCGTCCGGAGACGACCAGCCCTCGAACACCCCTGTGCCGGGAGAAGCCGCTCCCCAGCCGCATGATGCCCCACCAGCTCAAGCCCTGGCAAGCGATCAGGCAGAGACCATCATCCTTCCCAGAAAACCCCAGCCCGAGCAGACCCCCACGCTCACTGCGGATGGGCAGGCATCGGCATCCCCGTCGGAAACCGTGTCTTCCCAGGAGGAACATCAGGGAGACGCTTAGAGCGTAATCACCTGGGTCAGCGAATAATGAGACCGGAAGATCCGCGGACCGGCAGGTCTGGGCGACGGAGAACAACCTTGGAGGTAGCAATGGATATCGAATTCGGCATCAAGAATGTGGCCCGCACGGTCAACTTCAGCACCAATGCCAAGGCGGACGAGGTGGCTGCCCACATCACCCAGGCCCTGAACGAGGGCGGACCCATCGACCTGGTGGACGACAAGGGTCGGCACATCATTGTCCCCAAGGAGTCCCTGGGCTACGCAGTGGTCGGTTCCGACACCACCCATCCGGTGGGCTTCGGTGCCCTGGGAGGCTCCGCCGACTGAGGCTGTGATCGCCTGACGGGGGCGGCCGGATCCTTGTGGTCCGACCGCCCCCCATCCATATCGGTTAACCCTTCCAGGCCACAGGACGGCTCCCCCGGGCCCTGGCCACGATTCGGGCCACCACGTCGCCACTGGTGCTGTTCTCCCCCATGCGATTGGGCTTGCCTTGGCCGTGCCAATCCGATCCTCCGGTGACCAGCAACCCCCAGCGTTGGGCCAGGGCCAGCAGCCGTCGACGCTGCTCAGGCGGATTGTCCCGATGCCAGACCTCCAGGCCTCCCAGACCCTCCCTGGCCAACGCGGCGATCTGTTGGTCGGAGAGCAGGACGGGATTGCGGCTGACGGCACCGGGGTGGGCGATGACCAGGACGCCGCCTGCATGGTTGACCGCTTCAAGCACCTGATGGGTGGTCGGCGAGGGCGTAGGCAGGTAGTAAGCGCTTCCGGAGGAGCAGACCCCGGCGAAGGCCTGACTCCGGTCGGCATAGACACCGGCCTTGACCAGGGCATCGGCGATATGCGGACGCCCCACCGTGGTCTTCGACCCCTCCTTGACCTGGTCCAGCACATCCTGCCAGGTGATCGGATAATCCCGGGAGATCAGCTCCACCATGGTCCTGGTCCTGGTCAGCCTGGCCTCCCTGGTCTTGGCGAAGAGCCCGGCGATGACCGGATCCTCCGGATCATAGAGGTAGGCCAGCATGTGGACCGAGACACTGCCGTCCTGAGCTGTGATTTCGGTGCCCGGCAGCAGGGGCATCCCCAGCTCTTGTGCCGCCTGTCGGGCCTCATCCCAGCCGGCATTGGTGTCATGGTCGGTGATGGCCAGACCTTCCAAACCCAACTGCTGCGCCTGCTCGACCATCCCCCGGGGCGTCACGGTTCCGTCGGAGAACACAGTGTGGCAGTGCAGGTCCCAGCCGGAGACCGTGGCAGTATCCTCATGCGTCATGCCTCCATCCTAAACTCGTGAACGCGTTCCCGTCTCAGAGAACCTTCCCGACCATTGAGGTGATGGACCCCATGAGCGAACCGACCTCTTCAGCCCCTTCCAGCTATCTGATTGCCGCCTTGGCCTCACTCGCAGCGCTCTACGCCAGCCTGGTCCTGTCAGCGGAAACCCTTCAGCTGGCACGTCACCCCCAGGGCCAGCTCAGCTGTGACATCAACTCGGTGGTCTCCTGCTCTGCCGTGGCCCAGTCCCCCCAGGCCGAGCTGATTCGCCTGGGCACGCTGCCGGTCCCCAATGCCTTTCTGGGGCTGATTGCCGAGTCCGTCTTCCTGACGCTGGCCGTGGTGGGCCTGTGCCGGATCAGGATGCCCGCGCTGTTGGCGGCTGGGACCTGGCTGGCCTCGGTCGCCGCCCTGGCCTATGCGCTCTGGCTGTTCACCCAGTCGCTCTTCGTCATCCACGCCCTCTGCCCTTGGTGCCTGGTCATGACCTTCGCCACCAGCCTGCAATTCATGGCCTTCAGCCACGCCACGGTGACCCAGCAGGGTCTTCCGCGCAAGAGGTCGGGATGGCTGCAGATCTACTACCAGCGGCACTTCGATCTGATGGTCGACCTAATCTGGCTGGTCGCATTGGCAACCATCGTCCTGGCTGTGGAGGGATCCGCCCTCTTCGGCTGATCAGCAGCCGGGAACATGCTCCAGGGTCAGACGGGCGACCATTCTGGCCGGTCCTGTCAGCCAGACATCCTGCGAATCCACGTCCACTCTCAGACGGCCCCCACCCACCTGGATGGTCCAGTGATCGACCCCGGTCAGGGCTCGTAGCAGCACGCCGCTGGCGCACAGACCAGTCCCGCAGGACAGGGTCTCCCCGACGCCACGCTCATAGACCCTCATCGTGGCCCGCCCGCTGCCATGCTCATCATCCAGGGCATCCAGACGCAGAAACTCCACATTCTGCCCTTCATCCAACCCAGGCCTGACCCGCGGCGGGATCGACAGGTCCAGATCACCCAGGGCAGGCAGATCAGCCCTGGCCAGCAGGTCGGTCACCGTCCCGGGCAGCCCACCGGCCTCCGATTCAGCAGCGACCGAGTTCAGAACGACTGCGTGAGGATTGCCCATATCCACCATGGTGCCTGGAGCAGAGCCACCCAGTGCCCCGCCGTCGACCAGCTGGTCCCCTACCGGTCCCATCCGCCAGGCCCCGACCTTGACCTTGAACACATGCTCGCCATCGTTCTTCATCGGACTGCGCGACACGATTCGCTTGACCCCGGCCCGGGTCCCCAGCAGGAAGGAGGAGCCCTCCATGGTCGGGGTCAGCCCCTGCTTCTGGGCGAAGAGCGTGACGGCCCGCGTCCCGTTGCCACACATCTGGGCCAAGGAACCGTCCGCGTTACGGTAGTCCATGAACCACTGGCAGCCGAAACGGTCGCAGGTATCCACCTGCTCCTGGCTCAGGTCGCTGACATCGGCCGGATGGGTCAGCCGGATGACCCCGTCGGCTCCGACCCCGAAATGCCGGTCGCACAGCCATCGCACCTGGTCGGCCGTGGGCTCCAGATCCCCCCGGGGATCGGCGTAGACCACGAAATCGTTGCCGGTGGCTTGCATTTTGTATACAGTCCGGGGAATACTCATGCTTGTAGCGTACGGCCCTTCGGCGACAGGCTAGGCTGGTTTTTCGGCTGCGAAAGGAGCGGATCACATGGCATCAGATGCACCAATCGGGATCTTCGACTCCGGGCTCGGCGGTCTGAGCGTCACCGCAGCCATCCGTAACCTCCTTCCTCAGGAAAATCTGCTCTATTTCGGCGATTCCGCATACGCCCCCTACGGCACCAAGGAACCGGCCCAGATCGCCCAGCGCTGCCAGCTCATCGGCGACCGGTTCATGGACCAGGGTGTCAAGGCCTTGGTCATCGCCTGCAACACCGCCACCAGCGTCTGTGTGGATCAGATGCGCCAACGCTACCCGATCCCGGTGATCGGCATGGAGCCGGCCCTGAAACTGGCCTGCACGCGCGGCGGAGGCCGACCCCAGCGGGTTCTGGTCACCGCCACCCCGCTGACCTTGAAGGAGGCCAAGTTCTCGCGCCTGATGGCACGGTTCTCCGGCAGGCACACCATTCTGACCCAGCCCTGCCCAGACCTGGTGACCATCGTGGAGTCTGACAGGCTGAATGACCAGGCCCTGGTCGACGCCACCCTGCATCGTTATTTGGACCCCTATGATTTGCAGAATTTGGATGCTTTGGTTCTGGGCTGCACCCACTTCGTCTTCTTCCGCCAGTCCATCGCCCGCATCTGCCCGCCGGACCTGGCACTGATCGACGGCAACCCTGGGACGGCCCGCCACCTGAAGGATCTGCTGACCCAAGCCGATGCCCTCAACCCGGGTCCCGGCCCCGGCAGAGTACAGATCGCCAACTCTGACACCTCACCAGCCATGCTGGATCTGTCCAAGCGGCTGCTGGCCTCCTGCCGCCCCTGAACGGCTTGTCCAATGTTCACGCATAAGCTGTCATCAAGCGCGAATATCTGTCAGGAATCGAGGTGCCCATGGCACGCAAAAGAACAGCCGTCATCGACGTAGGCGGCGGCTACAGGTCCATCTTCGGCGCCGGCGTCTTCGACCGCTGCATGGAGCAGGGCATCACCTTCGATCACTGCTACGGGGTCTCGGCCGGCAGTGCCAATCTGGCTTCATTCCTGTCGGGTCAGCTCAGGCGCTGCTACCGCTTCTACACTGTGTATTCCTCCCGCAAGGAGTACGCGAGCGTGAGCAACTTCCTGACCAAGCACACCTTCGTCGACCTGGACTACGTCTATGGCAAACTGTCGGCCCACGACGGGGAATGCCCGCTGGATTACCAGGCTCTGAAGGCCAACCCGGCCCTGTTCACCGTAGTGGCCTGCAGGGCCACCGACGGATCCACCGTCTACTTCGACAAGTCCGACCTGGCCCAGGACAACTATGACGTCCTCAAGGCCTCTTCCACTGTGCCAGTAGCCAATAAGCCCTATATAATCGATTGCGTGCCCTATCTGGACGGTGGCATCGCCGATCCAGTCCCGGTCCGCAAGGCCATGGACGAGGGCTATGAACGCATCGTCCTGGTCCTGACACGCCAGAGGGATATTCTGCGCGAACAGAAGAAGGATGTCCTGCCGGCCCGAATCCTGGCCAGGACCTATCCGGCGGCTGGCGAGCGGCTCATGGAGCGCTATCGCACCTACAACGACGAGGTGGCCCTGGCCAAGCAAGCCGAGAAGGAGGGCCAGGTACTCATCCTGGCCCCGGACAGCCTGTGCGGGCTGACCACGCTGAGCAAGTCACTCAAGGGACTCAACGCCATGTACGACAAGGGCTATCGGGCTGCCGAGGCTATAGCCGACTTCCTGGAAAGCTGAACAAGACCTTACAGAACCGGTGTCCCGGTCCCGCCCTCTGTACCCGCATTCCTGCGGCCGTGCCGGGGATCCGCACTGCCCTGGGTGCTCTGGGCGGTCATCAGCGCTGCGGTCATCTGGTTGAAGAGCTCGTTATACCCGCCGGGGGTTGACGCAGGCAGGACCAGGGTCTTGGCATTGCCGGACTCCGCCAGCGAGCGCATCACATCCAGATACTGATTGAAGAGCACCACATTGTTGACGGCATCGATATCCATGCCCACGGCCCGCAGGCTGTTGATCTGGTCCACAATGCCGTTGGCGATCTCCCGCCGGTAGTTGGCCTGGCCCTCGCCCTGCATCCTGGTCTTCTCCGCATCGGCCCTGGCCTGGGTCTCGATTTCGATCCGACGGGCCTCGGCACGCTCCTTGGTGGCCTCCTTCTCGCGCTGGGCAGCGTTGATGGAGTCCATGGCCTGCTTGACCTGGGTGGAGGGGTCGATGGCGGTGACCAGGGTCTTGATGACCGAGAAACCAAAGCGCTGCATCTCCTGGCCCACGGTCTTCTGCACGTCGGAGGCGATGTCGTCCTTGCGGGCGAAGGCATCGTCCAGGCTCAGGGCAGGAATGGCCGACCTGAGGGCGTCCTCCATGTAGGAGCGCAGCTGGCCCGCCGGGTCGACCAGCTCGTAGTAGGCCGTGGACACGTTGGCCGCCTCCACCCGGAACTGTGCGGAGACCTCCACGGTGACGAAGACGTTGTCCTTGGTCTTGGTCTCCAGCTTGACGTTCAACTGGTTGACCCTCAGGTTGGTCTTGGCGGCTATACGGTCAACCAGGGGGATCTTGGCGTGGATGCCCGCCAGCGCCACCCGGTGGTACTTGCCGAAGCGCTCGATGACGTCCGCCTGCTGCTGGGGCACTACGAAAATCCCCAGGAGGAAGATGATCAGCGCCAGAACCAGCACGGCGATCACGATGGCGATGCCTAGATGCATGAGTGTTCTCCTTCGAGCTTAAACCCTTGGATGCCGGACCTGGAAACCGCACCATTCCGGCCTTTCCTCTCATCACCATACATGAAGGACCCGTCTGAATAATCGGTCGGGGCGCACAAGCCGTAATAGACTCGGCTTAACAAGCCTTCAACCCGAAAGGATGAACATGGCAAAACTACGCGGCATCGACGCCGAAATCTTCCCCCTGGTCCTGGGTGGCAACACCTTCGGATGGACCAGCGATGAATCCACGTCTGACCAGGTCCTGGACGCCTACACGGCAGCCGGAGGCAACCTGATCGACACAGCTGACGTCTATTCGGCCTGGGCCCCCGGCCACTCCGGCGGCGAGTCCGAGATCGTCCTGGGCCGCTGGCTGGCCAAGAACGGCAACCGCAACAAGGTCCTGGTGGCTACCAAAGTCAGCCAGCACCCCCAGTACTCAGGTCTTTCGGCCAAGAACATCGAAGCCGCCGCCGATGCCTCCCTGCTCAGGCTGGGCCTGGATGTGATCGACCTCTACTATGCCCACTTCGACGACAGCTCCACCCCCCTGGAGGAAACTGCGGCAGCCTTCGACAAGCTGGTCAAGGAGGGCAAGGTCCGGGCCATCGGTCTGTCCAACTACACCCCGGACCGGATCCGCGAGTGGTTCAGCATCGCACGCAAGGAGGGCCTGACCCTGCCGGTGGCCCTGGAGCCCCAGTACAACCTGGTCTACCGCAAGGACTATGAGGGTGGCCTCATGCAGGTCGCCAAGGACGAGGATCTGGCGGTCTTCCCCTACTTCTCGCTGGCTTCGGGCTTCCTGACAGGCAAGTACCGGACCATGGACGACCTCAAGGGGAAGAAGCGCGAGGGCATGGTCAAGGACTTCTTTACACAGGAGGGACTGGACGTGGTCGCCGCCATGGACGGCATCGCCAAGGCCCACGGGGTCGAACTGGCAACCGTCGCCCTGGCCTGGCTCAACCACAGGCCTGGGATTGCAGCCCCGATCGCCTCTGCACGCACCCCCGAGCAGCTGCCTGCCCTCCTGGCTGCCGCCCATCTGGAACTGAGCGACCAGGATATGCAGACCCTGGATCAGGTCAGCGACAAGGTCAAGGGCTGATCTGCAAGCTTCGTTGCCAGCAGCAGGGCCGATTTTGACGCAATCGGCCTTCCCAGCAGACAAATCGAATGAAAAGGGCTCCCGCCCAATACAGGATGGGAGCCCTTTTATGCGACTACGGGTCAGGCCTTGACCAGGTCGACCCGGGGTTGGTCCAGATCGCCGGCGTTGACGGTCAGGCTGGTGGCCAATGTCTCGTGGGCGATCAGGTCGTTGAACTGCTGGGCCTTGGGGGCATCCTCGGCAGGCAGGGTCAGGGTCAGCCGAATCCGGTCGGCAATGTCCAGCCCGGCGGTCTTCCGGGCATCCTGAACCTGGCGGATCAGATCCCTAGCGTAGCCCTCGGCCAGGAGGTCGTCGTCCAGCTGGGTGTCGAGGATGACGAAGCCGCCGGTGGGCAGGGCTGCGGAGGCTGACCGGTCGGCCTGGGAGCCGTCCTCCTGCTCGATCCGGTTGTCCAGCTCGTATTCGCCCGGCTCCAGGGCCACCGGTCCGTCGGGGGTGGTGACGACCACATGGCCATCCTGCTCTGACCAGTCGCCCTGCTTGGAGGCCCGGATGACGAACTGGACCTGCTTGCCCAGTCGGGGTCCGGCAGCCCGGGCATTGACCTTGAGATCGTGGATGATCCGCAGACCGTGCTGACCGGCCTGGTCCAGGGTGCAGAACTCCACATCCTTGATGTTGAGCTCGGACTTGAGCACGTCCACATAGGGACGGGCCGCGTCGGGGTCACGGACCACCACGGTCAGCCGGGACAAGGGCTGGCGGACGCGGATCTGCTCGGCCTTGCGCAGGGCCAGGGTGGCCGAAACCACCTCACGGACCTTCTCCATGGCAGCTACCAGGGCAGGATCGTCACGCAGGACCAGCCCAAGTTCGGTCTCCTGCCCGGTGGTCTCATCGGCCAGGAAGGGCCAGTCGGCCAGATGGACCGACTCGCCGCCTGTCAGCCCCCGCCAGATCTGCTCGGCCTCCATGGGCGCCAAGGGGGCCAAAACGCGGGCGAAGGCCTCCAGGACCGTGTAGAGGGTGTCGAAGGCCTGGTGATCCTCGCCCCAGAAGCGGTCGCGGTTGTTGCGGATGTACCAGTTGGTCAGCACATCGATAAAGTCGGTCACCGCATCACAGGCCTCCGAGATGGCGAAGTCGTCCAGGGCCTTCTGCACCGACTGGATCAGCCGCCGGGTCCGTGCCAGCAGGAAGCGGTCCATCTCCGGCAGGTCGGCCACACGCTCCGGCGTCAGCGCCTGGGCCTGGTAGCCGGCACCCTTGTTGGCCGCGTTGGCGTAGAGCGTGTAGAAGTAGTAGGAGCTCCAGACCGGCAGCATGACCTGACGGACGGTGTCGCGGATGCCATCGGCGGTGACGACCAGGTTGCCGCCGCGCAGGATGGAAGAGCTCATCAGGAACCAGCGCATGGCGTCGGATCCGTACTTGTCGAAGACCTCGTTCACATCCGGATAGTTGCGCAGGTGCTTGCTCATCTTCTGGCCGTCGGAGCCCAGGACGATGCCGTGGCAGATCACGTTCTTGAAGGCCGGCCGGTCGAAGAGGGCCGTGGACATGATGTGCATGGTGTAGAACCAGCCGCGGGTCTGGCCGATGTACTCCACCACAAAATCACAGGGATCCCTGTCCTCGAAGTACTGCTTATTCTCGAAGGGGTAGTGGAACTGGGCGAAGGGCATGGATCCCGACTCGAACCAGCAGTCCAGCACATCGGTGATCCTGTGCATGGTGGACTTGCCGGTCGGGTCGTCCGGGTTGGGCCTGGTCAGTTGGTCGATCCAGGGCCGATGCATGTTGATCTGTCCCTTGTCATCGGTCGGGTAGCGGCCGAAGTCCTGCTTGAGCTCATCCAGGGACCCGTAGACATCCACCCGGGGGTACTTGGGATCGTCCGAGACCCAGACCGGGATGGGCGAGCCCCAGAACCTGTTGCGGGAGATGGACCAGTCACGGGCGTTGGCCAGCCACTTGCCGAACTGGCCGTCCTTGACGTTTCCGGGGATCCAGTTGATCTGCTGGTTGAGTTCCAGCAGACGGTCCTTGATCTTCGTCACGGAGACGAACCAGCTGGAGACCGGCTTGTAGATCAGCGGGGTGCCGCAACGCCAGCAGTGGGGGTAGGAGTGGACGTAGCTCTTCTCCTGGAAGAGGATGGCCCGGTGCTCGGCTGGGATCTGTGCCAGGGGGCCGTCGCCTGCGCGCAGGTTGCGCACGATGGGCATGTTGGCCTCGAAGGCCTGCAGGCCCTGGTAGTCGGGGCACTGCTCGGTGAAGACGGCGCCGGCATCGAGGACGTCCACGCTGCGGATGCCCTTGGCGTTCAGGGTGTTCATATCGTCCTCGCCATAGGGAGCCTGGTGGACCAGGCCGGTGCCTTCCACGGTGTCGACGTAGTCGGCCGTATAGATGGTATAGGCGTTGGGACCGGGGGTGCCGCCCTCGGATTCGGCCTGCTCCCCGGCGAAGTAGGGGAAGACCGGCCAGTACCGCCGGCCCTCCATCTGGGAGCCCTTGAGGGTACGGACCACCTGGTAGTCCTCCCCCAGCTGCTTGGCGTAGTCGCCCAGACGGGCCGTGGCGATGTAGAAGCGCTTGCCGGCGAAGGGCCCGGACACCGGGCTGACCTCGGAGTACTCGATGTCGGCGCCGACCACGATGGCCAGGTTGGTGGGGACGGTCCAGGGGGTGGTGGTCCAGAAGACCGCATAGGCGTCCTCGTCCCTGAGCTTTACGGCCACGGAGACGGTGGTGTCCTGCCGGTCCTGATAGACATCGGCATCCATGCGCAGCTCATGGTTGGACAGCGGGGTCTGGTCCTTCCAGCAGTAGGGCAGCACCCGGTAGCCCTCGTAGGCCAGACCCTTCTCATAGAGGGTCTTGAAGGCCCACATGACCGACTCCATGTAGGAGACGTCCAGGGTCTTGTAGCCGTGGTCGAAGTCCACCCAGCGGGCCTGACGGTGGACGTAGTCCTTCCACTCGCTGGTGTACTTGAGCACCGAGGCGCGGCAGGCATCATTGAACTTCTCGATGCCCATCTGCTCGATCTGATCCACGCTGTCGATGCCCAGCTCGCGCTGGGCCTCCAGTTCGGCGGGCAGGCCGTGGGTGTCCCAGCCGAAGACCCTCTTGACCTTGTGGCCCTTCATGGTCTGGTAGCGGGGAATGACATCCTTGACATAGCCGGTCAGCAGGTGCCCGTAGTGGGGCAGGCCGTTGGCGAAGGGCGGGCCGTCGAAGAAGACGAACTCATTGTCGGCATGGTCGCCGGACGGTCGGCGGTCCACCGACTTGTTGAAGGTGTCGTCGTGATCCCAGTAGTCCAGGACGGACTCCTCCATATGGGGGAAGGAGGGATTGGGCGTCACCTTGGCCAGAGCCGGGTCCACCACCGCCTTGGGATAGACTTCGCCGTCCCGATTTGTCGCATCTGAGGTATCAGTGGTCTGATTCACCGTTCACGCTCCTCGCTGGTCGTTCATGTCGCCATGTCGAGGACGAGGGACCCATGGGGCCCACCGCGGTACCACCTCGCTTGCCCGGCCAATGACCCGCGCCGGACCGCTTGAACTGGGCTGTGCGGGCCCACCCGTCGGTTCTACTGAGGACCGCCGCAGGCGATCCCGTTCTTCCGAGGGCTCCCCGCTGATGACGGATCAAGGCCCATTGGTGACCAGATTATACCATCCTCAGGAAACCGGACCCGCCCGTTCGCATAACGAAACAGTCGTCAGGACTGGAAGAGATCGGGATGACGTGGATCGCCCGGAAGATCATCCAGAGTGTCCTCGGCACCTAGCGCCTGCCGCCAGAAGTCCAGGGAACGGCCATAGGGGCTGGCCTGGCCCCCGCGAACCTGCAGGTCGGCCTTGGCCTGGAGCACATCCTCCTCGCTCACCCCGTCCAAGAGGCCGACAAGTCCGGCGAATTGATCCGGGTCGTAGAAGATGCCACCGATAACGTCCATAAGTCGGCTGGCACGTTCCATGGGCAGGGAGTCCCAGTGCCTGAGCTCGATGTAGTTCTTCAGACGGACATCATTGAAGTGGGTGGTCAGGATGTGCGCTATCTCGGCATCGTTGAGCCGGCGGTCAGGATAGATCTCCCCGGCGTTTTCGTGCCAGGCGATGAAGACCTGCTGCCCATGCGGCCCCTCCACCTCCGGTGTGTGGGAGACATCGGCCACCATGAGCGGGGTGGAGAGCATGTCCACGGCATAGTCCTCCCAGCAGAAGCCGTCCTCGAACAGCCCGGGAATCAGGCCTGTGCGCTGGGTGTCGAGCCAATCCCAGATCCGCTGACGCCGCAGGGGCATGCGGTTGGGCTTGCCCTCAAAGATTGGGGTGTTGCGGAAAAAGTAGGCCAAAACGGGGCCGATAGCCGTGCCCAGACGGATCTTGGCGATGGCATCGTCCTCATCCTGGTAGTCGATGCTGATCTGGGTGGACGCCGTGCTGCGCATCATCATGGGACCGCACTGTCCGATGCGACCCAGGTAGGTGTTCATGACCGCATAACGTTCCTTGGGATTGACCCCTACATCCGCGTAGGACCCAGCCGGACGGTACCCGTACTCGACCAGCCGGAACCCCAGCCGCTCGGCAATGGGGTCGACCTCGGCACGGAAGCGACGGTAGAGGTCTTCGAATTCTCGGCTGTCACGTACCACACCAAGGGAGCACTCCACCTGGCTCCCGGGCTCCAGGGAGACCACGCAACCCGGCCTGCTCAGCCCGACCAGGTGACCGTCCTCCCGGTATTCCTTATCGCCGTCGTAGCAGGGCTCCAAGGCCGACAGCAGGGCTTCGATGCCCCGCTCCCCCTCATAGGGAACCGGGGCATCGGACCCGTCGTTACGAACCGGCAGATGCTCGACCTCAATGCCGAACCGCCACTTGGACCGCGGTTTTGAACCTCGTGTGAAGTAGTCGACCAGGCTGGCCACATGCCGCGGATTGGGGACCGTCAACAGGTGCGCATACCCAGCGCCTACGCTTTTCCTCATGCTGTCATGGTAAGAGCGGGCGAGGGCTCTGGGCAACCAACACGCGAGGAGTTCCGCTGTCGGATGGTGGTCAGCATACGGTCACCGTCACGGCCTGCAGGTCAGCCCTGCGTGAGGAGGACCCCACCAGCACCTGGAACTGACCGGGCTCGACCCTGCGTTCGCAGTCGGCATCGACCAGGGCCCACTCGGACACCGGTAGATCGAAGACCACCTTCCGGGTCTGCCCTGGATCCAGCTGAACCCTTTGGAAGGCCTTGAGCTCCCGATCAGCCCAGCTGACTGAGGTCACCAGGTCGCTGATATAGGCCTGGACGACCTCGGTGCCTGAGCGCCGGCCGGTGTTGGTCAGATCCACGGTCACCCTGACCGTATCCTCGGGTCCGACGGTATCCGGCCCATCGACCCCAGGCTTTCCGTAGGCAAAGGTGGTGTAGCCCATACCCTGGCCGAAGGCGAAGGCCGGATCCTGGGTCAGATCGGCATAGCGGTCACCATGCTGGCCCCGGATCTGGTTGTAGTAGACCGGCAGCTGCCCGGCATGCCTGGGGAAGGTGATGGGCAGCCTGCCTGTGGGCTCAACCTTGCCGGTGAGAATCCTGGCCAGGGCACGACCGCCCTGCATACCAGGATCGGGCTGCCAGATCAGGGCCCTGGCAGCCCGTGCGGACGGAGGCAGGATCAGCGGCTTGGAGGACATAAGCACGATGACCATGGGCTTGCCCGTCTGCGCCAGGGCATCCAGCAGATCGCGCTGAGGACCGTAGAGTTCCAGGGTGGCAGTCGAACGGCCCTCGCCCACCAGCTGGACCACGTCGCCGACCACGGCCACCACCAGGTCGCTTTGCCTGGCCAGGTCTACGGCCCTGTCGAAGCGGCCCTGATCGATCCTGGCCGGGGCCGCCACCTTGGGCCTGGGCTGGCCATCGGGGAAGAGCGGACCCGCAGGGTCGTCGACCAGACGGAGCACATCGACGCCCTGCTCGCAGTCGAGCCGCCAGTTTGCAGGCAGCTCCTGGCGCAGACCGTCGGCCACTGTCGAGATCATCTCCCGAGGCTGGTCCTTGATCCAGTCGCATTGACCCGAACCGCCAGCCCAGTCCCCCAGCTGGTTCTGGGCATCGTCAATCAGCGGACCCACCAGGGCGATGCTATGCGCTGAATCATCGCCAGGGCGGCCATCGGCATCAACCCCGCCGAACAGGGGCAGGATGCCGTCGTTCTTCAAAAGGACTGCCGACTCCTGGGCCACCTGGAGGTTGAGCTCCTGGTGCTCCTTAGAGTTGATGATCGTCTTCTGGGCTTGGGGGTCGGGCAGACGCGGATCCTCGAAGAGCCCCATGCGGAATTTCAGGGCCAGGATGTGCTTGACCGCCCGGTCAAGGTCCTCCTCGTGCAGAAGCCCGGCATCCAGTGCATCCAAGGCCCCCTGGTAGAAGCCGGGCGTGGTCATGATCAGGTCATTGCCGGCCTTGACGGCGGCTGCAGCGGCCCTGGTGTAGTCGGGCTGCACCTTCTGCTCCCAGACCATCCGGCCCACATTGTCCCAGTCGGTGATCAGGGTGCCCTGGTAGCCCCACTCCCCACGAAGCACGTCGTTGAGCAGCCAGTTGTTGATGGTGACCGGTACCCCGTCGATGGACTCGTAGCCCAACATGAAGGTGGCCACACCCTCCTTGGCCAGGCGCTCGAAAGGCGGCAGGAACCAGGAGAGCAGCTTGCGGTGCGAGAGGTCGGCCTCGGAGGCATCGCGCCCGCCCTGGGTCTCGGAGTAGCCGGCGAAGTGCTTGGCCGTGGCCAGCACGGCATCCTTGGGCAGGGTCCCGGTCATGGCTGATCCTCCCTGGTAGCCGCGCACCATGGCCGAGGCCATCTCGCCGATCAGGAAGGGGTCCTCGCCGAAGGTCTCATCCACCCGGCCCCAGCGGGTGTCCCTGGCGATGCAGAGCACCGGCGAAAAGGTCCAGTGGACGCCTGTTGTGGCGACCTCCTGGGCTGTGGCCCGCCCCATCCGCTGAACCAGTTCAGGGTCGAAGGAGGCTGCCATGCCCAGCTGCTCGGGAAAAATGGTGGCCCCGCGGAAGAAGGAATGGCCATGGATGCAGTCGTCGCCAATCAGCAGGGGAATGCCCAGACGGGTGCGATGAACGGCCTTGTCAGCCTTGATCATGTTCTGCGGAGATACATGCAACAGTGACCCGGCGTGCTGATCCACCACCTCCTTGTCCACTCCCGAGCGGGCATCAAGCTGCATCATCTGGCCCACCTTCTCCTCACGGGTCATGCGGCCCACCAGGTCGGCCACTCGCTCATCCACACTTAGGTCGGGATTGCGGTAGGGCAGGTCCTCCGTCAACTTTCTTGATGCCATCTGGGCACCTTCCTTTCTTCATATCCGGTCAGTCTGAAGCCGATCAGACTGAAGCCGGTCTATCGAACGATGATCGCCAGGTCCCAGGGTCCAATGGTCATTGATTGGCCCTGGTCGACATGAGCCTGAGGATCAGCCTGCCCGTCGGCCACCAGCAGATGCCCCCCATAGGGCGCGTCCAGCCTGACCTCCTTGGATGAATAATTGAGCAGGTAGGCGACCTGCTCCCCCAGGGCATTGATGCCCTCCCGCACGGTGACCAGGCCAGCCAGGTCCCGGGCGGGGCCGCCCAGGCCAGCCGCATCCGCCGCATCCGAAAGCAACATTCGCATGCCCTGAGCCGACGGCAGGGTGCCGATCCACTCCGCGCTGCCGTGGCCGTAATCATGACGGGTCACAGCCGCATACCGCCCCCAGACCGGGTGGTCATAGGAGGCCAGGACCTGAGTGCCTGGTCTCGGATTCAGCAGCTCAATCAGCCCCTGGCAGGCAGGTCCAGCCTGGTCGGCCCCATGCAGATCCAGGGTCAGACCCCTGCCGGGACGGGTGAACTGGTTGTAGTCGATGCCGAACACGTCGGTCAACAGGTGCGGAGCCTTGTCATGCCAGACCTTGAGGTTCTCGTCCGCCACAAAGGAGCGCAGCGTGGCCACCAGGTGACCTCCCTGATGGACATAGTCGGCCAGGGCCTTCAGCGTATCCTCATTGGTGCTGTAGAGGGCAGGAGCCAGGACCATGGCATAGCGGCCCAGCTGGGACCGGTCAGCCTTGTCGCTGATGAAATCGCACTCGATGTTGAGTTCGAAGAGGGCATCGTAGACACGTCTGACCACATCATTGTAGGAGATCTGCCCCTGCTGACGAGGGAAGCCGGTCTCCAGGGAGAACCAGTCCAGGGCGGTCAGGGAGTCGTTGCCCACCATGATGGCGACCTTGTTGCGCTTTTGAAGGTTGATCAGACGCTCCCCCACACCCTTCTGCACTACCTGCCTGCCGAACCGGCCGGCCTCCTCATAGGTGGGGTTGGGCTCCATGTCCTGCGAAAGCAGACCCTTCCAGTAGGTCTCGAAGGAGTTGTGGATGGAATGCCAATGCCAGTACATGACCCCGTCAGCCCCCGAGGCCAGATGGCTGTATGCCTGCAGCCGCAGCTGGCCCGGGTAGGGCAGCCATCCGTTCTGCCCCTGGGCCTCGGTTTCCAGGACCAGGTAGTTGGTTCCACCTTTCAGGCTGCGGGTCATATCCCCGCCGAAGGCGATCTCCTTGCCGGTCAGGTCATCCTCGGTGGGGTGGTAGATGTCCACCCCGGCCACATCCAGGCACTCGGCCGCCTCGAAGTGATCGACGGCTGGCTGGACGCCGTATGACCAGCCCGGACCCCAATCGAAATCGAAGTTGTGGGTGACGAACTGGTCCTCGCGGGCATATTCGCGCACGATGCCAGCCTGCCAGGCCAGGTAGCGGCTGACCTGGCTGCGGCGGAAGCGGTCGAAGGCCGACCCCAGGGATGCGTTGATGGTCCCGGTCAGATCGGGAAAGTCCTCCCAGGAGTCGATCCTGTTGGACCAGTAGTCCAGGCCGAAGGCCGCATTGAGACGGTCCAGATCATCGTCAAAGCGCCGCCGCAGATCCTTGACGAAGAGCCGCTGCATGTCGGGCGATACGCAGTCGTAGTACTTGGTCTCGTTGTCGACCTGGTAGCCGATCACCTGGGGGTTGTCCGCCACATAGCTTATCAGCCTGCGGATGACGCGCTCGCCATAGTACCGGTAGGAAGGGTTGACAATGTCCATGATCTGGCGGGCGCCATACTGGTTGTGGCCCTTAGGGGTATCCGCCAGAACATCCGGGTGCATGGCGACCAGCCAGGAGGGGACGGCATAGGTGGGCGTGCCCACGATGACCTGGATGCCGAAGCGTCCAGCAGCATCCAGCACCCGGTCCACATGGCTGAAGTCGAATACGCCCGGCTGGGGCTCCAGGGTGCTCCAGGTGGATTCGGCGATACGAATGGTGGTGATGCCGGCGGACTTCATCATGGACATGTCCTTGTCCACCCGCTCATAGGGCATATATTCGTCGTAGTAGGCGCATCCGAAGATGAGCCTGTCCGGCAGACGCGTGCCGCCTGACGAAGCTGAGTGGTCCTTGGTTCGGACTGCCTTGTCTGACATGATGAACTCCAATCTTAATCTACGGGACTCAATTCATAGGACGAAGGTGTTCATAGGACGAAGGTGTTGAAGGATCGTGGCTCCAGGGTCACTTGGAAACCTTGGCTCCCTTCGTTATCTTCTCCCGGCCCGCAGAAGGAGAAGGGCATGGCGCGGTCCAGGGCGTTCTGGGCAACGACGACGATCGACCCATCCGGGTTTTCGAAGGCTGTGGCCATGGAGCTGAAATGGCCGCGAGTATCCAGCAGGCGAGCGCCCGGGCGCACATAGTGCGAGTAGTGGCGCATGACGTAGTACTCGGGGTTCCGCCTGACCTGGCCGGTGCTGGTGTCGACGGTGAAGAGGGAGTTCTGCCGCCAGCCCCAGGTGGATATGCCTTGGCCCAGGACCATGTTCCAGTAGGTGTAGCAGGTGGCTCCGGCCCGAAGATACCGGTTGACCAGCGAGAAGACGTATTCGGCGTATTCCCAGGTGTTGCCGCCCATGCCGCATTCGGACTCGGTCTGCTCCAACTCGATCTCTGGCCAGGACTGGTGGGTGCGCTCGATATCATGCTGGCCGGCCCACTGGTAACCGATGCCGGCGATGTACCTGCGGCAGTCCTCGTCGAAGAGGATGTTGTCCACGTACCGGTTGTAGTTCTCCAGGATCATGCCTTCGGGACCGAATTTCATATCCTCGGGACCATTGAGCGTCCCCAGGAAGATGGCCGTGTCCGGCGCCTCCTTGGCGAAGAGGGGACCCAGATAGTCGCGGATGAAGATGCGCATGTCCTCGCTGGACCAGAGGCAGGATGGGAACTTCTGGTCCGCAAAGACCTCGTTCTGCACATGCAGCTGGTCGATGTGGATGCCGCGGCGGTCGTACTCGCGCACATACCGCAGAAGATAACCTGCATAAGCAGACAGGTTGCGCTCGCTCATGTCGATTCGCCCGAAATTGTAGACCTTGGGCCGTTTCATCCAGGTGGGCGGACTCCAAGGGCTGGCGAACAGGCCCATGTCCGGTTGATACTTCCGGGCCTTTCGGATGTATGGAATCAGGGTCTGTTCGTCGTGGTCGACGCTGAAATGCTCCAGGTCATAGTCGCCGTCGGTCTCGTCGTAGCTGTACCAACCCGCGGCGAAGTCGTTGGCACCCACCGGGGTCCTGTTGAAGGTCAGATTCAGCTCGTCCGGACTGAAGAGCTCACGGATGACCCCCTCACGTTTCTCCTCCCCCAGCTCCTGCAAGGGCAACCACCCCAGCTCATTGAAGCAGCCGCCAAACCCTCGCAGCGTCTGCAACTTACCGCCGGTGCATTCCAGATCGGGCGACGACTCCAGAGTCGAAAGTGCCAGGGGTTGTTCCTGCATGGCTTGCTCGCGAGTGGTTGCCACCCAGATTGGTTCTGCATTCCTGTTCATTGATTTTCTGCTCCTTTGCATGGTTTTCCTGTATGTCCACAGAGGCCAGTGTCACTTGACGTTTCTGATCGTCAGGATAAAGACGCATCCCAGCAGGGCGAAGGCGATGGCCGTCGGGAAGGCCGCCGCATAGCCCCAGTTCAGCGTGATGAAGGACATGACCAAAGGACCGGTCATCTGCCCCAGCGTGGTGGCCAGGTTGAGAATGCCCAGATCCTTGCCGGCCTCCTCCTTGCTGGGCAAAACATCGACGTTGAGCGCCTGGTCGACGGAAGAATAGACCCCGTAGCCGAACCCGGCAATACCGGCGTACAGGTACATGCCCATGACCGTGGGGCTGATCCAGGGCATGGCGATGCCAATGGCAAAGAGGACGGAGGCGATGACCACCGGCACCTTGCGCCGCCCGATCAGGTCGGAAACGGGCCCCGAGACCAACGAGCCCAGCAGGGAAACCACCATGGTGATGACGGACATGACCGAAATGGTTGCTGCTGCCTGTGTCACGGTTTGGCCCACATACTTTTCGATGATGTAGAGCTGATAGGCGGAGATCATCTGATAGCTCAGCAGCATGCAGAGTCTTCCGACGAAGGCCTTATAGAAGTCGTGGGCTCCATGGAAGCGCGGAGGCCGGAAAGACTTGAGCACGTCCATGAGGGTGCCCTCATCCTTGGGCAGGTAAGCAGCCGAGCCTTCCCTGGGCATGATCAGAACGGCCACAACACCACCCAGGAACATGAGTACGCCGGCGAGAACGAAGCCAGTGAACATATGGGTCACCAGAGCAGCACCGATCAGAGAACCGATGGGCGAACCGATGGTGGAGCCTGCCCCGTAGAAGGCGGACAGGGTCCCGCGTACACCGGATGGCACGCGGTCGGACAGGATGGCCACCATAGGGGCGATCATGCAGTTCAGGCCGAACATGCAAAGGCAATAGACGATGGTCAGCAGGACCGGGTTGGTGGTCATTCCGGTCAGGAACAGGGTCACACCACCCAGGACTGCGCCGCCCAGGACCCATGGGGTTCGACGCCCGTACCGGGAGCGGCTGCGATCGGAGAAGTTCCCAAAAAGCAGGTTGGAGACCAGCGAAGCCACGGCCGTACAAGCATTGACTATGCCCATCAGCGCCTCGGGAGCGATGCCTGAAACCTGCTTGAGATGCTCGGGAAGCAGCACGATGCTGACAATTCCCAGGCCCGACATCCACAGAATGCCGAAGGCCAGGAAGCTCGCCCCAAAACGAAACAGGGTCTTTTTCGGAACCGGCTTGCCGGTCTCGGGCGATAAGAGTGGATCCCGCTGGGCTGCAGCCAGGGCGGCCTTATGCGCCTGCAGAAGTTCGGAATCGTCCGATGCCGGGGTTGTTGAGTCGCTCATGGTGTCGACCTCTTTCAACTAGTCTTCTCTGACACGTCCAATGTGTGGCAGACAACCATATCTACCAACCATTAGATAATCATATATCTAGCAGGCATTCGATACCTTTGTCAAGTCATTGACCCAATGCGGGGCCGTGAATGGCCAGGACTTCTTTGCTCTATACCCCACCGGGTCGGAACCTGTTGAGCCTAAGGCCGTCACTGTCACGAATCCGGCCCCATGTACCATGAGTATCAAACGACCGACAGCACCCAGGCGCTCAGGGACAGCGAAAAGGAGCCACAAGACCAGACAATGGCGAGCCGAACCAGAAAATCACCTGAGGTGAGACGGGCGGAAATCACACAAGCCGCCGCCCATCTCATCAGCCAGCATGGATACAACGGCATATCCCTCAAAGATGTCGCTGACATGGTGGGGATGTCACAGCCGGGCGTCCTCCATTATGTTGGCAGCAAGGAAGGGTTGCTATCCCTCCTGGTCACGGACATTTATGACGTCAATGGCACCCCGGAGGAATTCATGCAGACAGGCCTGCCCGGGTCCGACCCCGATCATCCGCATCTTCCGGCCTATTTCGACTATCTGGTCGCCCACAACGCGGGGCGGCCCGAACTCACCCAGCTATATACGGTCCTGGAAACCGAGGCCATCTCCACCAACCATCCCTTGCACGATTACTTCATCCGCAGGCCGACAGAGGTCTGGAAGCACTATTCCAAATTCCCCTGGCTGCTTCCTGATGGCATAGAGTGGGCGGCAGACATGCCAGGCAAGGTGAGAATGAGTCTGGAAGTCATGGACGGCATACAGATACGGCTGCTGCGTGAGCCGAAAATCGACTACATCCGGGAATGGAGCCGGTTCAAGGCGCTGATCTTCCCCTCCCCACTCTGGGATGGGTACTGCTGATCAAACCCACGACCGCAGGAGTCAAGCCGACAAAGTGATACCGGGCACCGGCCAGCCCGACTAGTCCATCCTGAAGGGCCTGGCATCATAAGGCGCCTGATACCGGCGATCCCTCCAGAAGTATTCATAATCGTGGTCATTGATTGGACGGACGACCTTGCAGGGGTGGCCGTAGGCGACCACGTCGGAGGGGATGTCCTTGGTGACCAGGGACCCCGCCCCGATGACAGTGTTGTCTCCGATGGTCACTCCCGGCATGACGATGGCGCCTGCTCCAATCCACACATTCCTGCCGATGCTGACCGGAACCGTGAACTGGGGTGTTCCATAGGCTCGTATATCGGGGCGAATGGTGTGCCCGGTGGTGACGATGGTGACATTGGGACCGAACATGGTGTGGCCGCCTATGTCAACGCGTCCGTCGTCAACCAGAACCAGGTTGAAGTTGGCGTAGCATTTGCTCCCCCAGTAGGTGTTGCAGGCCCAGTTGGCCCGTATCGGCCCCTCAATCCAGCTGCCTTGGCCGAATGAGCCGAACATCTTCTTGCAGAGGTCCTGCTTCTTCTCCACCTGGCTGGGACGGCAGGCGTTGAACTCGAAGACCAGATCCTGCTGGGCGTCCTGGACCTGCTTCATTTCGGGTGTATCGGCAATGTAGATCTGGTCGGTGTCCAGCAGAGCCTTGATCTCCTCACGGCTGGTCATGGGAACCCCCTCTTTCCTTGATCCTCGTGGTTCAGCAATTCCGAGGCCGGCGCATTGGTTCCAAACACCGGCCTCGGCCTGGCGGCTACAGGCTCTCCAGAACCTTCTCCTCGTCCTGGACGGGTGCTGCCTGCCCCGCATCCAGGCCGGTCGATTCCGCCGGCTGGGATTCCACGGCTGCCTTGTGGTCCTGGCCGAGCTTTTCCTGGTCGCCCGGCTTCTTGGCAGCGGCGATCATCAGCTTGATCCTGTTGAGCTGGTTGGCCTCAGAGGCGCCGGGATCGTAGTCGATCGAGACGATGTTGGCCTCGGGGTAGGTCCTGCGGATCTTGCCGAACATGCCACGCCCGGTCACGTGGTTGGGCAGGCAGGCGAAGGGCTGTGCGCAGACGATGTTGGGCGCGCCGGACTGGATCAGTTCGATGATCTCACCGGTCAGGAGCCAACCCTCTCCGGCCTGAACACCCAGGGAGGTGACCGATGCGGCCTTCTCCCTCAGATCGCTGATGTGGGCGGGAATGTCGAACTTCCCATGGGAGGCCTTGAAGCCGGCGATCATGGGGGCACGGTAGACATCCGCAGCCTTGAGGACGATCTTCTTGACACCCACCTGGCCGCCGGTGCCCAGCATCTCCTCGTTCCATTCAGCGTTGGAGATGCCGTTGACCATGAAGTCGCAGACACCGGGGAGCACGGCTTCGCATCCCTGACTCTCAATCAGGTCGACCACGTGGTTGTTGGCATCGGGATGGTACTTGACCAAGATCTCCCCGACTACGCCCACCCGTGGCTTGCGGGGGATATTGCGCAGGGGCAGCTGGTCGAAGGCCCGGATCATCCGCTTCATCAGCGTGCCATAGGGCAGATAGCCATGGCCATAGACCTTCTTGGCGGTCTTGGAGTACCCGTGGTGCTCGATGGTCTCCTTGCAGATCGTGTCCCAGAGCTTGTAGAGCTTGTTGGCTGAGCCGGGCTCCTGCTCGTAGGGGCGGACCCTGAGCAGGCACTCGATCATGGCGTCGCCCAAGTAGAAGGCCTTGACGGCGCGGTGCAGCAGAGCCGGAGTTACCTGAAGGCCGGGATTGGCCCGGAATCCTTGAACGCTCAGGGTGATGATCGGGACGTAGCCATAGCCTGCATCAGCCATGGCCTTGCGCAGAAGGCCGTAGTAGTTGGTGGCCCTGCACATGCCACCGGTCTGGGTGACGATGACCGCACACTTGTGCGGGTCGAACCTGCCGGACAGGAAGGCGTTGACCAGCTGCCCCACCACGATGATGGCAGGGAAGCAGGCATCGTTGTTGACGTATTTGACGCCGGTGTTGATGTCTTCGGCCGTGGCATGCTTCAGGAGCTCGAAGTGGTAGTCGGCGCTGGAGAAGACCGCCTCCAGAAGGGAGAAGTGGACGGGGGACATCTGCGGTGCCACCACTGTGAATTTGTGCCCCATCTCCTTGGTGAATCGATGTTCTGTGGCGTACTTGGACAGGGTCGGCTTGGCGGCAGCCCCGCTGGCCTGGACATCCTTGCCCTTGTTGTCGGCTTCCGGCTCCTGTTGCCTTGATGCCATGGTCTCCCGGATGGGCCTGATGCCCATGGGATGAAGACCTATCAGACCCTGATCGCTCTTATCGTGCAGGGCCACGAACCGTGCCAGAGCCACAATGTCGGCCTTGCGCCGGGAGAGGTTGATCTTCTGCGCGTTGGTGGGCCGGAATCCATCGGATTTCGACTTGTCGGACGCATTCACTCCCGCCGCTTCACTATCGCTGGCAGACTCTTGAGATTCGTGAGAATCGGATGAATCCTCCACCCGAACAAGGTCAGGCAACGGGGCAGCATCCTCGACCGCGACCTTAGCAGGCGCCTGCTCCATAAGGGAGGCTTCCTTCTGGTCTTCGCTGTCCCCCTGGGCCAGATCCCGCTGATGGCGTTCGTCCATGGCGGCCTTCAGCGAGCGCAGACGGATCTTGGCTGCACCCAGGTTGGAGACCTCATCGATCTTCAGCTGCGTGTAGACATCTCCCTTATCGGCCAGAATCTCCTGGACCTGGTCGGTGGTGATGGCATCCACCCCGCATCCGAAGCTGACCAGCTGGACCAGCTGCAGGTCGGGATACTCGGAGACGAACCTGGCTGCTGAATAGAGCCTGGAGTGGTAGGCCCACTGGTCGGTCACCCTCAGAGGCATCTTCTGATGATCGTCGCCGAATCCCGGCACGGTCTTCCTGAACTTGGCGGCCGTGGGGTTGTTCGAAGCCAGGGCCCGCTCCCCCGCCGCCGGAATGATATAGTCGCTCAGCTTGGGCAGTTTATGCACGTCCAGCTCGCAGATCGAGTCCTCGGAGAGCACGGCCATGCCCAGGGAGCAGATGGTCTCGGGAATGCCGTGGTTGACCTCGGGGTCCACATGGTAGGGGCGTCCCGACAGGACCACGCCCTTGACTCCATACTCCTGCATGTAGGCCAAAGCACGAAGCCCCTCCTGGCGGACATCCTCCTTGAACCGGGCATCCTCACGGTAGGCCTCCTGGACAGCGGTCCGGGCCTCCTCCTCGCTGACCTTGGCCCAATCGAAGACCTTGACGATCCGCTCGACCATCTTCTCCTTGTTGGACAGGTTGAAGTAAGGCCTCATGAAGCGGACGCCGTTCTCCTTGAGCTCGGCCATGTTGGCCTCGATCACCACCGGGTAGTTGGCCACGATGGGGCAGTTGTAGTGGTTGTCCGTATCGGGAACCAGTTCCTGCTCATAGGTGACGCAGGGGTAGAAGATGGTCTTGATGCCCTTGTCGACCAGGGAGTGGATGTGCCCATGGACCAGCTTGGCCGGGTAGCATATGTTCTCGGAGGCGATGGACTCCATCCCACTCTCGAAGAGCTCATGGTTGGAACGCCCGGAAATCATGACACGGAAGCCCAATGAGGTCAGCAGGGTAAACCAGAAGGGGTAGTCCTCATACATGTTGAGCACACGGGGAATGCCGATATCGCCCCTGGTGGCCTTGTCGGGGGTCAGACGACGGTAGGCGAAGGCCCGCTTGTACTTGAAGTCGTAGAGGTTGGGACGGTCGGAGCGCTTCCTGTTCTTGTCTCCGCCACGCTCGCAGCGGTTCCCGGTCACGTAGCGGCCGCCGTCCTCGAATTCGGTGATGGTCAGCTTGCAGTGGTTCTGGCAGAGCTTGCAGACATCGTGGGTCGTGGTCATGGAGAGGTTGTCCAGATCATCCCCCGCCAGGATGGAGCTGACCACATGGCCGTCCCGCACCTTCAGGTCGGGCAGGGTCGTCTTGAAGCCCTGGTCGTTCTTGGAGGCAATCTTGTTGACGGCGACCGGTGACACCTTTGACTGGGTGGAAGTCGGAGCCCTGTTGGGCGTGGTCGGCGTGCTGCCCACGGACTTCGCCCCGTCGACCACGTGAGAGCTTGCCGCGACGATATCCTCGACCTCTTCATTCTGCGGGCAGTGCATGCGGGCCGTCAGCGCGGCGCCGTAGGCTCCCATGAGCCCGGCGATGTTGGGCCTGGTCACCTTGCGGCCGGTCAGGAGTTCGAAGGCCCGCAGAACGGCATCGTTGAGGAAGGTGCCTCCCTGGACCACGACCACCGGCCCCAGGGCGTTGGCGTCACGCAGCTTGATGACCTTGTAGAGGGCGTTCCTGACCACCGAGTAGCAGAGCCCGGCGGCGATGTCCTCCGGGGAGGCGCCCTCCTTCTGAGCCTGCTTGACCGAGGAGTTCATAAAGACCGTGCAGCGGGAGCCCAGATCGGTCGGGGCCTCGGAGGCCAGCGCCTGCTTGGTGAAGTCCTGGATGCTGATGCCCATGGACTGGGCGAAGGTCTGCAGGAAGGACCCGCAGCCTGCCGAGCAGGCCTCATTGACGCAAATCGAATCGATGACCCCGTCGTTGACGGCGATGTACTTCATATCCTGCCCGCCGATGTCGATGACCGAGGTGACGCCGGGGCTGATCTCCTCGGCGGCCCGGTAGTGGGCCATGGTCTCGACCACACCCTCGTCAACATGCAGACCAGCCTTGACCAGACCCTCACCATATCCGGTTGCGCAGGCACGGGCGATGTAGGCGCCCTCCGGCAGGGACTTCCTGACCTCCTTGACGATGTTGGCGGCGGCGATCAGCGGGCTGTCCTTATGCACTCCGTAGGTGGACCAGACGATGGTCTTGTCATCGTTGATCAGGACGGCCTTGATGGTGGTGCTGCCCGCATCGATGCCCAGGAAATGCGGCCCCTCGGCTCCGGACAGATCCCCGGTGGGGATGACCTGGGCACCATGCCGGTCATTGAACTCCTTGCGCTCGTCTTCGTCCAGGAAGAGCGGCCGTATCGTTCTGGCCGTGGAAGGCATGTTCTCCAGGCCCTTCAGGGCGGAGAGGACACCATCCAAGGAAGTCAGATCAAAGTTCATGTCCTGATTTCGGCTGGCATCCGTGGCGGCCTCAGCCGCCGGAACCTTGTTCCCACCGTCCACCAAGGTGGTGGTGCGGCCATCCTGCATGGCATCCTGCAGAGCCATCTTGTCCAGGTTCGAAGCCTTCTCGGACCTCGCCTTGTCGACTTCAGCCCGGTCCAGCCCCCAGGCCGGGCCGAAGGGGTCGTTTACATCGGTCTCTGGCGAGTAGTCGGTCTTGACCTGCTCGGCCTTGTCCTGGTCGTCCTGGTCGTGGCGGCCAGCCATGATGGCGGCGCCATAGGCCACATAGAGGTGCGCGTTCTCGGGAATGATGTAGCGGCTGACCCTGTCCTGGAGGATCCGTTTGAAGGCTTCCCTCAGCTCACTCATAAAGAAGAGGGGCCCACCCAAAAAGATCACGTTGCCACGGATGGGACGTCCGCAGGCCAGACCTGAAATGGTCTGTGTGGCAACGGCGTTGAAGATGGATGCAGCCAGATCCTCCTTGGCGGCTCCGTCGTTGATCAGGGGCTGCAGGTCGGACTTGGCGAAGACCCCGCAACGCGATGCGATGGGATAAATGGTCTTGTATTTGGAGGCCATATCGTTCAGGCCTGAAGCATCGGTATTGAGCAGGGTGGCCATCTGGTCAATGAAGGCTCCGGTCCCGCCTGCGCAGGATCCGTTCATCCGCTGCTCCGGGGTGGGCTTCAGATAGGTGATCTTGGCATCCTCGCCGCCCAGCTCGATGATCACGTCCCCTTCGGGATAGGTGGCGTTGATGGCCTCGGTCTCGGCGATGACCTCCTGGGCAAACTCAGCCTGAAGCTGGCTGGCAAGCTCCAACCCGCCCGAGCCGGTGATCACCAGGCTGATGGGGTTGCCGGCCAGGCCAACCCGTGACAGGGAAAGCCTGATGTCGGTGACCAGTTCCGCCACGCACTGTCGCACATTGGCGTGGTGGCGGCGATAGTCGCTGAAAAGCGCCTGATCCAGCCTGTCTCCTCTGCCAAGAACCACGGCCTTGACTGTGGTGGAACCAATGTCCAAACCCACACGCAGGAGATCCCGCGGTCCTGTGCCCTTATATCGACCCGCTATGTCGATGCCATCAGACATGAAACAACCTCAATCCGTGAGACCGCCGCATGATGGGCTCGAAAAGCAGACACCACATCATATCCGGCTTACTTTATTTATGCTACCGCCAGAGCGTGAATAACTTCCGCGATATGAGGGAAACAAGACTGTCTCCTTTGACACAGCCGCTGGGAAAACCGCCTCTGCTGCAGGCAAGCCGCAGACGAGGGCAGTTGCCTCAAGGCGTTGTTCCAACCCTTCTCCTCCACACTTTCACCTCAATCACGGCCTCCTGGCAAGCGGGAGAAATGACACTGTGCCCTCGGCGAAATCGGCTTAGGAACAATCAAGAGAGGGCCTGCAGAGGACATGGAATTGTCCCCGTATTGAGAGACCCTGAAAGGACGTTTCCTTTGCTGACCAACCCGCATACCGTCCTGTACAGGCCATGCCGGATGGGTTGGTCAGGCTGGTGGAACCGATGGTCAGGAGGCATCAGGTGCGAGCATACATGGGTTCGAACATGCGCGGGTCGATGGGTACGCCGGCTGGCTCAGCCCCATCCGGACTGGCCCCCAGGCCCTTGGATCAACTGCCCCGCCTGGCACGCGATACCACCGAGGAAGATCCATGGCCGGTCAGCGTGCTCAGCCAGAAGTACCACGACGCAGTGGCCCGCTGGCCCGGAGCCTGGGTGGAGGGTCAGATCGTGGAGATCAACACCCGCCGGACTGGTTCGGCATACCTGACCCTGCGTGACAACTTCGAGGACATCTCCATCAACGTCATGGGCTTCCGCGCCTTCGCCACCCAGGCCAGGGAATTCCGCCAGGGCGACCGGGTGGTGGTGCACGGGCGGCCCGACCTGTGGATCAAACAGACCCGTCTGAGCTTCATGGCCGACAGGATCAAGCGTGTGGGCACCGGAGACTTGAAGGAGCAGATCGACCAGCTCAGGCGTAAGCTCAAGGGCGAGGGCCTCTTCGATGCGGAAAACAAGGTTCCCCTGCCCGAATTCCCCCGGCGCATCGGCCTGATCTGCGCACCCAAGGCCAGGGCCGAGGGGGATGTGATCACCAACGCCCGTCTGCGCTGGCCCACCATCGAATTCTCCGTGGTGCACGCCCACGTCCAGGGTCCTCAGTGCCCGCGCGAGGTGGTCGAGGCCATCCAGAAGCTGGATGCTGATCCTGCTGTGGATGTGATCATCGTGGCCAGGGGCGGCGGCAGCTTCGAGGACCTGCTGGGCTTCTCGGACGAGTCCGTGGTCCGGGCCACGGCAGCCTGCGTCACCCCCATCGTCTCGGCCATCGGCCACGAGGACGACTGGACCCTGATAGACCTGGCGGCGGATCTGCGCGCCTCAACCCCCACCGACGCAGCCAAGCGGGTGGTGCCCGACCTGGTCGAGCAGGAGGGCATCATCCAAGAGGCCCGGATGCGCATAAACGCGCGCATCGAGAATATGGTCGAAGGCGAGACACGGCTGATCGAGGGATACGCCAACCGCCCCAGCCTGACCAAGCCGCAGACCATGCTGGACAAGCCCCAGCGGCTGGTCGATGAGTCCCTGGTTCGCCTGGACATCGCCCTTCGGCGGATCGTGGACGACGCATCCCTGACCGTGGAGAAGCTCCAGTCCTCGCTGACCGCCCTCTCTCCCCAGTCCACGCTGGACCGCGGATACGCAGTCGTGCAGACCCTGGACGGGAAGGTGGTCGTCAGTCCCCAGCAGGTCCATACCGATCAGGATCTGACCCTGACCGTCAAAGAAGGCCGGATCGAGACCAGGGTCGTCAGCGGGCAGTGACCGATCCTACGCGGTCAGCCACATATAATCATCAGCGATAATCATCCTTATTAATTAAAAATTTGATAACGCACCAGATAAGAAGAGGAGCAGGCATGAGCGACACCGACGAGGCGCAGACCAAGGAGCAGGGTGAGGAAGAGCCGGTACTGGCTTCGGCCTTGAGCCAGAAGGAACGCGATACCATCGCCAAACTGCCCTATGAGCAGGCCCGGGATCAGCTAATCCAGGCGGTTCAGGCACTGGAGGCCGGCGGCCTGGACCTGGATGCCTCCATGCGTCAGTGGGAGATTGGCGAGGCCCTCGCCAAGCGCGCCCAGGAGCTGCTGGGCCAGGTGCGGGCCAAACTCGATGCGGCCCAGCAGGAGCAGGCCAGCGCCGGGGCCCAGGCTGGCACCCAGTCCAACCTGGATGCCTGAAGTCCCCTACTCCGACATCTCTTCTACTCCACCATCACTGTGGCCAGCAGAGCTGCATGATCCGATCCCGCTATGGGTACGGCCTGCAGCCGATTGGCCCTGATGTCACGGTCCACCACAACATGATCGATGGCCGCCAACCTGGGCAAGGGGGCCCTGTCGGCCGGCCAGGTCATGCTCATGCCATGTCCGGCCTGACGCGCCCCGTCGCTGAACCGCTCCCCCAGCATGTCTCGGAATACCGCATGGTCATAGGTGGCGTTGAAGTCGCCCATCAGCACGTATCGCGTGTGCTCGTGCTTTCGCAGTTTCCCCAGGTCGGACACGCTGCGTCGCCAGGCGTTCCAACTGCCCGGTTGCGGCGAGGTGGTATGGACCGAGACGAATCTGACACTGGTCTTGCCCCTGCCGAAGTCGATGCTGGCCGCCGGCATCATGGAGGAACGGGAACCCACGTCGTCCTTTGAGGGTGACTGCATTGGCGCAGCCGTCCAAAGACCATTGGCGTATTCCTTCGAAGATGTGGAAAGCTGCTCGTGGGGCAGGTAGCGGTCGATACCGGCCTTGTGCAGACGGTCCACAAAACCCTCGCTGACCTCCTGCAGAGCAAGCACCTCGACCCGGTTGTCGCTTACGGTCTTGACCACCTGATTGGCATCGGCCTGACCCTTGTAGACGTTCAGCGTCATGACCCGGGCCACATCATCGTACCTGTCGGAATGCTCAAGAGCCATGAGCTGATCGGCTCGCCCGTTGAGCTGGGACCCTTCTTGATAGAAGGGATACTGCCAGTAGACATTCATGGCCAAGGCGGCGATAAGAACCAAAGCCGTAAACCATCTTGAAGCCATCAGAGCCAGGACCAGGGCCAGCAGGCCCAAGAGGATGAACCAGGGCGTCAGAGCGGCCAGGTCCGGCAGGTATGGGATCGATGACAGCCATGCCGGGCAGGCACGCGCCGCTAGGGCCACCAAACTGACCAGGGCAAGCAGCCTGGCTGTCCACCCAAAGACATGCCTTACTACGAAGGACTGTCTGAATCTCGCCATGGTCTCCTCCAGCAAATCATCGCCGACCCGGTCCCCCTTCCGAGGAATGCACAGTCAGCTCGGCCGTTGAGCAATTGTAAACCACGACCGTATGGCGGGCAGGTATATCAACCTAACTTCTCCAGGAAGAGCACGGTGCCAGCCCGCACAGCAGCGACCTGCCCAAGTCCCACCTCGTGGTACAGTAGTTTCCGTTGCCCCGGTAGCTCAGGGGATAGAGCACTTCTCTCCTAAAGAAGGTGTCGTGCGTTCGAATCGCATCCGGGGCACCCTGTATTTGCCAACGAAGTAAATATTCAGGATAATAAAGAGTTGCATATTCGCACATGACTGACGAGTCTGCGCAAATATGCACTTGAAAACCTGCTCTGGATACTGTCCGGCTCGATCACTGTTGATAAGCCTAATCAGAAAGGAATACCGTGCCTCATCAAATGCACCAGAAAGAGGATGTAGAGGATAATCTCCTCAACTGGAATGACAGGGCGGTTGTGCATGCCAACGGTGGCTATGGAGACCTTGACGCATTTGCGGATGACCCATCGGCCCTGTCGTCAGTAACCCTGCGAGATCTGGAGGTCTTGAAGCCCCATCTGCCCGAACACAGCATCAAAGGGCTGCGCCTTTTGCATCTGCAATGCCATATAGGCTCTGATACCATCTCGTGGTGGCGCTTGGGAGCACGAGATGTATATGGACTGGATTTCTCTCCCACCTCGCTGGATTATGCCAGGAAACTGTCTGAACGGGCCGGCGCATCCATAACCTATGTTCAAAGTGATGCTCGTTGCGCTGCCGATGCCATGCCCGAGCAGAAAGGCTCATTCGATGTAATCGTCACCAGTTGCGGAACCATCACCTGGCTTCCCGATTTGAAGGACTGGGCTCGTTCAATCGCCTCTCTTCTAGCAGACGGTGGAATATTCATGATCCGCGACAACCATCCACTGCTTTTCGCCTTGAACAATGAGGGCATGTCGATAGTTCAAGATTATTTTGGCGGAACAGAAACGACCTACGAGACGGATCAAAGCTACACGTCAGCAACCGACTCGCTCGAAGATGGGACAAAACCCCAAATTACCCACACCACCAATCACAATTGGGCTCATGACTTCCAGGAAATAAGCGGCGCTCTTCTGGATGCCGGACTGACTATAGAGGCCATCGGCGAGCATAATGTGGACGACTGGCAGTCACTGCCAATGCTTGAGTACAGTCCAGACCTCCAGGGATGGATCATGCCCCACGATCAGCCTCAAATCCCCCTGACCTTCTCGATGGTAGCCAGAAAGAAAGCCTGACCGAGCAAGTACGAGCGTGGTTTTGTTGAGACATGGCCTGACTTGGTCCGGCGGCCCGTTCAACAGATTGGCTGCTGTTAATTCCGTTGCAGCATAAGTTGCGCAACGGAATTAACAGCAGCATTCCATACCGAATTACGATAACGCATTATCGTTCACCTTCGATCCCGCCAATGTCGAGAGACAGATCCGTGGAAGGCCGAGATGTAAGAATGCGCAAAACGCGCATTTTAGAAATGCGTTTATGCAGGTAAGCCGCTGGCGCCGACAGCCCAATCACTCCTGTCAGTCATCCGCCCTGCTTGAGTCTGCGATACTTCATGGGTGTCATGCCCGTGCTTTTCTTGAAGGAGGCGCACAATGAGGATTCGGATGTGAAACCGCACTGCTGGCAAATCTGTCGTATGGACATCCCGGTGTTTACCAGCAAATACTGCACTGCATGAATCCGGGAATCCACCAGGTAGGCATGGGGTGTGATGCCGGTCTCCTGCTTGAACAACCGAATGAAGTGGTACTCGCTCAGAAAGACCCGTTTGGCCAGCTCGGAGACGGTGAGCGGCTCATACAAGTGGGAGGACACGTAGGCGATCGTGTCCTCAACCACCTCCTCCTGCTTTCGTTTGAAGGAGCGCGGCTGCTCATCGGCAAACTCGGTGAGCAGATCGGTGATGTATTTGGACATCCTCGCTTCCGAATAGCCGTTCTCCGCCGTCATTAAAGAAGTGATGGTCCGCATCCGCTCCAAGGCGTAGGTCTCGGAGGAGAGCATGAAGATGTTGCTCAGCTTCCTGATGATGTAGTCGTAGTAGGGCCGGGCCATGATGCCGTCGAAGTGGAGCCATTGGGCGGTCGTCGGGACATCGGTGCCGTAGGCATGGTGTGCGTAGCAGTTGACCAGCGCAAATCGGCCCTCCTCGGCTACGAAGGACCCTTCAGGCAGGTCCAGTGTCAGCCTGCCGCTATCGATATGAATGATCAGATAGCTGTCAAAGGATCGTCGCTCCAACCTGTAACCGGGTTCATATGAGAATTTGCCCACCCGTAGCGGATAGAAAAATGTTGTTCGCGCGATAGCCGAAGGGGTGTGAATCAAAAAGTCAGAGGCATTGACATCGATGCCGTGTTCAGCAGGCTTCGCCACGATATATCCTCCTTTCCGCACAAACCACATTCCCCACGAATCATGACAGCCGCTCCTGGCTGGCCACCGTCAAACGATGCCAGGAATACACGCATGCAACCGGCAGCCTCAACCTTACGCATGAAGCCACGAGACAATACATGCATCAAGCCATAGGACGTCGTCCTTGCTGATACAGCAAGGCCGTTGCCTCATACCCAAACAATACAAGGCAACGGCGGTGTTTCCATTTACTTTATGAAGATCAATGTACGTTGAAGCCCTGCTGCTTACCGTATTCCTTCAGGTGCTTCTGCCAGGCATCCACACCCTGCTTCAGAGTGATCTTCTTGTCGGTGTAGGCGGAACCGACGTCGTCAGCGAATACGGTCCGCGCATAGACCTCGAAGGGCAGCGTGGCGTGGCCAGGAATCACATCGCTTGCCGCCTTGGCCAGAACCTCGTTATACTTCTGACCGCCGAAGTATTCGATGTCATCGCCCTTGGTGTTCTTGACGGTGGTGGCCTCCTTGAACTTCTTCGATTCGGTGGTCTTCACATCGTCGGGGAATGAACCGCCTGCCACGCGAGCGTCAATGCTGGCCTGGTTCCGCGAGATGAAATCAATGTACTTATAGGCTGCATCGGTCTTCTTGCTTGAATCCATAATCGCCAGCGACGAACCGCCATGGTTGGAGTTGACCGCAGATCCATCCTGGGTGGGCATGGTAGTGACCCTCCACTTGCCAGCTTGGTCGGGTGCCACGTTGACCAGCGTAGTTGGAATCCAGCAGCCGATCAGCGCAGAGGCGAGCTTGCCATTGTTCAGGCTCTTGTTCCAGTCCTCGGTCCAGATGACGGTCTTGGTGTCGACCAAATCCTCGTCGATCATCTTCTGCCACCACTTGATGAAACTCTGAGTCCCCTTGTCGGAATCGAGGTTGATGGACAGATCCTTGCCGTCTGCGGACAGCTTGTAAGGATGCCCGTTGGCCTGCCATATCATGGCGTCGAAGAAGCCCGCGTCACCGGAATCGGCAGCGATGTAGGAACCCACCGCCCGAATCTTCTTAGCAGCCTCGTAATACTGATCCCAGGTCTTGATCTGGGTCGCATCAACGCCAGCCTTGTCAAACACATCCTTGTTGTAGAAGAAGGCCATGGCTCCAGAACCAAAGGGCAGTCCGTAGGGCTTTTTGTTGACCAGAACCGAATTCCAAGTGCCGGGATTGTAGAACTTCGAGTAGCCCTTGGTCCTGTCACTCAGATCAGTCAGCCGATCATTGATGGCATACTGGCTCAGGGCATAAAGTTCGATTTGCGCCACATCGGGTGCCCCCTTGCCTGCCTGGAAGGCGTTGTCAAGCGCCGTGTACTGCTCCTTGGCTGTCCCGGCGTTCTGCAGCTTGATCTTGATGTTCGGGTACTTCTTCTCGAACTCCTTGGTTGCGGCCTTCAAGGTGGGCTCCCATGCCCAGACGTTCAGCTCCACATTCTCGTCGCCACTGCTCTGCTTGCTACCGCCGCAGGCGGTGACGCCGAGAAACATGGCCAGCACGCCGGCACAAGCCACTAGGCGCTTCAACCCTTTTGCATGTTTCATTACATCACTCTTTTCTCTTAGTGCTTTCCATCAGCTTTTATTGGGATGAATCCTTGCCGTATGACAGACGAGAGACTCCCTTCCCGGCCACTCACCTTGCGATGGCTTAAGTGACCGCAATTTTCAAAAATTCATTTATTCCTTGACTGCTCCTGCAGCCAGTCCGGACTGCCAGTACCGTTGGAGAATCAGGAAAGCGATCATCAGAGGAACGACAGTGATCAGCGATCCGGTGATGACGAGATTCTGTATGGCGTGACCGCCGGCAGTGTTGGCCTGGTTCTTCCATTGGTTCAGCCCGATGGTCAGGGGGTACCAATTGGCATCCTTCAGCATGATCAGGGGCAGGAAGTAGTTATTCCAGGTGGCCACTATGGCGAACAGGGCCGTGGTTACGATTCCGGGAGCCAGCAGGGGCAGACTGATGGTCAGGAAGGTTCTGAACTCCCCTGCACCGTCAACCCTGGCCGCCTCCAGGAGCTCTGTGGGAACAGCCTGCTCGGAGAATATCCACATGAGGTACAGGCCAAAGGGACTGATAAGGCTGGGCAGGATCATGGCCCAGGGCGTATTGGTCAAGCCCATCTTGGCGAACAGAAGAAACTGCGGAACAGCCAGGGCAATGCCGGGCACACTGATGGAACCCAGCACGACCGCGAAGACTGCCTTGCGGCCAGGAAAAGCGAACTTGGCCAAGGCGTATCCGCCCATGATGGCCAGTACGGTTGCGCCACCCGCTCCCACAACCACGTAGAGCAGCGTGTTCAAGAGCCAACGTCCGAATATGCCGTCCTCATAGGTGAAGACCGTGGTTATGTTGTCCCAAAGCGCGAAGGTGTGACCAAACCAAAGACCGAAGGTCGAGGTGAAGTCGGACTGCGTCTTAGTGGCGTTGACGATCAGGTAGGCGAATGGAAACAGGCAGTATAGCGCGAAGATGCCGGTAACCAGCGTCAGGGTCATCGAGCGACGAGGGTTCGCGGGATTGGAGAATCCGTTTTTTGCGGCGCGCTTGCGTTCCGCCCTTTCATCCCTGGCTACTCGCTTGGCACGTCTGCGTTCACGCGCCCGAATCGCTGAAGGCGACTCATCCAAAATGTCAGAGGTCATTTCATCTGCTCCTTCAGACTGTTCAGCTGGACCGCATACGCGATCGCCATGGTGATCACCGCCATGACAATGGCCAAGGCCGCGGCATAATTCGACTGGTTGCCCGCGAAGCTCAGACTGTAGGCGTACATATTCGGCGTGTAGTAGCTGGTAATGGTGTTCCCAGGCACCATGTTCTGCATGATCGAGGGTTCATTGAACAGCTGGAAGGAGCCGATGATGCTGAAAATCACGGTGATGGCCAGACTTCCACGCAACTCCGGCATCTTGATCCGCCTGACGATCTGCCATTCGCTGGCCCCGTCGATTGCCGCCGCCTCATAGAGCGAATGCGGAATCGTAGACAGGGAGGAATAGAAGATCAGCATGTTGTAGCCGGTGTATTCCCAGGTCACGATGTTGCCGATAGATACCAGAAGAATATTGGAAGCCAGCAGGTCCAGATGCAAGCCGGTCCATGAATTGAAAGAGCCGACCAGTCCATACTTGGCCCCGTACATGAATCCCCAGATCAGCGTGGACACGACGGCAGGAACGGCATAAGGCAGGAAGGTGGAAATTCGGAAGAACTTGGTTCCGTGCAATCTCATGGAGTCAATCGCCAGAGCCAACAGGGCTGCCAGAAAGAGGCAGAGCGGCGCCTGGATCAGGGTAAAAGCACTGACACGGCCGACCGAACTCCAGAAATGACCATCTGCGAACAAACGTTTGTAATTGCTGAGCCCGGCGAAAACCGTGCCCCCGACCATCCGTTTTTCAAAGAAAGAAATATAAATTGCGTAGATGATCGGGATGATGAACACCAGCAGGAAAGCCACAGCGAAAGGCCCCATGAACTTCCAACCGCGCCAATCCCGTCTGTGCTTGTTGACGGTGCTCGACTGCTGATTGTTCGCGACATCAGCTGGCCCTGCCGCCGATTTGGAAAATGTCATTATTCTCCTTTGAGATGTCTGATTGCGTGAACCCAACCCCCTACTGTCAACAACGACGAAGAAGAACTGGGTCAACAACCCGGAATCGAGGGAACGGACGCCCCTGCAACTGGCCGTTGAGCATCGAGATGTCAGAAACTGTCAGCCATTCAGACAACTCTGTTGAATGTAGATGTTTTGCTGTAAAAGGTCACGATTGTTTTTCATATGCACACATCCTTGTGCCTCTTTTCATTACGTTGATAGTACAATCATTAACGTACTTTCAGTCTATAAACAAATAGAACGCTCCGTACATGAAAACTGCTATCTAATATCGAAATATTGCTTTCACTGTAAGGGGTTTGTCGTCTGACTACCTGAAAGCGGTTCCGGTTCGCCAATTGCAACTTTGGTGAACCAGAACCGCACAGGGTGTTGGAAGACAAGACGCCCGCGGTACCCTTATCGTCTGCTTGACAGGTACCGCCTGCCGAGCAATGCCGCGAACGACGTCAGCGCCAGAGCTCCGACCAGCAGGGCTACCGAGATTATGGAGGCTCCTGAATGCGCGAGAACCGCATGTGAAGGTCCACCGAGCGGAGAATGATTCCCGTACACACCGCCAGCGCCTGTACCGGACGCATTCCGCCCGGCGGCGTTTACCCAAATACTGAAGCTGGCGTTCACTCCACGGTAGGCCACGACAACGGTCTTTTTGCCGGCCACAGTAGAGTCAAAGCCCGTCACCGACAGTTCGGGATCGTCCAAGGCCAAAGACCTGACTTCGACGCGATCCTTATCCTTGGAGATGTACACAGCGCTGACCGCCAATCCGCTTGGGTCAAACCGCTCGCCGATGGCATAGCTGGTCTTCGTTGGCGGGACGACCTGCAAACCCTGCAAATCGTAGGATCGGTAGCGGACCGAGTAGACCCTGGAGCGCGAACCGTCAGCAGAGGTGACGGTAATCAGGCTCTTGCCTCCAATCCCGGTTCTTTCATCAGTCCGAACCACCTTGGCTGCGTTGTCCCTGCTAAAGGCCTGCAAGACCGGGTTGCTTTCGGAGCCAACCGGCAAATCGACTACATAATCATTGCGATCGGACGAGAAATCTGTAATGGTTTGTCCGTCCAAGCGCAGATCAGCCAGGTTGGCATCATTGCCTGGCTCAGGCTCGAAGGCCGAAATACTCTCCGTGCCGTTTACCTCAATCTCGGCCACGTTGATATACGTTTTGGTGTCCTGGAGACTGTTGACAAGCCGCACCGCCTTTGCCTGGACAGGGCTGGCCAGGGTGAAGGTCACCGTAGGCGCATCGGCTTCTGTGGAGGCATCAGTACCACCGGCCTGGGGAAGATACCATCCCGTCTTTGTTTCCAGCCGGTGCCAGTTGTCGGATTGATCGCAATATTCCAAGGTCTGCGACTTTGGCCAGGATGCTCGCCCATCCCAGTGGAAGACGGTCTTGACCTGGCTGATAGTCCGGATTTTGTCGAAGTTGAAGGTGGCTGTCGGATCGACATCCGAAGATGCCGACTGGGTGGACCACCCCGAGGCGACATGTCCGTCAATGGCTTTTCCAGCCGTATCACCATCCTGGACGTTGACTGAGAAGTGGGTGCCGGCGCCCCAAGCCAGATTTCTGACCGGGCCTACCCATGGACGGGCCCAGGCTTCGATTTCCGCCGCATCCATCCAGGCGTTGTCTACCGTGTTGACGATGCGGACCTTGCTGGCCCCTACCATCCCTGCTGCCTGGAAGGTCACGGTCTGACCAGGCTGCGGGTTGTTGACGACCTTCCCCAGCGGCTTCCAGTTGGCACCATTGTTGGTGTATTCAGCCTTGGCCGACACCGGCGGATGATCCTTGTATGTGATGGCCACCCGATCCAGCTGACGCACTTGCCCGAAGTCAAGATTGGCAGTTGGGCTATGGCGGTAGTTGCCGGCCGAATTCCATGTCGCCCAGGCTTCCTCCCGCATATTGCCATCAGTGAGTTTCCTCCACTGATCCTCCTTGCCATACTCAACGTCCTGGTCGGTAACGGTCAGGTTGTAGCTGACATCAGCCACATTCTGTGGTTTGGCCGCCTCCAGGTAAAGGCTGAAAGACAGGGGCAGGGAACGCTCTCCGCCTATGGCCAGGGTACCTTTCACAGGCACCACATCACCCTCGTGCGCCCGGTCCAGCTTTCCTTGAAGATCAGCCCAATCCCAGCTGACAGCATGAGGATCGACCTTGATAGACGGCGAAGCCTTGACATGGGCGTAAACTGTGGTGGATTCCATCGCCTTGCGGGCCTCCTGGGCATCTAAACCGAAGAGGATAGTAGCGGATGCAGGATCAGTCACGGTAAGATCACCCACGAAAACCGATGCCTGGCAAGGGAATGTATTGCCAAAGAAATCAGTGGCAACACCTTGAACCTGATAGGTTCCCTCTCTACCTACATCAACGGCCTCTGTTTTCCAGACCACAGGTACTGGCTCCCCCTGACCCCAGGAATAATAGGGAATCACGGTTTGAGGCATGGCCACGGATCCGCCAAGTGGCACCTGGACCGTGGTCTTCTCGGCGCCTGTCGGCTCCGTAGACCGGAAGTACCATCCTTGGTTGTCAGCACCGGTCGATTCTGCCACAGCGATCGTGGCACCCGCATCAGTCCGCTGGCCAGTCACGTCCAAGGCAACCTTATCTGCCTGGTTGACCAGGCTGAAGGTCTTGCCGTTTTCCGTATTGAGCATCCAGATGAACCGTGCATCGGTACCGATGGATGCCCTGGTACCCGCCCGCATCCGGCCGTCCGCGCAAAGGAACCTGCTCCCGTCTGCAGAAGAGATCAGGTACCGAGGCAACTTGGGACTGCCGGCAGAGGACTCGACGCTGTGGACGGTGAAAGCCTGGGCTCGTCCCTGATCCGGATTCTTGGCCATACCTTCAAGCATGAGAAGACCATCGGAGGACGCGGTGAGCATCTTTCCTGACTGCTGCCCTTGAAGCTGAATCGTGCTGCCATCCTTGACCTGGGCCTGCGGGGAGACCCCGGATACGCCGGTGAGCTGTATGGAGGCGATGGAACGAGCCGGCAATTTGACTGTGGCCGTCTTGGCTGCCGCATCGATGGTGACTCCATGCGGCTGCTCCTTATTGGAGTACTTGTTCATATAGCTCATATCAGCCGTGTATATATCCTGCTGATGATCAGGTTCGGTGGTCAGGAAGAGCTTTCCGCTCGCGTCGGAATCGATGCTCCCGTAGTTTGACAGATCGATGACCAGCGTCTGCGGCTGATTGCTGCCGTTACGGTGTATCACCGTCTGGGTCTTGCCATCTGCCGAGCTGGCGGTCATATTGTCCTTGGTGGCGTTATTGGCGGTGATGAAATCCCCTGGATGAATGAATTTGGTGTAGGCGCGAACAGCATTGTACTTCGCGTTGACCACGATCCGGCAGGGGCGAATTCCCGAGGTCTGGCCTCCATTGTTGTCCACTTCCCTGCGAGAGTAGAGCTTGCCGTCAACGCCGGCGACCGAGCAATCATAATCGAGAAAGACAGTGCCCCAATTGGTGTCCTCCCCCTTGGGATTGGCACTGTTGCCATTCATATCCTTGTCACCAGTGGCCACGTTGTAAAGGTCCTCGCCGATCTGCCAGAAGGTGTAATCCCTGGACTGCAAGGCGTAGACATCGGCGTTGATCTTACCGGCCATGCCCAAGGCATTGTCGAAACCATAGGGATTGAAGCCTCCGGATTGCCAGGAGCCATCCACCTCGCTCATGGACAAGGCTTTGCCATCCCCCTGGGCAATGTCCCGGGCAGCCCGCTGGCGGTTGGTGCCATACCCGTGGGTGTTGTACTGGCCGATGGCATCCCTGACATCCTGCGGATAGCGATGGTAGGAATCGACAAACTGGCCTGAATCCGTCGCATCGGTAGCTGAAACCAAAGTCTGCTGCAGGCCTTCTGCATCCAGAGCCGATCTGAGCGCGCGTATGGCATTGCCAGCTGTCCCAGTATCGACATGCATACCCTCCTGGGGCTTTTTGACCTCGGTGGTATACGGCGTGACAGCCTTGTTCTTACCCTGGTAATACCGATTCCAGTATCGGTCGATCAGAGCCCTGTCCTCGGCTGGCCAGGCATCCGAAGCCCGGCCTCGCGGCGAACTCCAGTATCCGGTCTCCGACTCGTTGAGAGGCTCGACCGTATTGATCCCAACCCGGTTCCCATTGTCAGCCTTGAGCTGTGACAGATGCCGGGTTACCGCAGCCAGATACTGAGCGAATTTGTCCGCATCCGCAAGGTTGTTGGCATTCCCGCTATCGCCCCCGCTCACATACCCGCTTTCCGTCATGAACCAGGGAGCCGCGTTTGCTGCAGCTTCGACATGGTCGATGTCATGGTTCTGAGCTCCCCTTTTCAGCCACCACTCCTGAGCCTTGACGTCGCGGGCCTGCGGGGAATCAGAGGAGGCGGATCCCCACACATAGGAGGCATCGCTGTGAGGATCGAAAGCCCGATCAATGCCGGCCTTGTTGGCCATCGTTGTCGCCAGACCGCCGTAAAGGCCCAAGGAGCCATCCGGGTCCTGGGCCCAGTAGCCGGGCATAGCGGCTCCCTGCCGCATGAACGGATAGCCATATGCCACGTCCGAGGCATTGCCACCGCCTATGTTGTAGCGAGCCTTGTTGAGACCAAGACCCTCCTTACCGAAGATGCTCGTATAGAAATCCTCACGAAGTTGCCGCCCATAGGCCAAAGCCTTGGCATCGGTCTGAGGGTCTCCGCTGGATTGACTGATTGAACCGGGTTCTCCATAGTTGCCTGTGGCATTGGCAAACCATGCCAGGGAAGTTCCCCAACCCTGGAAGGGGCCATCGGCATACCAGGGATTCGGCGTCACATTGATTGTTTGTTCATCCTCCGATGCCATGGCTGGAGTCGCCATCGATGCACCAGTCAGAAGAACGGCCCCTGCCATCAATCCTGCAAGGACCTTGTGGGATATGCTCATGTCCTGTACCTTCATTCTTCTCTGAATAGTTAGACTGTCCACCCAACGGCTCATCCCGGGGTCCTGGCATTTAAGGCGCCATTGCTACAAGATAAGGACCCTGTCACGAGACATGATTACGTGCACTGCTCTGTCGCATATCATGCCATGCGGAAGTGGCTAACTTCCAACCACCTACATATGAGCCGGACGGGAAGACTTCCGTTTGCCTATACGGTAAGCCCGGGAATCGGGCATTTCCCCTGCATAGCAAGAAGATGATATTTGTTGCCGAAATCCAGCAATGCCCGCCAACTGCATCCTTAGACCGGTTGAATCTTGGAACCATTCCATACGGAGCTCTGCACAAGGGATCCAGAAAAGCAGCCAAGGCGAGTCCCAGGACCACACCCGGGGGGACATCGAGATGGAATTCAACATCCGCCCGTCCACAACAAAAATCCTGCGGCAAATGGAGACAAATGGACTGGTCATCGACACGCTGGCACCGGTCTCCCCCCCCCCCCCGCTGCTCGGCAGGACCGTACAGAGGTGGGGCACCATCAACGGTTCCAGCACGCCTTGACCTGCTGCTGATCTTGACCGCCCTGCGTCAATCTCAGAAACCGCAACGTGCTTGAGTGATGGTGGCCCTCAGCCCACGTCCAGGAAAACCCTCATCTTGTTTTCGCCACGGTTGGACCAGGCAAAATAGGGGAATCAGAATGGCTTCGGACTGAGGATCATCAAGATACACCCCAGCCTGGAAAGTGAAAGGCTCGACTTTCACGCGGCTTGCATCACCCGACAAGGCGTTGCCGTCCGGATGCTGCAGGTGCAGGTTGGCCCCGTTGTCCCTTTCCTCGGCGCAGTAGACTATGGGTCCCCCAGCCACCGCCACCTTGCCCGCATCCCGGCTGACCAAAGGGTTGGCGGCAACGGCACGCAATGGCATTTCGAAGTGGATGTCGATCCGATCGCCCTGTTCCCAGAAACCGGAAGGGTGGAGGTACAGGTACCCCTAGTCCACCCGTCGGCTGACGGCATCCGAAGAACCTTGGCCTGTGTGATCTGTCACCGCATCTACGGACTGCATGGGGACGTCTATGACATACCCGAGCACCGAGGCGGTGCCCATATCATGGATCGGCCTGTCAAAGGCTATGGGGCATGATTGGCGACCCGGTCGCATCTATCTCCGCCGCCAATATCGAACGCATCACTGAGGGCGTACACCAGACCCGCTACCCCAACGAGTCCATACTGGCTCATGAATTCGGCCACACCATCCACCTGCTGGGCAACATCGAGGAGTACTTCACCACCCCGACCGCAATGTAGTTCAACGTGATGGCCAAAAGCGCCGACGACACCTGGGACGGCGTCCGAGGTCCGCTCAACACCAGGAACGAGCTGCGCGAATACGACCCGACCGGCTACGACCTGCTGGCGGACATCTATCCGCAGACCACACTGCCCTACCCTTGGAACACAAACCCGGTCAACCACGACTACAGCGGACATATGGACCAGCTACCATAAAACGTGTAAATCAACATAAGAGGAGGCAAGAATCACATGCTTGCATTGACTATCGCCAACATGTTGATCACCTATCCTCATACACACCTGTATTTGACAAATATGAAAATCAACAAGCTGGTGTATTTCGCACAGGTTGAATGCCTCCGGATACACAGGCATAGGCTTTTCGACGAACCTGTACAAGCCTGGGAAAGCGGCCCCGTGGAACCGAGCGTTTATGCAGCATTCAAAGAGTATGGCCCAAATCGGATAACTGCCCCCGCTATAATAGATGCGCATGATCAAACCGATTCTTCAGTCGGACTCCGAGCAGCGAAAAACGTAGTTCAAAGAGTTGCCACTTTATACGGGCCATTGGCAGCCTTCGAACTTGTGGACTATTTACATCGCGACGGTTCAGCCTGGAAAGCTGTATATGAATCCGGCAAGAACAAAGAAATTACTGAAGAAGCCATGCTCCGCTCTCACGATGGCATTGATCATCCTGATTTGCGGAGAACCCTAGCCGGAGGTGTTCGTGCAGTCGATGAGCGATTCCCAAATGCGCTGAAACTGCTGGAAGACACATAAGGCAACACTGCAAGGAACAAGCCGACAAAAGAGCCGTCTTGCAAGATTCGTCTTCTTAGGTTTTCAGAATGGGTATCGAATTGGATATTAACGACTCAGACGAACCTAAGCGCAATGGCATGTATCGCTGGGTACAAGAAATGGTCAGTAGACAGACAACATTCAATGAACAGGCCGCACGACTCAGAAATGCAGCCAGACTCATATGAATTTTCTAGCAATTGTTTCTGTATTGGTAAATAGCCGGTAAGAAAACAATGTGACAAGCACACGCCTTCAGAGACTTCCTCAAAGCAGATCACAATTCCTGTTGAGATTTCATGATTAAAGCGGGTAGGAACCGCATGCATGGCGCTATTCGATTAATTAGGAGAATGACGGCTAATCACATAACTATAGCCAGAATTCGACCACGAAAGATACAAACTGGCAAATATTTGTATTTCTTAAATAAAGAGCTAAACTCGTTTTATTTAATTACCGCTCATCTGAGTTATGAAACTTAAATCAATTAACACTGTTGTGAACCCTCCTCTACCTGCCTAAGGAGAACTGATGAAGAAGACAAAGGCTTTTGAGCAGACGGACTTTAATTCGACAGTGGCGCATCAGCGGGATTCCCAAGGACACTTGGTACGGCTCACGGCATCGCCAGCCCGGTTCCATAGTGAAGCAAGAACGGCTGGCGCCATCTGGAAAAAACAAATAATCGCCCTTGTAGCAGTTTTGATGAGTGTGGCCCTGTTCTCAGGCTGCCAGGGATCGAATCGGTCAGAGCCGTCCGTGGAACAGGTCTCCAATTACCTGTCATCTTTGACAAAGTACGACGTTTCTGGTGACGGCAACGTCACAACCATCTCCGCGAACAAGTCGGGAACCCTGTATGTACTCGCACAGCGGGCCGATCTTAAGCAGACAGAAGCCGGGCAATGCAAGGTGAACGGACAAGCCATGCAGCGTTCTTCTTCAAACTTGAATTATCCAGCAGGCGACGGGCAGAATTTCTTCCCCTTCGCAAAGATTGACATTAAACAGGGTAATCCGCACAAACTCTCATGCGACCAGCCGAATGGTGTCAAATTGCTTGCATTGCTCGATCCACATGTTCGGAGTTTGCCGAAGCAGGCCGCATAATTCCGGGGACAGCATCCTACACTGATCCGGCACGTCGCCCCATTGATGCAATGGAGAAAGTACGACGCAAAGCCCTGCGGGTATTCATCACATTCGCAACGGCCGTATCAGCACTCGCTCCAGCAGTAGTGGCCCGCATTCAGTGCGGATCGTCCCCGGTGACAAGCTGCTACCTAAACCCCCGTCAGTGAGATGGCATCAATCAAAAGCGATACGAATCTGAGAATAAATTCTCTCACTTGCGTGGCCTGGGGCCTATTCAAAAAGCCATTGATATCCTTATCCACACCTACAACGTTCAGACGTAGGCCGAGTCATATCGCATTCCCCAGCGAATATAGCAAAGTACTGTGAAGAAGACAGCGTCATGGGCCCCACTAGCAATGCTAGCAGGGTAGAAAATCCTCCAGGCAATCAGCACCTATGGCAGATGTTCAATGCCCAATCAATCAGCCAATGGCACACAAACCATCCGGATTACAACCATGATGCGTTGTATCTAACGGGGGCAATACGGCATGCCCGCCGGTTCCATTACCATCACCTCTTTGTGGAGATGATGGGGCTGTCGGCGCCTGCGAGGATCCGCCGCCTCCGCCGCCTCGATTCCCAGACGGCCGGTATAAAGGCCGACGGGATTGCGCGTTGCTCTTCCGACCATTGTTGGAGGATGTTGGCCGGCTTTGGACGGTGCCGTGCTGTTGCGCCTGGGCAGCGGCCTGCTGGTCTACCTGGCTCTTAGCCTGCATAGAAGCGTTCACCCGATCAGTTGCCACTTGTAACGCGCTCACTGCGTCCTGATAAGCCTTTATCTCGCCTCCCGTAACCTGGTCAGCCTGATCTATGACCTTCTGCAAATTGTCACGAACGGTATTGTCAGCCACCTTCCCATCGCTGTCCTGCAACAGTTTCTTTGCTTCGTTTATTTTGCCACTCAGAGCAGCCTTCGCATCATCGAGGGTCTTGGCGTCGCGGGAAGCCAGAACCGCATTGGCAGCCTTGTATACAGCGTGGTACCCAGCATCTAACTTCTTAGACTTGTTGGCAGTTGCTTCCAAACTCTCTGTTGACATGGATGTCTTGCATTGGAGAGTCTGCGGGCGAAGACTGCCGACAGCCTTGACGCTCCGGTTCATAGTTTTTATGGTCTTCACGTCCTTCACTTGGTCGGCCCGCACAGCTACGGCTTCATGATATCTGGCCAGCTGAGACGGTCTTGTGAGCCCATGTAAATTGCTAACAGCTTGCGAACACGAGGAAAGCGCCGAATCATGTTGGCGATGCTCATAGGCACGCCAGGCGAAAACACCAGCCAAGGCCAGCACCGACACTACTACCACTGCAATTAAGGGAATCATCCATTTCGGACGACGCTCCTTCGCTTCGTCAGAATTAGGTTTGGACTTGTCCTGATTATCCATTTCTGCGAGCCGCTCTATTCCCCGATTCATATCGTTCACAATCAATTCTGTCAATTCACTGTTACCAAATTTAACAATTACCGCAGGCTGGGTGGAGGGTACCTGCATATATCAATTAGCCAATGCCACAAGCCTCACCCTTTTTGCAAGGGCTGGGAGTTTTATGTTGTTCTATCCATTGGCCCCAATCAATACCTCCATTACCTTTTTGTGGGGCTGATAGGGCTGCCGGCACCTGGGAGGATCCGCCGCCTCCGCCGCCGCGGTTGCCGGACGGCCGGTAGGATGGCCTGAGGAATCGCGTAGATCCTTTCCGCCCATTGCTGGAAGAGGCCTGACGGCGTCGGGCGGCGCCCTGCTGCTGCGCTACCTGGGCGGCGGCCTGCTGGTCTGCCTGGCTCTTGGCCTGCATGGACGCGTTTACCTTATCAATGGCCGCCTGTAAGACGTTCGCCGCATCCTTGTACTTCTTGACCTTATCGCCCTTGACCTGGCCACCCTGATCGATGGCCTGCTGCAGGCCGTCCCGAGTGGCATTGTCCGCTACCTTTCCGTCGGAATCGCCGAACAGACTCGACGCTTCGTCCTTCTTTGCATTCAAGGCCGTCTTCGCATCCTCAAGGGATTTCGCGTCCCGAGAGGCTAGAACTGACTTAGCCGACTTGGATACGGCCGCGTATTCACTAGCAAGCTTATTGGCCTTGCTGGCTGCAGTTTTCAACTCACCGGTGGACATCGAGGCTCTGCACTGCAAGGTAGGTTGCTTCAGCTCACCGACGGCTTTCACGTCGCGCGCCATGACCTGCACGGTCTTCGCATCCTTGACCTGCTCCGTTTTCACGTATGATGCTTCACGGTAGCTGGCCATCCTGGACGGATCTGTCTTGTCCTGCAGGGTCTTCACCGCCCGGTTGCAGGAGTCGAGCGCCACACCATACCGGCGGGATTCCACCACACGCCAGCCCACAAGACCAGCCACAACAACCACCACAGCCACCACGACGACAACCACCGGAACCAGCCACTTTGGTCGCGGTCTGCCCGACGGGGCTTTCCCATGATCCGGCATGGTCGACGGAGGCGCCGAAGCCTCACCTTCAACCGAATCGGACACACTCCCCAGGCCCTCAGCCCCCTCATCTTTTTGATTCGTCATGAAACAATCCTTCTTCTCACTTGCGAGCACCATCGCCTTATCCCAGAGTAACCGACCACGTAAAGCTAGAGTGTCCTCACGTATATAAACCAGTCATCCTCAACTCAGCCACTTTCGATGTAAACAGTGATGGTTCGTGGCTGATCAGTATTCGACCAACTAGGAGTTGGGCACGAGCCCCTACCAAAGTCGAGAGAATTTCTTTTTCCCAGTCATCACGCCACCGTATAAAAATTGGGAGTACTTTTCTCAGCCAAAATGCCACACTTGCAATTCAATAAGTGACCGTATTTTGAGCTCAGACACAGAGGACAACTGGATTAGCGTCCTATCTTCCTAGTGTCATCGCTGATGTTTCCTTTTCCATTCCACTACCGTGAAGAGATGCCTTCATGTAGCGTCAGCGGGATGGGAAACCTTGCAAGCAACCGGTCCCGCTGGCAAATTCTCAATCAATCAGCCAATGCCACAAGCCTGACCCTTTTGGCAGACTGGTTTTCCTCCGTTTGTCGTATTCCCTTTTGACCATTCCTCAAACGCTTGTTCCGACCAATTGTCCTGAGCTGGAGCCGAAGCGGATCCGCTGTCTCCGCCGCCCTGGTTGCCGGACGGCCGGTAGGATGGCCGGCGGGTTTGCGTGGAGCCTCTCCGCCCACTGTTGGAGGAGGCCTGACGTCGCTGGGTGGCGCCCTGCCGTTGCGCCTGCTGCTGCGAGGCCTGGGCCTGCGCGGCCTGCTGGTCGGCCTGGCTTCTGGCCTGCATGGAGGCGTTCACCCGGTCGATGGCCGCCTGCAAGGATCCAGTCGCATCCCGGTAGGCCTTCGCCTCATCACCCTTGGCCTGGCCGGCCTGATCGATGGCCTGCTGCAGGCCGTCACGGGTCGCATTGTCGGCCACCCTCCCGTCCGAATCGGCCAGCAGCCTCGACGCCTCGTCCTTCTTTGCGTTCAATGCCGCCTTCGCATCATCAAGGGCCTTCGCATCACGGGACGCGATCACCGCCTTGGCCGCCTTGTCCACGGCCGCATATTCACCGTCCAGCTTTTTGGCCCTGCCGGCCTCCGCGTTCAGCCCGTCGGTGGACATGGAGGGCTTGCACCGGATTATCCGCTGCCTGATCCCTTCGGCGTCCTTCACGCTGCGCGCCATGGCCACCACGGTCTTCGCATCCTTGACCTGGTCGGACTTTATGCCCGCCGCCTCACGGTACTGCGCCAACCGGTCCGGGCCGGTCTTGTCCTGCAGGGCCTTCACCGCCCGGCTGCAGGAGTCCAACGCCGCACCATGCCGGCGTGATTCCACCACGCGCCAGCCCACAAAACCAGCAACAACCACCACCACAGCCACCACCACGGCGACAACCACAGGAACCAGCCACCTCGGACGCCGCCTGCCCGAGGGGGCTCCTCCACCCTCGGGCACGATCGCCGCAGGAGCAGAAACCTCACCCCCGACCGGAGCAGACACACTCCCCAGACCCGCAGCCCCCTCATCATCCTGATCCGCCATGACCATCCTCTCTCTTCATCCGCGCGGATTGCGGTTGCCCTCCTCCGGGGCAACCGCCCGCACAAAACTCAAGCCTCCTCCTGCACAAAAGCAAGCCGTTCCTATCTGAAACACTCCCTGTAAAACCAAAGATCAATCCTGACCAATGAAATCTTCTACTCGCATAGGGATTGGATATACAGCTCCGGCAAATAATAAAGAGGTCTCTTTGCCCAGCCAGTCTCACCAGGAAGGGGAGTCGGCACAGATCCTTGGCATATACAGGACCTCCAACCCGAACTCCGAGTACATTCCCGCATGCAATTTATTTCGCAATGACGGCTACAACAGCTGACAGCAACCGTCACAACCACCGCCTTGCCCACCCAGCGTCCAAGCCTTCCAGGAGTCATCAGTTATGTTTCCCCTCCACTATCATGAAGGGGACGCCCAATATGGTCGCCCACAAACAACGCCGGCGGGATGGGAGACCTCGCAAGAAACCGGTCCCGCTGGCAAATTCTCAATCAATCAGCCAAGGACACACACGCCAGCCGAATTACAACCATTGCCGCCTGTAGTATTCCCTTTAAGTCTGTCGCGCCAATTAGATCCGTCGCTTTGTGGTGCTGACGGTACCGCCGGCGCCTGTGAGGATCCGCCGCCCCGGTTGCCAGACGGCCGGGAGGCGGGCCGGCGGGATTGCGTGGAGCCTCTCCGCCCACTGTTGGAGGAGGCCTGACGGCGCTGAGCGGTGCCCTGCCGTTGCGCCGGCTGCTGTGCGGCCTGCGCCGCCTGGGCTGCGGCCTGCTGGTCGGCCTGGCTCTTGGCCTGCACGGACGCGTTCACCCGGTCGATGGCCGCCTGCAGCGCATTCGCCGCATCCCGGTAGGCCTTCGCCTCATCCCCCTTGGCCTGGCCGGCCTGGTCGATGGCCTGCTGCAGGCCGTCACGGGTCGCATTGTCGGCCACCTTCCCGTCCGAATCGGCCAGCAGCCTCGACGCCTCGCCCTTCTTCCCGTCCAGGGCGGTCCGGGCATCCTCTAGGGCCTTCGCATCACGGGACGTGATCACCGCCTTGGCAGCCCTGGCCACAGCCGCATATTTGCCGTCGATTTTTCCGGCCTGGTCGGCCGCCTCTTTCAGCTCACCGGTGGGCATGGAGGCATTGCACCGGATCGTCTGCTGCCTGATCCCCTCGGCGTCCTTCACGCTGCGCGCCATGGCCACCACGGTCTTCGCATCCTTGACCTGGTCCACCTTTACACCGGAAGCCTCCTGATACTTGGCTAACTGCGCCGAGCCGGTTTTGCCCCGCAGGGACCTGGCGGCCTGGTTGCAGGATTCAAGCGCCGAATCATGCCGGTGAGACTCCACTAGATGCCAGCCCACAAGACCAGCCACAACAACAACTACGACTACTGCCACCACTAACGGAACCAGCCACTTGGGGCGCCGCTTCCTAGACGCGGCTTTCTCATCTTCTAGCACGACCGTCGGCGGAGACGAAGCCTCGCCTTTAACTAGATCAGACGAGCTCTCCAAGTCCGTACTCCTCTCATCTCCCTGGTCCGCCATGAGGTAACCCTTCTTCCCATTTGCGCTGTCTACTGCCTTCTCCCAGGGTAACCGACCGCACAAAGCTAGAGTGTCCCCAAATACATAAGCAGCAGCTCCTACCACAAAGACCATCGGCATAAAACAAAAACGATCTTGACCATTGAGCGTTTAGCTCTCACATAATCCGTATATGTAGCTCCGGCGAAAGATGAGGGGATCTCTTTACGCATCCATTCTCCCAGGAATGGGAATCAGCTCACGTCCTTGACCTATGTGCTGGGAATACAACGCAAACTGCAGATGCCCCCCCCCCACATACAATTTATTTCTGAATAACGATCACAGCGGCCAAGAGAGGCGGCCATAGCAGGCGCTTGAGCCCACCATGCCGGAGCCCGGGTGCAAAAACTAACCAGCCTACCTTCTGATCTTTCAGGACACTTATAGAGGTTTGCATCTCCTGTTATAAAGAGGACTCCATTATGGGCGCATACAAAACGCTAGCAAGATAGGAAGCCTGCTAAGCAACCTGTCTCGCTAGGAAATTCTCAATTTTCAATGAATCAACCAATAGGGCAGAATTCCCCGGGATGACAGCGGCTCGGAGTTTTATGTTCTTCGAACCATTGGTGCCAATCGAAGCCTCCGTCATCTCCTTGTGGGACTGATGGAGTTGCAGGCGCCTGTGAGGATCCGCCACCTCGTTTGTTGGATGCTGGATGGTGGGACATATTGCTTTCCCGCTTGTTGTTGGAGGTAGTTGCCCTGCGTTGAGTGGCACCTTGCCGTTGTGTCCGCTGCTGGGCCGCTTGGGCCGCGGCCTCCTGGTCGGCCTGACTCTTGACCTGCATGGAGGAGTTCACCTGATCAATGGCCGCCTGCAAGGATCCAGCCGCATCATGGTAAGCCTTCGCCTCATCCCCCTTGACCTGGCCGGCCTGATTAATAGCTGTCTGCAGATTGTCGCGGGTCGCGTTGTCGGTCACCTTCCCGTCAGAATCGCCCAACAGCTTTGACGCTTCGTCCTTCTTCGCGTTCAAGGCCGTCTTAGCATCCTCCAGAGTCTTCGCATCCTTGGATTCGAGAACTGCCCTAGCCGACTTGGATACGGCCGCGTATTCACCGTCCAGCTTCCTTGCCCTGCCAGCCTCGGCATTCAGATCAACGGTGGACATGGGGGCCTTGCACGCTACAGTCGGCTGCTTGAGCCCGCCGACGGCCTTCGCGCTGCGGCTCATGTTCGCCACCGTCTTCGCATCCTTGACCTGGTCCCTCTTCACGCCGAATGCTTCACGGTAGCGGGCCATCCTGGCCGATCCGGTCTTCTCCTGCAGGGGCTTCACCGCCTGGTTGCAGGATTCGAGTGCCGCATCATGCCGACGGTTTTCAACCACGCGCCAGCCTACAAGACCTGCTATTACCGCCACCGCCACAATCACTATCACGACTACCGGAACCAACCACCTGGGGTGCGGTCTGTCAGACGGGGCACCCCCATCCTCCGATACAATTCTCGGCGGAGTCGAAGACTCACCCTCAATCGTGTCTGACACACCCCGCAAATTTGTAGTCCCCTCATCCCCGTGATCCACCATGACAAATCCCTTTTTCTTACTGAAACGAGCTACTGTCTTCCTCCAGCGTAACGGCCCGCACAAATCTAAAGTGGGCTCAAGCCCAAAAGCCAGCCATTCCCACCTACAAGACCCCGTCGGAGCAAATCAAAGATGACTCTTGGCCGATAAGTGTTCAATTCACACAAGGGTCGAAAATGTAGACCCCACCGTAGGCAAAACCGTGGTTTTCCTTTTCAATCGTTCTCTTCCTGTATGCGAAGCTAGGCACATGTCATGCTCACAGCCCACACTGTCGATACAGCTCCATATGCGATCTATTCCTCAAAGACGGCTATGGGAGTAGCCTTAAGCCCACCTATGCCGGAGCCCGGATACAGAATTCGGCCGACCTAACGTCCAATCTCCCCAAAGTCATCGTTTGAGATTCCCCTACATCTGAATACGAGAAGTGACAGCCCAGCGGCCTTTTACAAATAAGGCCAGCGAGATAGGAGACCTTGCAAGCAACTAGTCCCGCTGGCAAATTCTCAATCAATCAGCCAATGCCACAGGAACCATCCGGATTACAACCATGCATCGTATTATCTGGACGATGTATGAAGTCATTCCATTCATCTTCCCAAGACTTATCATTCCCTTGGTTTTGTGGAGCAGATCCACCGCCCTGATTGCCGGACGGCCGGGATGCGGGCCGACGGGATTGCGTGGAACCTCTCCGCCCATTGCTGGAGGAGGCCTGACGGCGTTGGGTGGCGCCCTGCCGTTGCGCCTGCTGCTGCGCGGCCTGCGCCTGCGCCTGGGCTGCGGCCTGCTGGTCGGCCTGGCTCTTCTGCATGGAGGCGTTCACCCGATCGATGGCCGCCTGCAAGGATCCAGTCGCATCCTGGTAAGCCTTCGCCTCATCCCCCTTGACCTGGCCGGCCTGATTAATAGCTGTCTGCAGATTGTCGCGGGTCGCGTTGTCGGCCACCTTCCCGTCGGAATCGCCCAACAGCTTTGACGCTTCATCTTTCTTCGCGTTCAGCGCCGCCTTCGCATCATCGAGGGTTTTCGCATCTCTGGAGGCGAGCACTACCTTAACCGCCTTGGATACGGCCTCGTATTCGCTGTCCAGCTTCTTAGCCTTGCTGACTGCAGTGTTCAGCTCGCCTGTGGACATGGATGCATTGCACTGAATCAAAGAAGGCCTAAGACCGCCAGCAGCCTTCACGCTTCTGCTCATGTTTGTCACGGTCTTCGCATCCTTGACCTGGTCTGCTTTCACACCTGACGCTTCACGGTAGCGGGCCATCTTTGCAGAGCTAGTCCTTTCCTGCAGGCTCTTGGCAGCCCGGTTGCAGGATTCCAGCGCCGAACCATGCCGGCGGTTCTCTACCACGCGCCAGCCCGCAAGACCAGCCACGACCACCACCACAACGGCGACAATTACCGCAACCAGCCACTTCCGATGTCGCCTGCCTGACGTAGTATCCTCATCTCCCGGCACGACCGTCGGCGGAGCCTTATCGACCTTGGCCTCTTCGTCTGCTTCCTCAACTTCTGATTCCTGATCCTTATCGCCCATAACCCTTTCTCCGATTCTCTTCGCCAAGCATCACACACAACGTACCAGGCTGAAAGATAACTACGAATTTATTATCACTCATGCAAAATCAAAATAGGCCTCGAGCTACCACTAATAAAGATATGTATGCAACTATTGCGAGCCCGTCCCCCGACAAGGTTTGCGTCTCGTGCCTGCATCGCAGATCCCCGTAATCGGTGATGCCGAAATGCGATTGTTTAAATTCCAAATTAACAGTCGGGTCCAATCACAGTTCGCACCTAGACGTACAGATGGCGGTACCGAGAGAAGCCATAGCCGGCAATTGACCTTGTTTTCCTATGTGAACATGAAAGCGTTGAAAGCGTTGACCGACTCTCTGCCCCAAACCTCTATGGTCGACAATGCCCTTACTTTGTCAGCCAAACCAAGCTATATCAACAAAGACAGAAGGTCTGAACAAGAAGACATAGATTGCATGAGAAAGGTTAACAGTTCTATTTTAGCATTTCCCCTTTCAAAGGCTTATACTTATGTATGAGAGACGGCCGTAAAGCTGTTCTGAATTTGGTACATTCATATATCTTCTGACTAAAATTTTCATATTCATTTAATCATTCACCTATCGAATTACACCAAATTTTGTATCGTCAGAGGATTCATAATCGGCTTCCTGATAAAGTATTGAATATCAATGCATCAATGATTCACTGCACAGCAGCGCACGGAAGTTGTTTGCAGCCTTGACGAGACCACGAAGACTGTGCAGCAGAGGCAGACTCTGATGGGTGACAGAGTGGCATCGCCACAAATATGCGAGGTGGCAATGCGCGCCTGCCCAATCAATCACTGATCCTGAAAAGAGACAGATGCTGAGGGAAAGAGGGAGTGTTTCATGGCGGACCATGATGGCGAGGGGGCTGCGGGTCTGGGGAGTGTGTCTGCTCCGGTTGTGGGTGAGGTTTCTGCTCCTGCGGCGATCATGCCGGATGATGGGGGAGCCCCGTCGGGCGGGCGGCATCCGAAGTGGTTGGTGCCGGTGGTTGTCGCCGTGGTAGCGGTGGTTGTGGCTGGTTTTGTGGGCTGGCGCGTGGTTGATAACCGTCGGCATGATGCGGCGTTGGACTCCTGCAGCCGGGCGGTGAAGGCCCTAAAGGGGAAGACCGGCTCGGACAGGTTGGCGCAGTACCGTGAGGCGGCGGGCATAAAGGCCGACCAGGTCAAGGATGCGAAGACCGTGGTGGCCATGGCGCGCAGCGTGAAGGACGCCGAAGGGATCAGGCAGCCGACGATCCGTTGCAAGGCCTCCATGTCCACCGGTGAGTTGAATGCGGCGGCCGGCCAGGCGAGAAAAATCGACGGCAGATATGCGGCTGTGGCCAGGGCTGCCAAGGCGGTGACCGCGTCCCGTGATGCGAAGGCCCTGGAGGATGCCAGGGCGGCCCTGGACGGGAAGAGGGAGGAGGCGTCGAGGCTGCTGGCCGATTCGGACGGGAAGGTTGCCGACAATGCTACCCGTGACGGCCTGCAGCAGGCCATCGACCAGGCCGGCCAGGCCAAGGGGGATGGGGCGAAGGCCTGCCGGGATGCGGTAGGCGCCCTGCAGGCGGCCATCGACCAGGTGAACGCGTCCATGCAGGCCAAGAGCCAGGCCGACCAGCAGGCCGCAGCCCAGGCGGCGCAGGCGCAAGCCGCGTAGCAGGCATCCCAAAGGTCAGGATCTCCGCAACGAAAGTCGGCGACCTCCAGCAACAGGCGGAAAGGCTACACACAATCCCGTCCAACCACCGGTCAACACGGCGGCGGAGGAGGCGGATCCGCCCCATCTACTCAACACAGTGGTGGATTTAATCTTCAGGACTACCCCAACCTGTGGAACCAGCTGCAGCAGGGCCACGAGGGGCCGGCCATCGACAACCAGGGGAACTGTATCGCCGATTGTTATGGATGGACAGGCTCTAATTAGGCTTTTACAGAGTCAGGTGGCTTGCCGGAATGGCTAATTCTAAAGACCCACCCTCCGCTCGGCATACACTGCAAAACCATCCCATCCATCTGTTGGTGCTCCATCTCGTTGATGCCCAACGCCAGCCTCGCCCTTTTGCTGCACTCGGCCAAATATCAGCGACCACATGGGACGACAATGGAAATAGAAGGCAAGTGAGTCGACGTGTTCAGTGCCACCTCGCTGCCCCTTTACCTGTCTCTATGTCATCTTGCCGCAGACCTTCAGACTTAAGACGAACTAGCGCCGTTGGAGTCTTGTCTCAAGAAGATCTCGGTGCAGTCCTATCTGAACGTATGAGGATAGCGCAGACCGAAAGTCTGCTCTTGGGGCCTCACACCCAAATCATCACCCTGAACGTCGCTCGGGCGCTGCTGCATACTGTTGGGCTGCCTGGCGTATAACGGCAGAAAGAGTAGGCATTTGACCAGCAAGCTTTGGCACGGAAGCATACCGAGTCGTTGCACTTTGTATCGGCATTTGCCAATACCTCAATAAATTGCTGACGCGGAAACCAGGGTTGATCAAGTAATCAACTATGACCATCTAGCGTAAGATCAACTGCAATCAGAACGTGTGTACTAGCACACGAATAAAAAAAAAACCTGGGCGATACATCAACCATGTCCTGTATTACTGCCAACATTGTCAACACTGCCAACACCGCATACTTAACACATCGACGAACCCATATCATCTCCGCCACGAATCTCTTGGTGGCCATCCTACATAGTGCTACAAGGTTCCATGGCTATCGGTTTTCCCTACTGAACTCTTAGCATACATAACACCGTTTTGAGTTTGCTCTCTTCGTCGTTGCAGTGATAACCATATCTATTCCCCTGGTATTCCTTCTGTTTCGCTTATCAGATCGGTAATGGACCCCTAGGGAGCGAAAGGTCGGCTACGAATGAAAAGCCGACGAGCGCCATTAAATCGTCAGAAAGTAAACAGAAATTTCTCAATTTTATTTGTTCTAGACCATCAGCGCTTATGCTACTGTGTCATTAGCGGCCAAAGTTGTCTTCGGCACGTGATTCGCCGGATGTTGGGGATTCTTGACAATATGGCTGCGATTCCTGGGGAAAGGGATCATACTATGCCTCGTCAGCACTCCAATATAACTGTATCCGCTCGACCGGCCTTGTTGATCAGCCTCCTGCTGGCAGTTATTCTGCCCTCAAGCCTCCTGGTCTGCACCTATGCCACGGCAGACAGCGCCACAACCCAATCCAGTGCGGCCCGCGCAGTAGCGCCGACCCCATATGGGAATAGCGGGGAGGAGGGGGATCGTGAAGCTAAGCAACAGTCCAGCAATGCTCCTGACATCACCACCCAGCCAACAGAAACAGCAACAACTCCCGTTTCTCCTATTTCCCCCTCTCCTCTGGCCACATCCTCCCCTGTGAATCCCACACAACCGACCCCCTCCATCTCCCCCACGCCGGACAAGACCGGGACTCCCGACGACAAAGACAACGCTGGACTGCAATCACGCGCCTCCACATCACACACCGTCACCTTCAGCAACCCCCAAGGCACCGACACGACGCAAACCATAGCTGACGGCGAGCGCGCGAAACGGCCAACGAATCCGACCAAAGATGGCTACCTGTTCGACGGCTGGTTCATCGGCTCAACACCTGTCGCCTACGATTTCAACCAGCCCATCACCAACGATCTGAAGCTCACCGCTCATTGGACCAAGGCGGATGCCTGGAGCATGAGCCCCGTGCAGGGACCGGTCGCCGGCGGCACGAAAGTCACCCTGACCCCGCCCGAACCCCGAGGAATACGCTTCAGCCAGGTCAGCGCTGGAAGGGGGCACATTCTTGCAGTCGCCTCGGACGGCAACCTCTACTCCTGGGGAAGCAACGATCATGGCCAACTCGGCGACGGGACCACCACTGAACGTCATGAGCCGGTCCCGGTGAAGAAACCCCAGGGCGTATCCCAGGATTTCACCTGGGTCCAGGCCTCAGCCGGATACTTGTTCTCACTAGGACTTGGGTCTGACGGCAGACTCTACAGCTGGGGCGACAATACCTATGGCCAGTTGGGGAACAACACTACAACCCCGCATTACACCCCCGAACCTGTTAACTTGCCACAAAATGCCCCATCCGGGTTCACATGGAAGCAGGAAGCGGTAGGTAGCCTGCATGCTCTTGGTCTGGGATCTGATGGCAAGCTCTACAGCTGGGGCAGCAACGATCATAGCCAACTGGGGGACGGCACTGCCACTGAACGGCATACCCCCGTCCAGGTGAAGATGCCAAAAGGAGTGCCCTCCGGATTCACGTGGAAGCAGATGAGCGGGTGGGGATGGCATTCTCTGGCCTTGGGATCGGATAACTGGCTCTACGGCTGGGGCGCAAATACCCGTGGTGAAGTGGGTACAGGATCAATCACCGATAATAAAATCACGCCCGTACGAATCGCATGGCCACAAGGGGCTCCCTCCGGATTGACCTGGGGACAGTTCCAAATGGGGGACTACTACTCGCAAGCTATCGGATCCGACGGCAACATATATACATGGGGTTACGGCGGAAACGGCAACGTTGGCAATGGGTCCACCGTTGACGTGTACGGCCCAACTCAAGCGCATAAACCCAATGGAGTGCTACCTTATTTCTCTTGGAAACAAGTAAGCCTCCTATCTGTTGCATCACTGGCCATTGGCTCAGACGGAAACCTCTACTCCTGGGGTGCCAATAACAATGGTCAGCTGGGCGACAACACCACTACGCAGCGAAACACCCCTATCCGGGTTGCTGCGCCGCAGAACGCGCCAACCGGACTGACCTGGGTCCAGGCAAGCGCCGGTTGGGACAACAACTCCTTCGGCTTGGCCTCGGATGGAAACCTGTACTCCTGGGGTAAAAACGCCAACGGCCAGCTGGGCGACAACACCACCAACGATCGGCATATCCCCGGCCGGGTGAACCTGCCCGGTACCACCACAGTCACTGCAGTCAGCTTCGGTGGAACGGCAGGCACGAACATAAGCAAGAACGCTGACGGCACATGGAGCGTCACCACACCTGCGCATGTGCGGGGAAAAGTGGACACAACCGTCTCATGGACTCTCAACGGCCAGCAGCCGAACGCCCACCTGGCCTATAGATACCTGGACTCCTATACCGTCACCTTCACCAGCACGGACAGCTCCTACCCGACACCCTCCGGCATGCCCCAAAACCAGACCGTCACCGAAGGCAAACAGGCCAAACGCCCCTTCCCCAATCCGAAAGCGGACGGCTGCCTGTTCGACGGCTGGTTCATCAAGGACGCCAGCAACGATTCCTGGATCGCCTACGACTTCAGCCAGCAGATCACCGGCAACATCACCCTGGCCGCCCACTGGACCAGAATGGACACCCACTGGGCCCTGAACCCCGACAAGGGCAACGTGCTCGGCGGCCAGCATGTGACCATCACCCCACCCACCATCAACCGGGGCATCCGCTTCAACCAGGCCAGCGCCGGAGGCTCCTTCTCCATAGGCGTCGCCAGCGACGGAAACGCCTATGCATGGGGCAACAACAAATATGGACAACTGGCTCAGAAACCGACAGATGCCGCCATGCAGAAAACTCCCGTCAGAATCCCCCTGCCCGACGGCGCGGATTCCAGCTTTACCTACACCCAGGTTGCAGCCGGCGACTCGCACGTCCTGGCCATCGGATCCAACGGCATCCTCTACAGCTGGGGACGCAACGATCACGGACAATTGGGCGACGGCACCACCACAGACCGGTACAAGCCCCAGCCCGTCAAGGACACCAGCGGCCAGCCATTCAAAGCCGTACAGGTCAGCGCCGGCGTCGCCGACTCAGCCGCCATCGACTCCGAAAGCCGCGTCTACACCTGGGGCAGCGAGAGCACCGGCAAGGGCCAGACGCCCGCGTACAGCACGACCAGGAAGAACCCGACTCCAGCCGCTGACCCGGACAATCCGGGACAGACCTTGCATGCGGTCCAGGCCAGCCTCAACTGGAGCTTCGTCATGGCCCTGGACGCCGATGGCAACGTGTACACCTGGGGATACAACACCAACGGCCAGATCGGCAACGGCACCAGCGACAGCACCAATTACGCATCCAATCCGGTCCGACTGCCAAATCAGTCCTTCCAAGCCACCCAAATCAGCGCGGGGAGTTGGAACGCCCTGGCCATCGATACGGACGGGAACATCTGGACCTGGGGATACAACGGGTACAGCCAGCTGGGGGATGGCAGCACCAGCGACAAGCACAAGCCACAAACCGTGCAGAACCCTACCAACACCAGCCAAAACCTTAAAGCAGCCCAGATCAGCTCAGGTGTGAACCACTCCCTTGTCGTCGGCCGGGACGGCAGCCTCTGGGCATGGGGATGGAACAGCAACGGCCAGCTGGGCATCGGCAGCACCGTCAATCAGAGCAAGCCTGGGACCATCAAGGACCCAGCAAACAATGCCCAAACGTTCAAGGCCGCTCGAAGCAGCGCCGGACAGCTCCATTCACTGGCCATCAGGCAGGATGGCAATCTCTGGACCTGGGGAGACAACCAGTACGGGCAGTTGGGCAACAACCAAACGGCAGCCAAAAGCACGACCCCCATGGCGGTTGCATTTGATCCGACGCCTTTGGTTCTTACTGGGGTCAAGTTCGGCGGCATCGACGGGACCAGCCTGTATCGGAACACGGACGGCACCTGGAGCATCACCAACCCGCCCCATGACGCAGGGCCCGTCGACGTGGCCGTCGACTGGACCATAGACAACGCCGCGCAGACGACCGCCCACCTGGGCTACACCTACGAGGGCATCCTGCCCAGGGCCGGCAGCACCGGACTCCTGGTCCTGCTCGCCGCAGGACTGCTCGCCGCCGCAGGCGCCACAGCAGCAGCCTCCCACCAGCGAGAAAGCAGCAGCCGCCGCCACTAAACTCTTTGCACGAGTAAGCGGGGTGGCCCCGCAAACCCCAAGATTGCGGGGCCACCCATTTCCTTATCCTGCTGTTTAACTCTCCAGCTGGAGCTGCGTAATCGCTGAACAAGGCTGATGGCGAACTATATGCAGAATGGTGTGTACAAAATCGTACCCAGTGAACGAAAAAGGCGTCCCGTTCACAGTTGAGCAATCCCACTGCATGGTCGATCAATCCCCCCGGTCTTCTTCGTTGAAGAGCAATTATCGGATTCCCAACACTGCTAACGAAAATCATACTACTTGCAAGTCAATGCAAGGCGTATATCCCTGCCACGCCACATCAGAATATCCGAAAGCCGACGCAGCCCACAATGCGGCCCATGAAAACCTCGACGAGACCAGGATGTTAACAATGTTATTATAGTTTACATTGTTAATCACCAACGATCGTTAGGAGGTATACCTTGCAACCTGCAAGAAACGACTCAGGAGAATATGCCCTGTCCTGTCGCCAGGTGCGCAAATCATACGGGAGCAAGCAGGTGCTCAAAGGTGTGGATCTTCAGATCAGACGTGGAAGCATCCTTGGCCTGCTGGGCAGGAACGGGGCAGGCAAATCAACACTGATCTCGGCACTGACCGGGCTGGGCCAGCCGGACTCAGGCCACATCACTGTCGAGGGGCACAACCCCTATCGAACCCCTTCACGCATCTTCGGCCGGGTCATCGGACTTGCTCCGCAAGACCTGGGCATCTATCCCCACCTCAGCGTCCGGGACAACCTGCGCGGCATGGCCGGTCTGCAGGGACTGAACACCAAGCAATGCAGCAAAAGGGCCGACGAACTGATAGAGCTCATGGGATTGGGATCCCAGTCAGGAACAGCAGCCGAGGATCTATCGGGAGGACAAAAGCGCCGCCTCCACACTGCCATGGCCATGGTCCACAATCCCCCGGTGCTCTTCCTGGACGAGCCGACGGTCGGAGCGGATGTAGAGGCCCGTGCCAGAATACTGGACATGGTCAAGGCCATGAGCCGGCAGGGCACCACCATCATCTACACCACCCACTATCTGAAGGAGTTGGAGGAGATGGGCGCGGACCTGGCCTTCCTGATCGACGGGCGGATCAAGGTCCAGGGCTCCCTGCAGGAGGTGCTCCACAAATACGCCAGGGCATCCCTGCGTATTAGCTTCGTCGGTCAGGCCCCAGGCCAGATCCCGGGATGGCGGACGGCAGACGGCTTCCTGGAGCCCGATCACCCGGTGTCCAGTCCAGAGCAGGAGTTGGCCCGCCTCCTGCAGAAGCCGGTCATGAAAGAGGCCCGTCTGTCGTCAGTCACCATCGTCCAGCCTGACATCGAGTCGGCCTACATGGCAGTCATGGGTGCATCCTCAAGCAATCCTGCCGGGTCACCAGCATGGGAAGACAGGTGAGCGCCATGCATTTCAACGGTTACCTGGCAGCCTTCCGACTCAATTTCAAAATCGAGCTGCGAAGCATCTGGCTGCAGGCGGTCATCGTGGCCATTCCCCTGATCATCATCCCCTTCATGCTGCCCTCCTACCGTGACTCCCTGCGGGCCCAAGGGCATCTGGGCGCGAACGGATCCGAGCAAGCGCTTCCGGGGTTCGCCATCCTTTTCTCCATGTTCTCACTGCAACTGGTCCTCCAACTCTTCTTTCAGGAGCACGAATGGCACACCTGGGACAGGATGCGGGTGTCGGCGGTCTCCCTCTTCGACCTGGTCATGGCCAAACTGAGCGTGTCCTTCATGGTGCAGGTGGTCCAGGTCTCTCTAGTCATGCTGATCGGTACGGCGCTCTACCACTATCGGCCCAATGGATCAGTCCTGGCTCTGGCCGCGGTCAGCCTGGCCATTTCGATTGTGCTGACCCTCTTCGGCCTGCTGCTCTACATCTTCTCGTCCTCGCAGAACATGGCCATGTCCTTCAACAACATTCTTGGCATGCTCCTGGCTGGTATGGGAGGTGCGCTCAGCCCTGTCTCCGGCTTCCCGGACTGGGCGCAGAAACTGGCCAAGGGCAGCCCCGTCTACTGGGCCATGGACGCCGTAGGAAAAATCAACTTCGAACATGCCGGAATGGCGGATATCTGGCCTGATCTGCGCATCCTGCTGGCCTTCCTGCTCGCCCTGGCTCTTCTGGCAACGGTATTATTCAAAAGAGGAGTACAGCGGAAGGAGTGAGGAAGGCATGGCTGACCCACCCAAGGCACCCGTCAAGACGACGCTCAACCGAGACTACATTCTGCGCTCTGCCCTATATTTCGTCGACGAGCACGGACTGGAGGCCCTGAACATCCGCGCCTTGGGCAAGCAAATGGGGGTGTCAGGACCAGCCATCTACCGCCATGTACCCAGCAAGGCCGCCCTGCTTGATGGAATCGTCGAGCTCATCTGGCAGTCAGCCACCGACCTGGACTCCATACCCCAGGGCATGGGATGGCGGCAAGCGCTTGAAGATGTCATGCTCCAGGTTCACCGGACGCTGCTTTCGCATCCCCGGGCGCTTCCGCTCATGGCCACGCATCCCATCAACACCGACCAGTCCTTCCACATGGTCAGCACCTGGCTGAATCAACTGACCGTTCACGGGCTCAAGGTCGATTCAGACATCATCCACCTGCTCAACAGCCTGGCCGGACTGACCCTGGGCAGTGCCATCGCCCAGGCCTCTCCCCCAGTCGGCGGTGCAGGTGGCCAAACCAATACGGATCTGGTCAAAAGACTGGCCGAGGATACCCAAGGATTCGATGATCTGAAAACGCTCTTCGCCTCTACGGACGACGGAATCAGTGCCCTTATGGAGACCAGCTACCGCAAGGGCCTGCACGCCCTCATCGCCGGCTGGCCCGCCTGATCAGTGGCCAATGGATCGTTCCCGGCCACGCACCCCTAAACTTTGATGTCCTAATGCGAATCGCCTTCACGACATTCCACCTGAGAGAGCCTTATCAGTACGTAGTATAGTTGAAAGTCGCTAGGCTTCCTGCTTGCACCCTCGCACAGAGGAATGGGGATTTGCGCAACGTCGGGGAAGTCTCCAAGGGTATCTCAACCGGTAGGGGGCCGGTGGGACAGCCTTTGGGGAAGGGGATTTTACTTACCATGCGTCAGCGTCAGCACACGTCTATCGGACCGGCTGCAGCAGTCTGTTTTCTGCTCTCTGTCATCCTGCCTTTAGGCCTTCTTGCCGGCACCAGCGCCGATGCCAGCGAGCCTGCTGTGGCCGGTACGAGCGCGCCAGCCACAACAGGAGGCACAGGGGGGGGGGGGTCGGCAGACCCCTGGCGTAGCTGAGCAAAATTCCGGCGTTTCCCCCAGCGAGGCAACGCCGACAACCGTACCTTCGATGCCCCAATCACCGCTGGCCACACCATCGCCTTTACACACATCGTCGCCCCTGGAGCCAATTCAACCTACAGCATCCGCTGCGCCAAGCACGAACGTCGAAAATCCCCAGACCCGCTCAGCCGCCCAATACACCATCAAGTTCACTGATACAGAGGGCGGGACCACCACACCCGATCAGACCGTCGATGAAGGCGCCCAAGCGCAGAGGCCTGCCGACCCAGCCCGACCCGACTATTCGTTTGATGGCTGGTTCATCAGCGGCACTTTGACCGCCTACGACTTCAGCCAGCCCGTCACCGGCGACATGACTCTGGAAGCCCGTTGGACCAAAAACGGTGATGTCTGGGACCTCTCACCCACCCAAGGCCCCACAGCTGGCAACACTCTTATCACCCTTACTGCACCTCCTGCCCGGACCATCCGCTTCAGCCAGTTCAGTGCAGGATACCAATACTCCGTGGCGGTGGGATCAGACGGCAGCATCTACCACTGGGGAGAAATGTATGGCTCCGACTACAACTGGCAGCCAAGCAGGGAAGACACCCCAGCCGGACTTCGCTTCATCCAGGTCAGTGCAGGTTACGATCACTCCCTGGCCCTTGATTCAGAAGGGAACCTGTACAGCTGGGGCAGCAGCAGTTATGGTCAGCTTGGGCGCGGCACCGGCACCACGCCAGCCGACACTCCAGGAAAGGTGGACGCCCCTGCAGGAGTTCGTTTCACCCAGGTCAGCGCAGGAAAGTACCACTCAGAAGCATTAACCTCGGACGGCAGCATCTACAGCTGGGGATACAACAGCGACGGCGAACTGGGACGCGAGACCATCACCACGCCGAGCGCCAGGCCGGGCAAAGTGGACACCCCGACCGGAATCCGTTTCACCCGGATCACCTCCGGATATGACTACTGCATGGCCTTCGACACTGATGGGAACTTATACAGCTGGGGAGGCAATGGTCATGGTCAGCTAGGCCGCGACACCAGCACCACGCCGGCCGACAGTCCGGGAAAAGTGGATCCTCCTGCTGCCGGAGTCCGCTACACGCAAGTAATTGCCAAAGGCATGCACTGCCTGGCCTTGGATTCGAATGGGGTGCTCTACAGCTGGGGATACAACAATTTCAGCCAGCTGGGACGAAACACCGGCAGCGCAAGGATCAACCCGCGAGGCAAGGTCAACGTGCCCACAAAGACACGCATAATCCAAATCAGTGCGGGAGACTGGAATGGCTTCGCCTTGGACGACCAAGGGATCCTATACACGTGGGGAAACAACAGCCATGCGCAACTGGCAAGGCCATATTGGAATACGACAGATCCACAACCAACTAAAATCGACCCGCCAGCGAAGAACGTCAACTACACCCAGGTTATCGGAGGCGGCGATCATGCTGTGGCAATCGGCTCCGACGGCAACCTCTACAGCTGGGGACGCAACTCCAACGGCCAACTGGGACGAGACACCAAGAAACGGGATTCCTATCAGCCAGGTACGATTCCCCTGACTAACCATGCCGCGATCACCAGCATCGAATTCGGCGGGACACCGGGCACAGGGCTGGCCGCCAACGCGGACGGCACCTGGAGCGTCACCACTCCGCCGCACAGCAAGGGATGGGTGAATGTCACCATCTCCTGGAGCATGAACGGGCCGCAGCCGGACGCATACCTGTCCTACACATACACTGGGCCCAAATACAAGGTAGGATTCACATCCACGGACGCTGCCTGTCCGACGCCTTCAGGCATGCCGGCAGACCGGTCCGTCATAGAGGGCGGGCAGGTCAAGCGCCCTTATCCGGATCCAAAAGCAGACGGTTGTCTGTTCGATGGCTGGTTCCTCAAGGATGCCAAAGGCGGTTCCAATGTGGCTTATGACTTCAGCCATCCGGTCGCCGGAGACATCACGCTGATCGCCCACTGGAGCCCAGCCGACACCGGCGGGTGGTCGATCAACCCGGCCAAGGGCAGCGCCCTGGGCGGCCAGCAGGCGACCATCACACCGCCCAAGATAAGCCGGGGCATCCGCTTCAACCAGGTCAGCGCCGGCGGCTACCAGGCCGGGGACTTCCGCGGATTCTCCGTGGGCGTGGCCAGCGACGGGAACGCCTACGCCTGGGGCAGCAACCAGCAGGGCCAGCTCGGCCAGGGCACTACCAGCAGCACCCCGCAGAAAACGCCGGTCAAGGTCCCCCTGCCCGACGGCGTGCCAGCCGGTTTCACCTACACGCAGGCCGTGGCAGGCGGCTACCACGTGTTGGCCGTCGGCAGCGACGACATCGTCTACAGCTGGGGGGCCAACGACCACGGGCAGCTGGGCGACGGCACCACCACAGACCATTCCAAGCCGCAACCCGTCAAAGGCGAGTATGGCCAGCCCTTCAAAGCCGTCCAGGTGAGCGCCGGCGCCTACGACTCAGCCGCTATCGACCAGCAGGGACGCGTCTACACCTGGGGCAGCGAAAACAACAACTACACCGCATACAGCAGGTCCAAACCGACGCCGACACTGGCCAAGGACCCCAATGGCTCAAGCCAGGGACTGCACGCGGCCCAGGTCAGCCTCGGATGGAGCTTCATCATGGCCATGGACACGGACGGCAGCCTCTACAGCTGGGGATACGACAACTACGGGCAGCTTGGCAACGGCACGGCCACAGGAGAGTACAGCACCACATACACCGCAGATCCGGCACCCGTACCTGACCCCGGGAACACCAGCAGGACCTTCAAAGCCGCGCAGATCAGCGCAGGAGCCAACCACGCCCTAGCCATCAGCCAGGACGGCGCAGCCTGGGCGTGGGGTTACAACGACCACGGGCAGCTGGGCGACGGCACGAAAACCAGCAAGCCCTCCCCCAAGCGGGTGCCAAGCCCCACAGGCTCCAGCCAAGGATTGCAGGCCGCATGGATCAGCGCCGGCGTGCATCACTCCCTGGCCATCGACCAGAACGGCGCAGCCTGGGCATGGGGATGGAACACCGACGGCCAGCTCGGCGACGGGGGCACCAGCGACCAGCCAAAGCCCACGCGAGTATCGCCGCCCGCCGGCCAAGACAAGGCCGGCAGCGGGCTCGCAGCAGCGCGCGCCAGCGCAGGACGAAACCACTCCCTGGCCATTGGCCAGGACGGTAACGCCTACGCCTGGGGCGACAACGCATACGGCCAACTTGGCGACGGGGGCACGACTCAGAGCAGCACCCCGGCCCTGATCGCCTTCAACCCGGAGCTGCTGATCACCGACGTCAGCTTCGACCAGACAGTGGTCGACGCCCTCCGGCAGAACGCTGACGGTTCCGTCACCCTGACCACCCCCGCCCATAATCCGGGCCTGGCTGACGTGATTGTGGATTGGACACTTGGCGGTACCAGCCAGACCCAGGCGCACCTGGCTTACACCTACGAAGGCATGCTGCCTCGCGCAGGCAGCAGCGGGACCATGATCCTGCTGGCCGCAGGAATGCTCGCCGCCGCAGGCGCCATCGCAGCCGGACGCCACCAGCGGGAAGCACAAAGCCTGCAAGCCTTGAAGACTTCACACGAGTAAGCAGCCAGGCCACACCCCAAGGTGGCCCGGTCAGACAGGGTGGCCCCGCAGACCCCAACTCAGCGGAGCCACCTACCCCCCCCCCTTATCTCATTCCCCTGTCACATCAACCCCAGCTGCAAAAGGAAAACAACGCAATATAGACACCCACAAGGCAGCGGCTGACACCGGCACTTCCGCCGAATTCCAGTCCCGCAGTCAATGTGTGTAGAGCGTGGTAGCATGATGAGATAGAAGCCGGGACCGTTCCCGGCGTGCAGCTCGTTTTTCTTGGGATTTTTATTAACGGGCCGTTGATTTTGAGGAAGGGGATCGCACCCATCATGCGTCATCGTCGGAAAAAGCAGATTCGGTCATCCACTGTTGCTGGCCTTCTGCTCGCGATTATCCTGCCTACCAGCCTTCTGACTGGCTTCGCTGCCACTGCCGAGCCGGTCATGAACGATTCCAGTGCAGCCAGCGCGAGCGCGCAGACTGCTCTAGAAGGCACCGGGGGGGGGGGGGTCGACCGACCGCTCGGGTAGATAAGCAAAACCCCGGCACTTCCTCCAGCACCATAATCTCGCAGAGCCCGTCAACAAAACCCGCGACACCTTCTTCACCTACAGCAACCCCAAACACCTCAGCAACACCATCAACGCCTTCCACTGCCCCAGACACATCGGAATCGCCGTCGGCTACTACCGCACCCCAGAATCCCACCAAGCCGACTCCCTCTTCCGACTCCTCCCCTGCTCCTACGGCCACCCCGTCTGACAGTGATTCCAATAATGCTGACAAGGCAAACGAAAGCAACGGAAACTCGGTCCAGCCACGCTTGGCCACAACATACACAGTAACTTTTGACAGCACAATAGGTTCGTCAACACAAAAGTCAACGCTCAGCCGTGGAAGCAGGGTGGTACGTCCCCCAGACCCCTACTGCAAAGGCTATTCCTTTGTCGGCTGGTTCATTGGGGATGTCGCCTATGACTTTACCCAGCCCGTCACCGAAAACCTCACGCTGACAGCCCGCTGGGTCAAGGGTCTCAATTCCTGGAGTCTCAGCCCCAACCATGGTCCTGCCACCGGCAACACGACAGCAACCCTGACCCCGCCGGCCATAGGAGATATTCGCTTCAGCCAGTTCAGCGCAGGAAAAGACTTTTCACTAGCCCTTGACTCGCTCGGAGTGCTATACAGCTGGGGCAACAACAGCGAGGGGCAGTTGGGACGCACACCCACCGCCAGCGAACCTGCCGATCGGCCTGGACGAGTAGACGTTCCAGGCGGCACTCGCTTCATCCAGGTCAGCGCAGGAGACGAATTTGTTGTGGCCATCGATATCAGTAACCATCTATACAGCTGGGGAAGCAATGAAAAAGGCCAGTCAGGACTAGGTCTCGTCCACTCATCAAGTCCCGTGCCAAATCAGGTGGTCCCATCTACAAATTCCTCCAAAAGCTTTGTTCAGGTCAGCGCAGGACCAAACTATGTGCTGGCCACATGCTCGGACGGAACTGTGTACAGCTGGGGAGACAACAGCAGCGGCCAGCTGGGACGCGAAACCGACGAACTCCATGGTGACTCGTCGATTTATGGGCACGCGTACCCGAACCCAATACCGCTTCCAAAAGGCGTAAAGTTCACCCAGGTGTCCGCGGGCGGCACGGCTTCCTTTGCACTCGCCTCTGATGGCAGCGTCTACAGCTGGGGAGACAACAGCAACAGCCAGCTGGGACGCACCCCCACCGCCAGCGAACCGGCCAATCAGCCATACAAGATGGATACTGCGGACGGTTTGAGCTTCACCCAGGTCAGCGCAGGATACCGCCACACACTGGCTGTTGATTCAGATGGCAATGCATACTACTGGGGGTATGGCAGCACCAGCCAGCCCAGCAAGGTAGCCCTGCCTGACGGCATCAGAACAAGGCAGGTCGGCGCGGGATACGACTATTCTCTGGCGACTGGTTCCGACGGCAACATCTACAGCTGGGGAGACAACAGCAGCGGCCAGCTGGGACGAGATACAGGTGGTGAAACCACAAACCAGCCGGGCAAAGCGAACATGCCCGATGGCATCACCTATACTCAATTCAGTGCGGGGTACAGGCACATCCTGGCTATGTGCTCGGACGGCTACCTCTACGACTGGGGAGACGACAGCAGCGGCCAGCTGGGTGCCGGGAACACCAGCAGTGTGCCAGTTACCACACCAAACAAGGCCGACTTCCCACAAGCATTCAAATTCATCAGCGCCAAGCTGGATGGAACCCCGATTACCGACTTGACCAAGAACCAGAACGGCACCTTGAGTTTCCGCACCCCAGCGCACGAAAAGGGCCGGGTGGACCTAACAGTCGCATGGATCAGGAACGGCCATCAGCCCGATGCACACCTGCCCTACAAGTATGATGGTTCCACGTACACAGTCACTTTCGACGGTGCAGGCGGTACACCAACACCAGATGCCCAGCGGGTCATGGATGGCGATCAGGCCGTCCGCCCCGACAAGGATCCGGCCAAGGACGGCTATCTGTTCGACGGCTGGTTCCTCAAAGACTCCAAGGGCGACTCCAATATAGCCTACGACTTCAATCAGCCCGTCACCGGCGACATCACCTTGGTCGCCCACTTCAGTCCCGTCTCGCACTGGACCATCGACAAGAAAGAAGGACCGCAAACCGGCGGCCAGAGCGTCAAACTCACCCCGCCGCAAGGCCCACGTGGAATCCGCTTCTCTTGGATCCAAGCGGGACAGGATTTTTCCCTGGCTCTCGGTTCAGACGGCAACCTTTACAGTTGGGGGACAAACTATAATTACCAACTTGGACACACCCCCTCAGATAAGCCTGTCGTGGTGGAAACTCCCGCCGGAGTCCGCTATACCCAGGCCGCTGCAGGACAAAAGTTCGCCTTGGCCCTTGGCTCAGACGGCTATGTATATACCTGGGGAAGCAACGATTGTGAACAGCTGGGACGCAATACCTTCGCCAACAATCGCAATCCCCCAGACAAAGTGGCACCGCCTGCGGGAATCCACTACACTCGAGTCTACGCGGGCGATAGCTTCGCCTTGGCATTAGGCTCCGATGGCAACCTCTACGCCTGGGGAGACGATAGAGAAGGCGCACTAGGGCAAGGCAGGTCAGGATTAAAGAGCAGAGACCCTCTTAGAGTCGCTGCACCCGAAGGCATCACATTCACCCAGGTTTTCACAGGTCCATTCAGCAAGCATGTCCTTGCCCTGGGCTCGGACGGCAACCTCTACAGCTGGGGATACAACAATTCGTTCCAACTGGGCCGCCAACGTAGTACGACAACTGACCTATATGACCCTCTGCCCTACAAAGTAAAGGCCCCAACCGGCGTCACATTTACACAAGCCAGCACGGGCCTGAACTTCTCGCTGGCTCTCGGCTCCGACAATAATCTCTACAGTTGGGGAGGCAACAACAAAGATCAGTTGGGAAACACGGCACTGATTTCTGCGACCCCTTCCAGGGTCGTCATGCCGTCAGATGTTCATTTCACCCGGTTTGTGGCGGGAAGTTACTTTGCCCTCGCCACAGGATCTGACGGCAACCTCTACAGTTGGGGATACAACGATTGCGGACAACTCGGACGCACCACCAGCGGCAAATCCGACTATCTGCCTACCAAAGTGGACGCTCCAGCCGGCATCACCCTCATCCAGCCTCAGGCAGGAGGCAATCACTCTTCAGCCATAGGATCGGACGGCAACACCTACAGCTGGGGAAAGAACGACCAAGGTATGTTGGGACGCGACATCAGCGGTGACCATGATCCGCATCCAGGCAAGATCATTTTCCCTGGAATCGGTATTCCCAAACTCGTTCAGTTCGGCAATACGAGCGGAATTTATCCGACAGCCAACAATGACGGCACTTGGAATGTGACTACGCCGCCTTACACACCAGGGCCGGTTACGGTAACCATCAACTGGACGCTGAACGGGGTTACGCAACTCCCTGACACCAGCAACACCTACCTGTACACCTCCATCAGCGTCCTGCCTCGGGCCGGCGGCACCGGCATATTCCTGCCCCTCGCCGTTGGTCTGCTCATCATCACAGCAACCATGGCAGCGCGACGCATGAGAAAGGCCAGAAGCCTGAATCAGTAGACTTCGCACGAGTAAGCAGGCCCGGATTACGTCTATCCCCAAATTATGACGATCCTGGCCCTACAGGGTGGCCCCGCAATCCCCCAACACAGCGGAGCCACCCTTCTTTATTCAACCGGGTGTTGCATTCACCCGGGTGTTGCTTTCACTCTTGCCCGTCCGCGCATGATAGACTGCAATACAGCTGTCGGGATGGTCCCCGGCACACGTCTCGTGAAGCGACTTGGGGATTTTCATCATCGAGCCACCTGTTTGGGGAAAGGGGTTCGCAGCCATCATGCACCATAGGGATGCTTCTGCCCGGCCATGCATTGCCGCGAGCCTTCTGCTTGCCATCATCCTGCCCGCATGTCTGATCATGGGCAGCCTCGCCACAGCCGACACCGACACCAACACCGACACAAGCCAGCCAACGCTGCAGACCACGCCGACGACACCCCGGTCCCCATTGACACCAACACCCTCGCCACTGAACACCACACCCTCGCCACTGAACACCACACCCGAACACGATCAAACACCTGACAGCCGCCCCCAGGCACGCTCAACAAGGCACACCGTCACCTTCGACAGCGCCGACGGCAGCAGCATCGACCCTCAAAACGTCGATGACGGCGCACTGGCCAGCCGGCCCGCCAAGGACCCGACCCGGGACGGCTACCTGTTCGACGGCTGGTTCACCGGCAATCTTGCCTACGACTTCACCCAACCCGTCACTGCAGACCTCACCCTGACCGCCCACTGGACCAAGGGAACCAGTGCCTGGAGCCTCTCCCCCACCTCCGGGTCAGCCGCCGGAGGCGACAAGATCACCTTGGTCCCACCCGCCAAACCCGGCGTACGATTCAGCCACATCAGCTCGGGTCTATGGCATACCTTGGCTATGGGCTCGGACGGCAACCTCTACAGCTGGGGACAAAACAAAGCAAGTCTGGGACGCGACACCAATGAGACACCAGCCACCGCACCGAGCAAGGCGCCAGAAGGCACCCCAGGCCTGGTCACCCCTCCGACCGGCGTCCACTTCACCCAGACCAGCGCAGGAATGAGCCTTTCCCTGGCCATGGGCTCGGACGGCAACCTCTACAGCTGGGGACTAAACGACAACGGGCAGCTGGGACGCAGCACCACCATCACGCCAGCTGACAGACCGGGCCTGGTCACCCCGCCGACCGGCGTCCACTTCACCCAGTTCACCGCCGGATACTCGCAATCCCTGGCCATCGGCTCGGACGGCAACCTCTACAGCTGGGGAGACAACAGCCGAGGCCAGTTGGGACGCGACACGGGATCAGCGACCTACGACGCCACGCCAGGCAGAGTGTCAATGCCGACAGGCATCACCTGCACCCAGATCAGCGGGGGAACCTTCTATTCCCTGGCTCTGGGCTCGGACGGCAACATTTACAGCTGGGGAGACAACACTCAGGGCGAACTCGGACGCAACACCAACAGCGAACAGCCAGGAACCCTGCCGAACAAAGTGATCCTGCCGAAAGACGTTACGAAATACACCGCGATTGCCGCACAGGGATGGTGTTCTCTGGCCATGGGCTCAGACGGCAACCTCTACAGCTGGGGTTACAACAGCTACGGCCAGATGGGACGAGATACCGACACACCAACACAAAACATCGATCCAGGCAAAGTGACGCTGCCCATAGGCGTCACGAGATTCACCCAGTTCGGCGCAGGAAACCAACACACCCTGGCCGTAGGCTCGGACGGCAACCTCTACAGCTGGGGGAGCAACAAATTCGGCCAGCTGGGGCGTGATGCCAACAGCTTGAGAAATGTCACACCGGGCAAAGTATCCCTGCCGGCAGGCATCAGCTGCATCCAGATCAACGCAGAAAATACCTCCTCCCTGATCCTAGGCTCGGACGGCAACCTCTACAGCTGGGGAGACAACAGCCGAAGCCAGTTGGGACGCACGACCACTGGTCGTTCTGACGCCCTCCCCGGCACAGTCACATTCCCCGAGGATCCCAGACCCGTCAGCGTCAGCTTCGGCGGGACGCCCGGCACCAACCTCATCACCGAGTCGAACGGCACCTGGAGCGTCATTACGCCCCAGCATGCAGCAGGCAAGACCGATGTCACCATCATCTGGGGCATGAACGGCCAGCAGCCCGACGCCCACCTGACCTACCAATACGTGAACACCTACCATGTCACTTTCTCTTCCGACAGTGACTCCCCTACAGCACCCTCGGGCATGCCGGGACCCCAGTCCGTCACCGAAGGCAGGCAGGCCACACGCCCGATCGCAGACCCGACCAAAGACGGCTTCCTGTTCGACGGCTGGTTCCTCAAGGACTCAAAAGGCGAATCCAAGGTGGCTTATGACTTCAGCCAGCCCGTCACCAGCAGCATCACCCTGGTCGCCCATTGGAGCCCTGTAGACATCGGCAGCTGGGCAATCAGCCCGAATAATGGCGATGCCCAGGGCGGCCAGCAGGTGACCATCACCCCGCCCAAAACCAGCCGGGGCATCCGCTTCAACCAGATAAGCGCCAGCGATAATTTTGCCGGTTTTTCTGTAGGGGTGACAAGCGATGGGAATGCCTACGCCTGGGGCGGCAACGACTACGGGCAGCTGGGCCAGGATCCGAGTACGACGGCCACACAGTACGCGCCGACCAAGGTCCCCCTGCCTGACGGCGCAGCTACCGGGTTCACCTACACGCAGGTCGCCGCAGGCGGAACCCACGTGCTGGCCATCGGCTCCGACCAGACCGTCTACAGCTGGGGACACAATCAATATGGCCAGCTTGGCGACGGCAGCAGGCAAGACCACTCCAAGCCACAGCCCGTCAAGGGCCCAGACGGACAACCCTTCAAGGCCACCCAGGTGACCGCCGGCTTCACCGATTCGGCAGCCATCGACCTGAATGGGCGCGTCTACGTCTGGGGCAGCGAAACCAACGACCAGGACACCTATAGCGCGCCCAAACTGACACCGGCCCTGGCCAAGGATCCCAGCGGCTCCGACAAGGGGTTGAAGGCGGTCCAGGTAAGCGCAAGATACAGCTTCCTCATGGCCCTGGACGCCGACGGCAACGTATACACCTGGGGATACAACAACCACGGACAGTTCGGCAACGGCCAAAGCACAGGAAAATACAGCACCGTATATGCTGCCGACCCAGCCCCCGTGCCCGATCCCAAGAACGCCGGCAAGACCTTTAAGGCCAGGATGATCAGCGTGGGCGAACTCCACGCGCTGGCCATCGGTCAGGACGGCACAGCCTGGGCATGGGGAAGGAACACATCGGGCCAGATTGGCGATGGCACGCTGACCGACCGGTCCACACCCACGCAGGTAAAAAACCCTGCCGATGCCAGCCAGGGATTCCAGGCCGCCCAAATCATCGCCGGAGCCACATATTCGCTGGCTATCGACCATAGCGGCACAGCCTGGGGATGGGGAGAAAACACCTTTGATCAGTTGGGCGGCAACCAGGGCACCTCCGAGCTGCTCGTCCCCTCACAAGTGTCACCCCCCGCAGGCCAGGACAACGCAGGCAAGGGGTTCATGGTCGCGCGGATCAGCGCAGGATCGGCTTGTTCCATGGCCATCGGTCAGGACGGCAAGAGCTACAGCTGGGGATACAACTACCGTGGGCAACTCGGCACGGGCAGCAACAACGGCACGAAGATCATTACGCCGACGCTGGTGGCGCTATATCCGCCGCCGCTGATTACCGGCGTAAGGTTCGACCAGACGGCAGCCAACAGCCTGCAGCAGAACGCGGACGGGTCAGTCACCCTGGCCACGCCAGCCCACAATCCGGGACTGTCTGATGTGATCGTGGACTGGTCCCTGGGCACCGCCAACCAGACCCCGACCCACCTCAGCTACACCTTCAAAGGCATCCTCCCCCTCACAGGCAACACGGGGGTACTCCTCCTGCTCGCCTCAGGCCTGCTTGCCGCCACCGGCGCCCTAGCAGCCGGACGCCACCAGCATGAATTCGCTTCGCTCGAGTAAGCGGTCGGGCCGCATCCCAAGAACGGCCCGGACATGATGGGTGGCTCCGCACCCCCCTGGAATCAGGGAGCCACCCATTTTCTTTTTTATCTCTGCGCCTAGAGGAAAATATCCGCATCCCAACTTGACATAATATTTTTTACTCGTTTTATCCGAGTGTTGCTCCCCTTAAGACCCGAACCTGCATGCTAGCGTTCTTTCTAGCTACCGGGAACGTGCCCGGCATGCGACCGATGAAAAAACTTGGGGTTTTCATCATCGGACCGCCTTATCTTGGGAAAGGGGTTTGTAGCGATCATGTGCCATCCGGACGCGTCTTCCCGGTCAGCCATTGTTGTAGACATTTTGAAAGTTATTGTCATTCTTCCAGCCAGCATGATCATCGGCGGCCTCACTGCGGCCGACGCCATCGCGAAACCGATCGGCCCGGCCCAGCCGACCAGACTGGAAGAAACTACAGCAGACCAGCAAACAGACGCATCCGTCGGTACGGCAGCAAGCCGTGCTCAGGCAGGTTCAACTTCATATCGGGTCGTCTTCGACAGCGCCGACGGCAGCGACATCGACTCCCAGAACGTCAAGGACGGTGCTTTGGCCAGCCGTCCCGCGCAAGACCCGACCAGGGACGGCTACCTGTTCGATGGCTGGTTCGCCAAAGACGCCAACGGCGACTCCAAGGTGGCCTACGACTTCACCCAACCCGTCACCACAGATCTCACCCTGACCGCCCACTGGACCAAGGGCACAAGCGCCTGGAGCCTCTCCCCCGCCTCCGGGAAGACTGGAGGATACGCCAAAATCACCCTGACCCCGCCCACCAAACCAGACATACGCTTCAGCCACATCATCCCGGCAGAAGAAGACGGGTCCCAGGCCATAGCCTCGGACGGCAACCTCTACCGGTGGGGGGACAACAACTACAAGTTGGGAACCCCCGAAGAAGAAAAACGCACACCGAGCCTGGTCAACCCGCCGGCCGGCGTCCGCTTCACCCAGGTCAGCGGAGGATCCTCTCATTCCTTGGCCCTGGGATCGGACGGCAACCTCTACAGCTGGGGATACAACAAACAAGGCCAACTGGGACGCGAGACAACCGGCGAACCCAAGAGAGACAATCAGCCGGGGCTGGTCACTCCTCCGGCCGGCGTACACTTCACCCAAGCCTGCGTAGGATCCTGGCATTCCCTTGCATTAGGCTCCGATGGCAACCTCTACAGCTGGGGCGCAAACAGCTACGGGGAGCTGGGACGCGACACGGGTTCAGCCACATATGATGCCAAGCCAGGCAAGGTGAACCTGCCGACAGGCGTCGCGAAAATCACCCAGATCCGCGCAGGGACCTTCTACTCCATGGCTCTGGACTCGGACGGCGACCTCTACAGCTGGGGAGACAATACTTATGACGAGCTGGGACGTTACACCGGCGACCTTGACTTCAAAGACCGCACACCGCGCAAAGTCTCCACCCCGCTTGGCGTCAAGAAATACACGTGGATCGCGATTGGAGAGTGGACATCCCTGGCCATCGGCTCGGATGGCAACCTCTACAGCTGGGGTTGGAACGAATCTGGCCAGCTGGGACGCAACACCGGATCAGCAACACAAGACCGCAGACCACGCAAGGTGAACATGCCGGCAGGCGTCAAGAAGTTCACCCAGATCAGCACAGAACGCAGGTACTCCCTGGCCATCGGCTCGGATGACAACCTCTACAGCTGGGGAAGCAACGATTGCGGCCAGCTGGGTCGCGACACCGGATCAGCCAGATATGAGGCCAAACCCGGCAAGGTGACCATGCCGACGGGCATCGCAAAATTCACCCAGGTCAGCGCCGGCTATTCCCACTCCCTGGCCATCGGCTCGGATGGCAACCTCTACAGCTGGGGATACAACCAGTACGGCGAATTGGGACGCCCCACCAGTGGCAGGTACGACAGCCGCCCCGGCATGGTCGCCTTCCCCGAGGATCCCAAGCCCGATAATGTGAGTTTCGGCGGGACGCCCGGCAGCAACCTCGACGCCAACCCGGACGGCACCTGGAGCGTCACCACGCCCCCACATGACCATGGCAGAGTTGATGTAGTCATCACCTGGAAGATGAACGGTGAGCGTCCAGACGCGCGTCTGTCCTACAGATACCTGGGCAATTACCTTATCGTTTTCGACCCCGACGGTGGCACTGGGTTCGGTTTCCAACCCGTGACCGAGGGAAACCGACTGAAACCCCCCGCCAAGGATCCAACCAAGAATAAACACCTGTTCGACGGCTGGTTCATCGGCGACACAGCCTATGACTTCAGCAGGCCGGTCACCGGCTCGGCGACTCTGACCGCCCACTGGAGCAGTGCCGACAGCAACAGGTGGAAGCTCGACAAGGACAACGGGCCTGAGACCGGTGGCCAAACCGTCACGCTGACCCCGCCACCGGAACGCGGCATCCGGCTCAGCCAAGCCGATGCAGGAGACATCCATTCCGCAGCCGTGGGCTCCGACGGCAGCCTCTACACCTGGGGGGACAACGACAGCCATGGGCAGCTGGGCCGCGACACTGCCGGCAAGCAGGACAGCCACCCGAGCAAGGCGGATACCCCTGCAGGCGTCAACTTCATCCATGTCAGCGCGGGCTACGGATTTTCCGTGGCCCTGGGCTCCGACGGCAGCCTCTACAGCTGGGGAGACAACACCCACGGCGAGCTCGGGCGCACAGTCACCAGCGGCACCCCAGCCAACAGGCCCAACAAGGTTGAGACCCCGGCAGGCATCACCTTCGTCCAGGCGAGCGCAGGAGGATCTCATGCCGTGGCTCTGGGCTCGGACGGCAGCCTCTACACCTGGGGCGACAACGGCACCGGCCGGCTGGGACGTACCGTCACCAGCGGCTCCCCCGCTGACAAACCCGACAAGGCCGACACCCCGGCAGATGTTACTTTCACCAGTGTCAGTGCAGGCCAGGGCCACACGGTGGCCGTGGACACACAAGGCGAGATATACACCTGGGGAGACAACACCCACGGCGAGCTCGGGCGCAACACCGGCAGCACCCCCGCAGACAAGCCCGGCAGAGCCGACACCCCGGCTGGCGTCACCTTCACCCAGGCCAGCGCAGGCGTAAGCCACTCCGTGGCCGTGAGCGACGACGGCAGCCTCTACACCTGGGGCAACACCGGCAGCACCCCCGCAGACAAGCCCGGCAAGGTCGACACCCCGGCTGGCGTCACCTTCACCCAGGCCAGCGCAGGAGGCAAGCATTCCATCGCCTTGGGTTCCGACGGCAGCCTGTACACCTGGGGCGACAGCGGCAAAATCTCGGCAGGCAGGCCCAACAAGGTGGATACCCCGGCAGGGATCACCTTCACCCAGGCCAGCGCAGGTGCATCGTACTGCCTGGCCCTGGGATCTGACGGCAACCTCTACAGCTGGGGGGACAACGCCAAGGGCCAGCTGGGCCGCGACACCGGCGACACCCAGTCCGCCAGTCCAGCCAAGGACAACTTCCCCGAACTAGGCATCCCCACGCATGTCCTGTTCGACAATGTTGAAGCCTCCGACCTGACCAGGAACCCCGATGGCACCTGGACGGTTGCCACGCCGGCGCATATGCCCGGCATATCAACCGTCACCATCGAATGGAGGCTGAACGGAGCAGACCAGACCCCCGACACCAGCAACACGTATCGATACAACTCCATCAGCGTGTTGCCTAGGGCCGGCGGAGGCGGCCTGGTCCCCCTGCTGATCGCCGGGCTACTCGCCTTCGCATGCGCCGCAGCAGCCAGGCGCCACCGGATGGAAACCCTCAGCCGACAACAATAAAGACTTCCCTCGTGTAAGTAGGTCCGGGTTATCACTATCCCCAAACACCCCCGGACCACACGGGTGGCCCTAACTCCCCCAACGCAACGGGGCCACCCATATTCTTCCGCCAGACAACTTTGGCATCGCATGGCAGCCTGCCGGAATGGACAATATATGTAGCGCTACAATTATCATCAGCAATGCCGCCGACTCCGCCATCGCAGGCCTGTCCGAACGGCACCGCAAGGAGGAGCCATGACCGATGCGCGCCATCAATCCCAGTCCATGCAAAACCGTCCCGGGTCGGATGCCCACTTCAACCCGTCGCAGGTCCGTCTGACCCCCGGCAGCGTCTACGCCGATGCACAGCAGGCCGGCGCGGACTACCTGCTGAGCCTGGATCCCGATCGCCTTCTGGCCCCCTACCGGCGCGAGGCAGGCCTAACCGCCACAGCGGATCCATACCCCAACTGGGAGTCCATGGGTCTGGATGGCCACATCGGCGGCCACTACCTGTCCGGACTTGCGGCCTACTGGCAGACTCTGCGAACCTGGCCCTTCCTGGAGCGCGCCACCCGCATGCTGACCGGCCTGCTCGAGTGCCAGGAGGCCTCGGGCGACGGCTTCCTGGGCGGCATGCCTCACAGCGCCGAGCTCTTCCGGAACCTGCGGGAGGGTCACGTGCAGGCCCAGTCCTTCGATCTTCTGGGCTCCTGGGTGCCCCTCTACAACCTGCACAAGCTCTTCGCCGGCCTGTTGGACTGCTGGCAGTCCTTCCAAACCAAGAGCGCCTCCGAAATGGCCCGCGTCATGGTCCTGCGCCTGGCCGACTGGTGGTGCGACCTGGCAGACAGGATCGACGAACAGGAGTTCCAGACCATGCTGACCTGCGAGTACGGGGGTCTGAACGAGGCCTTCGCCCGCCTTTATCAGCTGACCGGAGAGGACCGCTATCTTCGCCAGGCCCGCCGCCTGACCGACCGTCCCTTCTTCGAGCCGCTGGCCGCCGGCAAGGACCAGCTGACCGGCCTGCACGCCAATACGCAGATACCCAAGGTCCTGGGCTACGAGCGTCTGGCCGAAATCACCGGAGACGAGACCTTCCGCACAGCCGTGGACACCTTCTGGCATGGTGTGGTGGACAAGCGCACAGTCTCCATCGGGGCCCACTCCATCTCCGAGCATTTCAATCCGCCGGACGACTTCTCGGCCATGGTCACCTCCCGCGAGGGCCTGGAGACCTGCAACAGCTACAACATGGCCAAGCTGGCCCTACGCCTCTACGACCGCGCCGGGCAGGCCCGCTACCTGGACTTCTATGAGCGGGTCCTGGTCAACCACCTGGTTTCCACAGTGGGCATCCGCGAGCACGGCTTCGTCTACTTCACCCCCATGCGACCCCGGCACTATCGGGTCTATTCCAGCGCCCAGCGCTCCTTCTGGTGCTGTGTGGGCACCGGCCTGGAAAACCACGCCCGCTACGGTGCCATGATCTTCGAGCGCCGCCCCGAAGAGGATCCCGGCCAGAAAACCGAGTCCCTGGCGGTCAACCTCTTCATCCCCGCCAGCCTGGACTGGTCCCAGCGCGGGCTACGGGTCAACCTGGCCTACGCTCCCGGCCCTGGAACCACCAATCTGGGCCATCTGGATCTGGAGGCCGACGGGGAAAGCCAGCAGACTCTGGACCTCGACATACGCCATCCCTGGTGGGTGGAGGATGCCGACTACCGGATTGCGCAAGGCCAGGCGAACTTGACCGTCGAGCCGGCGAAGTCCGATCCGGATGGCAGCCCCCGCTTCGACCACCTGCATCTGACCTGGACCGGCCGAATGAGCCTGGAGCTGTGCCATCGGGTCCGGGTGACTGCCGAGCCCCTGCCGGATGGGTCGGACTGGGTCAGCCTGCTGCGCGGCGTCAAGGTCATGGCTGCCCGTAGCGACGATGCCGACCTGATAGGCCTGAAGGCTGACGACTCCCGTGCCGGACACATCGCCTCCGGCCCCCTGCGTCCGTTGGGCGACCTGCCCGTACTCCAGGGAGAACCCCAGGACTTCCTGCTGCCCCACCCCCAGGACGACGGTGCCATAGAGGTGGCCGTCTCCAGACCAAAGGACGGGAAACCGGGATGGACCGATTCACGCCTGCTGCTGGTCCCATTCACCTCCATCGAGGCCTCCCGATATTCGGTCTACCTGCCCTGGGCGCAGGATGGCGATAAGGACCGTGTTCACCGGGCCCTGGAAGAAATTGATGCACAGGAGCAGGCCCACGAGCTCCAGGTCTGCGACCGGGTGGACTGCGGGTCCCAGCAGTCCGAAATCGACCACGAGTATCAGGGTAGGAATGACCGGCAGGAGCTGATTGAGGGAATCAACACCCGTCACGCCCTGGCCGGAGGCTGCTTCTCGTACCGGCTGCGGGATGCCACCGGCGGTGCGAAAATGCTGGAGGTGGCCATGCGGGACCAGGGCAGCGCCGCGCCCTACTCCCTGCGGACGGAAGGCCTGGAATTGGGCCAGCCCGTAAGAAGCCGCGAAAACGGCAGAGTACTGGACCGTTACCCCCTGACCGGTCATGGATTGGATGCCCTGCCCGACCGGGCCGTCAGGGTGCAGATCCAGGCCGGAGCCGAAGGTGCCACCCCTGACCTGCTGACTCTGGCGTTGATTCGCGGTTGAAGGGCTCAGGACCGGGCTGTGCTGCCAGCCTCCACCAGCGTGAAAGGCAGGACCACCTGCTCGGGCTGATGCCTGCCGGGCGGATCCTTCATCCGAGCCGTGAGCAGTCGCAGGCACTCCGCCGCCACCCGGTCCGTATCCACGCGAATGGTCGTTAGGGCGGGTGTGAGGAAGCGGGACACTTCCAGCCCGTCGAAACCGATCAGGGCCACCTGCCCGGGCACCCGAACCCCATGCTCCCCCAGCGCGTGCAGGGCCCCGATGGCCACCACATCCGTCAGGGCGAAGATCCCGTCAAAATCCCTGCGGCGAGACAGCAGGGCGGCCATGGCCTGGTCGGCGTTGCCCTGGTCCCACTCACAGTCGACCACATCTTCGGGCCCTATGCGGATTCCGTGGCCTTGTGCTGCCTGCATGGCCCCCAAGAGCCGCTGTTCCCGCCCCAGGCTGGACCGGGCCAGCTCGTCCGGGGCTTTGTAGGCGGCGCCAAGAACCAGAATCCGCCGGCAACCACGGTCTATCAGATGCTCGACTGCAGCCTGGGCACCCTTGCGGTTAGGACTGCGCACGGTGTCTACTGATTGGTCCAGTCGAGGCCCGTCGAAGACCACCAAGGGATAGCGTCGATTGAGCGCGGCAATGGAATCAGCGGATAGGGCCGGCGCGGACAGGATAGTCCCCTCGCAGAATTGGGTGGCGATGTCTGCCACCATGGATGACTCGTAGCTGGCCATCTGCCGGGTCTGCTGAATCAGCGTCTGATACCCCATGCTGAAGGCTTGATCCGATACCGCCGCCGCCAGGGCAGCAGAGAAGGGCGAACGGTCCAGCTCCACAGTGGAGAAGCCGATGATTCCGGATCTGCCCGAGCTGAGCCGCCGGGCCGCCAAATTGGGCCGATACCCCAGTCGTTGCGCCGCTTCCAGCACACGACGTGCCGTGGAGGGTTTGACCGATGGTTTGCCGCGCAAGGCATTGGATGCCGTCATCCTCGACACCCCGGCCTCGCCGGCCACATCGTCCAAAGTTGTCACTAAAGCCGTCGCTTCCCTCGCGCCTGATCCGTCAGCCCATTCTATCGCCGGGCAGACAAGGAACTTGAAGCTGAAATACGGGTTGCAATACGATGCTTGCTTGCTTTGTCTTCAGTGAGGCGGTAAACAGAGACGCTGTGCTGGTACGAAGCCCGAGGCTGGCTTGACCTATACGGATCCGATATCACAAACGGCGTCGTGTGTTCTTGTTTTTTCAGGTAGCATGATGAGTGTAGTGGTGTTGGGGAGTTGGCTGGGTTTCGATATGGCTTGTACGCCGGCGTGGGGGCTGGCTTGAGCAGTGGAGAGCTGGACGGCATCCTGACGGATAGGACGTTGTAAGCAGGGATTCATCGGCACGTTTCTGGGGATGTTCGAGGTGACTGTGTCCGGTGCGGGCGAAAGGTTGTCGGCTTATGCATCTGGGTACCCGTCTGCGTCGCGCCTCGGCGACGACGATCCTCCTGCTGGGCCTGCTGGCAGGCCTGGCAACGGCATCCGCCAACGCGGACGCTCCCCCATTCATCGAGTGGGGTCGTCAGACCCCCCACACAGCTGAACAAACCCCCGGCATCCCCCCCGGCAGCACAACCAGCACCCCACTGCCCTCACCCTCGCCAATACAAGCCACCACATCATTAAGTCCAACAGCAAGCCCAAACACTCCGTCATCGACGACGGGAACACCCGACAACACAGGATTCACTTCAACCAAGCCGTCCGATACCGCTGATCAAACTTCGCATGTGGTGAACTTCGACCCGGCCGACGGCAACACGCCTACCCAATCAACTGTGAAAACCGGCACCCTCGCCACTCCCCCGCAGCAGAACCCGCAACGTCCCGGCTTCCGGTTCGACGGGTGGACACGTGACGGCCAGCCCTACGTCTTCCAGACTCCCATCCTCCAGGACACCACCCTGAAAGCACACTGGTCGAAAACCACGGACTGGACGCTGAGCCCGGAGCACGGGCCCGCCACCGGCACTAGGCTAACCATCAAGCCGCCCAGCCTGCAGGAGCCTTACTATGTCAACGTCCATACCGCAGGAGAGCAGGTTATCGGCCTGACAGGCAACGGCCGCATCCACACCTGGACGCAGGACCACACACCCAAACAGGTTCCTTTCCCCGCCCAGGCTCACGAAGGGTTCCACTACCAGCAGGCCACAGCCGGCAGCCACCTGCAGGCAGCACTCGGATCCGACCAGCACATATACACCTGGGACAACCAGCAGCCCGCGCCTACGCTCTTCGACACCGGACAGGATGTCGGGTTCACCAGCATCAGCATGAACGGAGACCTGCTGCTGGCCGTGGACCGGCAGGGCCGAATCCACAGCCACCAGGCCGGCCAAGATCCGAAATCCACTGAGCGGGCCACGTTCAGCCTGCCCGGGCAGGCGCAGGCCGTCACCGCCGTCGCCTCCGGCATCCAGGCCCTCATCGTGGACGCGGACGGACAAGCCTGGACCTTGGAGACGATCAACACCGGGAAAGCCAAACCAGAACGCATCAAGCAGGACCCGGGCATGCGCATCGTCCAAGTCCAAGCCCTCAACCAGGGATTCCTCCTGCTGGACACAGACGGTCATACCCATCACCTGGCCGACAGCACAACCAGCATCACAGCTTTCAGCCTGCCAAAAAGCATGAAAGCCAGCCGGATCACCACCAACGACAGCCAGGCCCTCATCGTGGACAAGGACGGCCATATCTGGGCCTGGAAGCCCGGCGAAACACCCACCAGTGCGAATAAAGAGAACCAACGCTACATGCAAGCGGTTCGCATCGGCAGCAGGATCACCGCCTGGGACAGGCAGGGCGGCATCTACAGGTGGAGCCTGGACGGGCAGGGCCAGCCCGGCCAGCCAGTAAGAATCAGCACCATCATAGAATCCACCTTGGAATCAGCCAGCATGGACAGCCAGCCGCTTAAACTCACCAGGAACAACGGCTCATGGCAGGCGGACATGCCCGCACGCAAGCCAGGGCCAGCCGCCATTCTCATCACAGGTAGTCAGGACGGCCAGCCCTTCACCAAGAGCCTGAAGTACACGGTCGACCAGCCGCTGACACGAGGCGCGGAACCAAGATCCACGCTCACGGTCCGATTCAACACGGGCGGAGGAAAACCCGAACCAGCAGACCAGCATTTCCCCACCACCAACGGCAGGGTGAAGCGGCCCTCCCCCGACCCTACGCGCCAAGGCTTCCTGTTCGATGGGTGGTTCACCGGCGAGGTCGCCTACGACTTCAGCAAGCCCGTCACTAAGAATCTGACCCTGACCGCCGAGTGGACGCCGGCAAGCCGGAACAGCACGTGGAGCATCAGCCCGGACAAGGGCAGCCAGCTGGGCAGGGAATCCACCACCATCACCCCGCCAGACAGCGCCAGCCGGGGCATCAGGTTCAGCCAAGTCAGCGGATCAAAAAACAATATCTATGCTTTTTCCTTGGCTGTGGGCAGCGACGGCAACGCCTACGCCTGGGGAAC